>CAYFQK010000132.1:0-8773 GCA_964345255.1 uncultured Bacteroidales bacterium | reverse complement strand
GTGGAGCAATTTTTTGATCTGGTGCTTCGAGACGACTTGTTAAATGGAAGGTATAGGAAAAAAGGCAGGAAAAAGCGCCACAGGGGGCAGCGCTTTTTCCTGCCTTTTTTCATTTCTCCTCTTCTGAAATGAGCCGCTTCGAGCGAAGCGAGAAGCCTCCTCGTTTACCGCAATGTGTTTTTATATTAATCAAAATCCGTAGTGAGGGAGGTCAAAAATCAATTCATTCATTTCTAATGAAATACATATTAATGTTAAAATCGGAATAAGTGTAGTTGCTGTTTTTAACAATTTCTTAACTTAGTAGACTTATTGGCGCTAATAATTTCATAGCTAGCCGCTGAGAGGTGCTTGCTGGTTATTGGATTTGCAGTCTTGCGTTATAGCGAATATCATTCCGGACAAAAAACGACAGGAACGATTATGATGGAAAAGTTAAACATTCTTATAGCAGATGATGATAAAGTTTTTTTGAACAGTCTCATGCACCACCTTTCCAAATTCGATCATCACATTATTACAGCTGCAGACGGGAAAAAAGCAGTGAGTTTATTTGATGAGTACCTCCCCGACCTTGTTCTGACGGATTTACGGATGCCCAGGGTGGACGGGTTGGATGTTATAAAGCATATCCGCAGCTACTCTAATGACATTCCCGTTATTGTAGTATCTGGCCAGGGAAACATGAACGATGCGATAGAAGCTTTAAAGTATGGAGCCTGGGATTATTTGATTAAGCCCGTTGAAAACCTCGATATTTTATCCCACACAATTAGTAAAGCCCGTGAGCACATCAGGCTTGTGAAGGAAAACAAAGATTATCAGGACAACCTGGAGCAAAAAGTGGATGATCGAACGACTAAATTGAGAGAGAGTGAGCAAAAATTCAGAACACTTACCGAAACCCTGCCATCGGCTATTTTTCTTTATCATAATGACAGGTTTATTTACGTGAATAAAGCTGCAGAGCGCATAACGGGCTATACTTTTTTTGAACTCCTGCGCCTGAACTTTTGGGATATTGTTCATCCCGATTTTCAGGAAAAAGTACGCTCTATAGGTCGCGAGCGCCAGAAATATGACATCGGAATAAAGCAGTATGATATAAAAATAGTTACCCGGGCCGGCGAAGAAAAATGGCTCTCAATGACCACTTCAAACATTAATTACAAGGGAAAGCCGGCAGGTATTGCTTCAGGCGAGGATATCACCGGGCGGAAAATCATGGAAAACAACATCAGGCTCAATCAACGAAATCTTGATATCCGGAAAAAGATTGCCCAGTCTTTTGTAACTTCCCCGGAAAGAGAGGTCTTCCATAATGTATTGCAGATTGTATTGGAGAGTTTTAGCAGCACATACGGTTTTTTTGGGTATATAAGCGGAGGAGATTTGGTGATTCCCACCATGACGGGAGACATCTGGGAGAAATGCAATATACCAGGCAAAACAAACAGATTTCCCAGGGAACAATGGAAAGGATTGTGGGGTGAAAGCCTGAAAACCCGGAAATCGCTCATAAAGAACGATGCTTTGCAAGTGCCTGAAGGACACATTAAGCTGAAAAACTCCATGGCTGCGGTTATTTTGGTAAAAGGAGAATTACTGGGTCAAATTGTTCTTGCTGATAAAGAAGGAGGATATACGGATAATGATTTAAACTCGATAATGGAATTGTGCGAGTTTATTTCGCCTTTGCTTGTGGCTACGCTAAGGCAGAATGAGTATAAGGATAACCTGATAAAAGCGAAAGAGAAAGCTGAAGAATCGGACCGGCTGAAAACTGCATTTTTAAATAATGTGAGTCACGAAATTCGTACACCCGTTAATGGGATTATGGGATTTTCTGAGTTGCTGAGGGACGAAAAAATGACAGAGGAACAGCAGCAGGAATATATTCAGCGTATTCGTATAAGCGGACAAAGAATGGTCGAAACTATTGATTCGATAGTCGCGCTCTCCAGAATAGAATCCCTTGAGGAAGAGATCAACACATCTAAAGTCAATATTAATCAAATGCTTGATGCTATCCATGCTGATATTAAGCGCAACGGCCTAAATAAGCCGGTTTACTTTAAGATCACAAAACCTTTGCAGGATGAACAAGCGATAGTACATACCGACAAAGATAAACTTGAGCAAGTACTGCTAAAGCTGGTGAAGAATGCTTTTAAATTTACCAGTAAGGGCGAGGTTGAATTGGGATATAAAAAACTTGAGCGTCATTTTGAGCTTTTTGTTAAAGATACCGGTATTGGAATACCCCCGGAAAAGCAGGAATCTATCTTTAATAGCTTTGTGCAAGCCGATAACAGCAATACAAGAACCTACCAGGGAGCCGGCCTGGGCCTGTCTATTTCCAAAGCCTATGCTGCAATGCTGGGCGGAACCCTTAGGCTGGAATCCAGAGAAGGAAAAGGGACTACTTTTTATTTTAAGCTCCCGGCTGCAGGAGAGAAAAAATAAGACGATTCTCTTACTGAATTGATAAGCAAGTGAGAAAGTATAATTTAAATCGTTATTTTTGTGGAAAAGGTGGGCTATGCCAACAAAAAATGATTACTACAAGAAAGTATTTAACGAAATCAGCCATCCGGTTATCATACTCGGGCCACATTTTAAATTATTAGAAGCCAACAATGCCACCCGTGAGGCCACCGGCAAGACGGAAAAGGAATTGAGAGGAATGTACTGCTATGAAGTCTTTCATTCCGATGGTAAATCGCCTAAAAACTGCCCAATGAAATCCTTGCTCCAATCGGGCCGCAGAGAGCGGGCAGTCATGGAAGTGGAAGCCCTCGGAGGCCATTACCTGGTAGATTGTAACCCGGTATTCGATGAAGAGGGAAATCTTGAAAAAGTTATTCATACAGCCACTGACATCACCCATTTGAAAGAAACCCGGAAAGCTTTTAAGCAATTTGAGAACCGCCACAAAACCTATATAGAGCATGCTCCCACCGGGGTTTTTATAACCGATAAAGCCGGAAAATTTATTGAGGTAAATCCGGCGGCGTGTGAAAGTACCGGGTTCAGTAAGGATGAGCTGCAGCAGAGATCTATCCCGGAAATGTTACCTGAAGATGATCGGGAAAAGGGTTTAAGTCTTTTTCAAAAAGCTATTGATGAGGGGAAATCGAGTGGTGAGGTTGCCTTTCTCACAAAAGAAGGGGAGAAACGCTATTGGCAGGTAGACAGTGTGAAATTATCCGATGAGCGTTATATGGGGTTCGTTTCCGATATTACGGAAAAACGGATGGCCCTTGCAAAAAAGGAGGAAAGCGAACAAAAGTTCAGGGCGCTATACGAAAATGCCCCGCTACCTTATCAATCGCTCGATATCGAGGGCAATATCCTGGATGTGAATCCTTCCTGGCTCCGCACGCTGGGGTATGAGCGTGAGGAGGTTATTGGGACTAACTTTTCACAATTTCTGCATCCGGAATGGGAAGACCACTTTCGCCAAAACTTTCCGGCATTCAAAAAGCAGGGATATATTCATGATGTTCAGTTTAAAATCGGCCACAAAAACGGGGACTACCTTGACATTACATTTGAGGGTTCTTCCGGGTACTATCCGGATGGAAGCTTCCGGCAAACCTATTGCGTGTTTAAAAACATTACAGCGCAAAAAAAAGCTGAGCAAAAGCTCCTCGAGAGTGAGCGAAAAAACCGGACGCTTATTGGGAATCTACCCGGGATGGCTTATCGCTGCCGCAATGATCGAGACTGGACAATGGAATTCGTCAGCGAGGGATGTCAGGACCTTACCGGTTACCGGCCTGATGATATGGTAAACAATAAGGTGGTCTCATATGGTAGCCTTGTCCATCCGTCGGACAGGAATGATGTGTGGAAGGCCGTGCAAAACGCCATTGATGCAGCGTCGCATTTTGAAACAGAGTATCGAATCATTACGAAGAATAAAGAAAGAAAATGGATTTGGGAACGCGGGCTTTGTGTTTCAACCACCCCTGATGGAACGAATATTCTCGAGGGCTTTATGTCGGACATTACCGAACGGAAACAGGCTGAAGCAAAATTGAGGGAGAATAAGTATTTTCTTGATGCTGTTTTTGAAAGTATTCAGGATGGCATAAGCGTGATAAATCCTGATTTGACAATTCGCCATACCAATAAGGTAATGAAAAAATGGTACAGTGAAAGCACGCCCCTGGAGGGTAAAAAGTGCTTTACCTGTTATCATAATGCCAGCCAGCCTTGTGATCCCTGCCCTACGCTGCGGGCCATGAAAACAGGTAAAACTGAAAAGAACATTGTGCCGGGCTATCCGGGGGCTTCGGTTAAGTGGATAGAGCTATACAGCTATCCCATGCGCAATCCGGAATTAAACAAGGTTACAGGGGTGGTTGAGTTTGTAAGAGATATAACAGACAGGGTGGAGGCTACAGAAAAACTGAAAGCCAGTGAAAAGCGTTTTAACCTGGCCATGAAAGCCTCGCAGGATGGATTGTTTGATTGGAACCCAAAAACTCAGGAAGTTTATCTTTCTCCTATGTGGAAAAAAATCTTAGGCTATGAGGATCATGAACTTTCAAATGAGTTTTCAGTTTGGGAAAAACTTACCCACCCCGAAGATTTAAAAAAGGCGTGGGGACCTATAAAAGAGCTTTTGGATGGCAAAAGAGATCGTTTTGAGATAGAGTTTAGGATGAAGCATAAAGAGGGGCATTGGGTCTATATACTCTCCAGGGCAGAAGGCGTGTTTGATGAGAGGGGAAACACAATTCGCGTTGTTGGAACACACCTGGATATTACCGATTTAAAAAGTACAGAATATCACCTCAAAGAAAAAAATGAAGAGTATGAAAGTCTGAATGAAGAGCTGAGACAAATCAACGAAGATCTCATCGAAGCGAAAAATAAAGCGGAAGAATCCGATCGCCTAAAATCCGCTTTTCTGGCCAACATGAGCCACGAAATACGCACCCCCATGAATGGGATTATAGGGTTTACTGATATCCTGAAAGAGCCTTCCCTTCAGGAGGAATTGAGACAAACCTATATTTCCATTATCCAAAAAAGCGGCCAGCGCCTTCAGAATACCGTGAATGATCTGATTGAGATCTCCAAGATCGAAACAGGCCAGATGAGTGTATTCACAGAGCAGGTGGATATCCCTGAAGTGATGCAAAACCATTATGATTTCTTTGCTCCTGAGGCAAAGACAAAAGGATTACAATTTGAGATACATCTTCCCCCCGAAAGTGAATCAGTGATAGCGGAGACCGATATTTCTAAACTGGAATCTGTGCTGACCAACCTCATAAAAAATGCTATAAAATACACACGGCAGGGCAGCATTGAAATGGGGGTGGAAATTTATGAGAATCACTTATTGTTCTATGTTAAGGATACCGGCATGGGAGTTCCCGCTGGAAGGCAGGAAGCTATCTTTAACCGTTTTGAACAGGCCGATATAGAGGATACCGAAGTTTTTGAGGGCTCAGGGTTGGGGCTGGCCATTTCCAAATCCTACCTGGAAATGCTGGGCGGACAAATATGGGTTGAATCCGGGGAAGGGCAGGGGAGCTGTTTCTACTTTACCCTGCCTTATCTTGCAGCAGAACAAAAACAACCGGCGAAAAACCAGACGGAAGAGGAACTTATTGATGATATAAAGCAAAAGAAACTGACAGTGCTTATTGCCGAAGATGAAGAGTCTTCTGAATTTTTCCTCCATGAAGTTCTTAAAAATCACGTTAAAAAGATAATCCATGCCAAAAACGGTAGAGAGACGGTGGAATGGGTGAAGATTGATCCGGGTATCGATTTAGTGCTGATGGATATTAAAATGCCCATCATGGATGGCTATGAAGCTACGCGATGGATAAGAGAATTTAACCCGGATATAAAAATCATCGCCCAGACTGCCTATGCCCTCGAAGGCGACCGGGAGAAAGCACTGGCCTCAGGATGCGATGCCTATATGGATAAGCCTTTGAGCAAGAAAAAGCTATTCAACCTTATCAATAATCTTTGGCTGTAACGGAGGGGTAAAAGCTCAGGAGAGAACAGAAGATTAAATTATACTAACTAAAGTTTCACTTTTTTAAAAGCATGGTAATTATTTAGTGAAATCGCATTTACACTTTGAAATAAGCTAGGCTCCCGTGCAAACAACTAACGTAACTCATTAGGCGGGAGGAACCCGGCTCTGTTTTTCGTTGCTGGTCATTTAATAAATTCCATAGATTTCTCCCTGCGATACTTCACTTCCGCTCAGTATCTTGTTCGAAACGACTCGCATATTGGGGAAGACAAAGGAAAAGGCGCGCAAAAAACGCTGCTTTTTTCGGCGTTTTTTGCGCGCCTTTTCCACCTCTACTCTCTATCACCCTTCATTCCGTAGCAAATCACGGAGCGATAGCGGAGTGATGCAGTGAGGAATCTTTTAGTTACAACGATAAATGGAGCCAAAACTTAGCAGGAAAATAGTTAGTATTGATATTTTTGATGTAGAAAAACAAAAAAGAAAGGGATGCGTTATCTGATGTGTCGGTACAATATAGTATCTTTGAAATCCCAGATAATAAAGCATGTTAAATCAAATACCTGAGCGATATCGTTTTTTTCTCAAAAATCTTGTCCGGGGTTTGCTTTGGCTCGCTGCCATAGTGGCTTTGTTCATTTTATTTCAGGAACACGGCTTCAGTAATCAATTCAAAGAATACCTCCAGCCCCTTTACGACAAGCCATTGCTCATGTACCTCATCTATACCTTATCAGAAATTTTCTTTGGTATTATTCCACCTGAACTTTTTATGATTTGGGGAACCAAGCTTGGCAGCATTTTGATATACACCGAGGTCATCATTTTATTGGCATTGATATCGTACAGTGCAGGGGTGATAGGGTTTCTTTTCGGCAAATTTTTAAACCGAACACTCTTTTTTCGCTTTGCGCGAAGAAAGTATTTCGAAAAATATCAGAAATTGCTTCACAGGTATGGGTTTTTTCTGTTAATCGTTGCCTCTCTCACTCCCGTCCCCTTTAGCGCCATTTGTATGCTGGTGGGGGCTTCCAGTTATCCTGCCCGCAAGTTTTTCCTTTACACCCTCTTTCGTTTTCTTCGTTTTGGCGTTTATTCTGTCGTCATCTGGCAATCGCAGGGCATTTGATTACAAATCTTTGTTAGTAACCAATCGATACCCCAGAAAAGCAAAAATCAGCGCCCACACCGCTGCACTCCCTATTTGTGAATAATAAAGGGTGTCGCTAAACTGGAAATTAAATAGCCTCATCAGTTGAGTATTGGGCAACTGAATGATATCGCCGATAGCCTGTAAAGGCATCCATGATTTTAGGGTATCCGGGAGCTTATAAACGATAACGGGTTCTATGATATAAGTATAAATGATGAGAAGCCCGATGGATAATCCTGCCCGCTTTAACAGAAAGCTTAAGAAAAGCACAAAGAAAAGATAAAAGACGGTTTCCAGAAGGAATCCACCCACAAAGTGCAGCCTTTCGACAAATAGTCCAAATGAGGGGTTGACGGTATTGATCAGTCCCAGAACAGTTCCGCTGATAAAAAGGAGGATAACAAAAACAACGGCAATGGAAAGCATCATATACACCTTAGCCAGGTAAAAGTCCTGCCGGCTCATGCCGTTAATAATGTTGTGACGGATGGTTTTGTTATGGAACTCATTTGAGATGAGAATGATCATGACGATTCCTAAAATGGGCCGAAAATAACCAGCCAGGAATGTCATATTATGCCAGATATCGGGGAAACTGTAAATGCTAACCTGGGGCAGGGCTACCGGACTGTTTCTTTTGCTGTTTTCAACTACTTCGTCCAGAAAACCCTGTACTCCCAGAAAGACGAGTATCATCATTAAAAATAAAAGGCCAATGAGTATCCAAAAGGTTTTGTATTTCTGTACTTTTTTATATTCGATTGAGAGTAAATGCAGCATGACGATTAGTTTGTTTGATCATTGTTTTGATTGAGAACATCCAGGAAATAGCGCTCCAGGCTTTTCTTTCTAACTGCAAGGTGAGATACCGCTACCCCTTTTTCCAGCAGTTTTTTATTGAGTTCATCGCTGGATAATTCTTTGCTTATCCCGGCCAGAATCAGGTTCTTTTCCTCGTTGATGCTGCTAACCTCCTCCATATTTTCCAGGAGGCTGCGCAATTGCTCCATATCCGGGGCTGCAAGTTCTACTCTTTTTGTTTCCTGCAACACCTCTTCAACACTTCCCGACACGAGTTTCTTTCCCTTTTGCAGGATAGCTACATGGGTACATACTTTCTGCACTTCGTCCAGAAGGTGACTGGCCAAAAGGATGGTGATTCCCTGTGAGGCTATTTTATTGATGAGCTGCCGGATTTCGGCGATACCCTGCGGGTCTAATCCGTTGGTTGGTTCGTCAAGTATCAGCACCTCCGGATCGTTGAGCAATGCTCCGGCAATGGCCAGGCGTTGGCGCATGCCATAAGAGTAGGTGCGGAATTTGTCATTTCTGCGCTCATAAAGTTCTACCAGCTCTAACACTTCCCTTATTTTCTCATAAGAGGCTTTTTTAATTTTAGCGGTAAGCTGCAGGTTGTCCAGCCCACTTAAGTAAGGGTAAAAAATGGGTTCTTCAAGAATCGCACCAATTCTTTTACGCTGGTCTGCACCGGCTTTTTGTCCAAACCACTCAAACTCACCCTGGTCAGCATTAACTACATCCAGCAAAATAGCCAGCGTTGTGGTCTTTCCGCTTCCATTAGGCCCCAGAATACCAAAAACCTGCCC
>CAYFQK010000131.1:0-8838 GCA_964345255.1 uncultured Bacteroidales bacterium | reverse complement strand
TTTTCTGTGTTCAAAGCCTTATAAAATCAGTAAAAAAAGTTATTCGAAAGTAAATGATAATTGAAAATATTTCGAATTAAGCTCTCCGATAGATTCGGTGTACATGTTACCCTCCCTGTCGAGTGGGTCAAAAGGACTGTAAGCCATTTTTATTTCCGTACCCAGTTTAAAAAAGCTAAGGTAGTAATCAAACCCCACGCCTATTTCAAAAGCAAAGTCATGTCGCTTAAGTTTAACAAGGATGTTGTTAGGACTTTCTTCCTGCTGCCGTGCATCAGATAGTGATGCCAGGTCAAGACTGTATTTTACTCCACCCAGGAGATACCCCCGGATATTGTTATATCGCTTTGATTTATATTTGACCGTCAGCGGAAAATCAATGTAGGTTGAGGGGATTCTCTTGTCCATCGTAAGCAGCGAATCCTGCACTATATTGTCTCCTTCATAATCCATAGCATTGACCCGGTAATTGATAACACGCTCTCCGAAAGCAAGTGAGGGAATAAATCTTAAATCGTAGTATTCTCCTAATCTCAAATTTCCAACTATCCCAACAGTAAACCCATACTCAGGTTGATAATTGATGCCCAGAACCTCGATTTTGTCTACATTATAGGGTAGGTTTTGATTCACATCCGTTGCCTGGGCTTCCTCAAAACTCATCAAGTGCAGTTCATCGACCGGTTTAATCGTAAAGTGCATTTGATTTAATGCCAGAACAAATCCAAAATGATAGGGCGCATAATCGTAGTTGGGCAGGTTTTTTACTTTCGATTTAAAAAGGTTTTCCTGCGCCAGCGATCCCACTGAAATCAGTAATCCTGAAACGATGAATATAATTAGCTTCTTCAACATCCTTATTTTTTGTTGTAAATAAACGCCAGCAGCGCTAAATTATTTTAATGAGCAAAAATAAAGCCTTTTACGAACTTTTTGAGGTGTTTACTTAAATACTAAATAAAATCATCACTAAAAAATATGAGATTTCTCCCTCATATACTTTGCTGGCGATCAGTATCTTTGGTCGAAATGACGAAAATTTTGGAACAATTAGAAAGAAAAAGGCCCACAAAAAACGCCTAAAAGGGCAGCGATTTTTGTGGACCTTTTTCCTTATGCCTCCCACTAAATTCGTCATTTCCACGACCCATGTTTTGTTTTATTAGAAATTAGTCCTCTCAAATTCGCTAGATGCAAAACATGGGAAGGAGAAATCTCGTCATTTACTTCAATAAGTTACACTTTTAGTAAATATTTGAAAACCACTGTATCTAAAATATTGCGTGACCCATCACACGCGGCGTTTTTCAAAGATGAAGGCTACTGATTTTTAACTTACTGGAGCAGATAAACATCGCCATGCCTCTATTTTTTCTACCTTTGCGCAAATCGAAAACATTAAACAATGCTCACATCCGGGGAAATAGACAAACTTTTTGAGCAGTTTGAAAACAAAAAAATACTTATCGTGGGAGACATCATGGTGGATGCTTACATCTGGGGCACTGTCAACCGCATCTCACCGGAAGCTCCTGTTCCCGTTGTTGCCGTTAAAAAACGGGAGAACCGCCTTGGGGGCGCCGCAAATGTGGCCCGAAACATTAAAGCGCTCGGCGCCCGTCCTGTTTTATGTTCTGTGATTGGGGAAGACATGAAGGGCAGGGAATTCCTGGAGCTACTCGAGCAGGAGGGGATGGCCCAGCAAGGAATCGTTCGTTCCCCGGAACGGATTACCTCTACCAAATTCAGGGTATTGGGAAATAATGCCCAGATGCTTCGTGTAGATGAAGAGATAACCCATCCCATCTCCGGTAAGGAAAAAGCACTTTTTATCAAAAGAATAAGGAATATCATGGACGAGCAGCAGATCGATGCCGTGATTTTCCAGGACTACGACAAGGGAGTCATCGACAAGGAGGTGATTGAAGAAGTCATCACGCTTGCCCGTAAGAAGAATGTGCCGGTAGCTATAGACCCCAAGAAAAACAACTTCATGCACTACAAAAATGCCACCCTTTTTAAACCGAACCTCAAAGAGCTTAAAGAGGGAACAAAAACAGAATTTGATGCAAGTGACAGGAAGTCCCTGGAGGAGGCCGTGGATATGCTGCAAAAAGAACTTGCCTGCGATATCCTGATGGTCACCCTCTCTGAAAAAGGCATCTTCATCAAATACCGAATGGATGGAAATGGTGAAACCTATAAAGAGCCGGCCCACAAGCGGGAAATATCAGACGTGAGCGGAGCGGGTGATACGGTTATAAGCACGGCGGCATTATGCCTCACCCAAAAGATGGCCCCCGGGGATATGGCTACCATCTCTAACCTGGCCGGGGGATTGGTATGTGAAGAAGCCGGGGTAGTTCCCGTGGAAAAAGAAAAGCTAATTAAAGAAGTGAAAAAAATATATGACGTCTAGTCAGAAAACGAATCGTAAAAATAGCTCAGACTTATGATAGACCTTAGAAGCGATACGGTCACCAAGCCCACAAAAGAAATGCAAAATGCCATGTTTCAGGCCGAGGTCGGGGATGATGTTTTTAAAGAAGACCCCACGGTAAATGCACTGGAAAAAAAAGTGGCAACATTATTCGGGAAAGAAGATGCCCTGTTTACCGCCAGCGGAGTAATGGCCAACCAGATAGCTATCAAGGTCCACACGCAGCCCGGCGATGAAGTGATTTGCGACCGGCAGGCCCACATCTACAACTTTGAAGGCGGGGGTATAGGGTTTAATTCGG
Source organism: uncultured Bacteroidales bacterium (assembly GCA_964345255.1). Classification (GTDB taxonomy): domain Bacteria; phylum Bacteroidota; class Bacteroidia; order Bacteroidales; family JAIPAH01; genus JAIPAH01. The sequence goes on along the minus strand of CAYFQK010000131.1, from coordinate 6,097 downwards.
GGGCATCCGTTCGGCTGCTTGATGGCGATAATGGTCGCTTTACTGCTGAACAAGTAAAACAAAATATCAATGACCCGTCCAATGTCCATTTTCCGCTGACCCGCCTGGTGGCAGCCGAAAATACCTGCAACAAAGGGGGCGGAAGCCTGTGGGACTTTGAGGAATTGAAACGCATCCGCGCAGTGTGCGATAAAAACGGCCTGGCTTATCATCTGGACGGGGCAAGACTTTTCAACGCCCTGGCAGAAACCGGCGAAACAGCGGAAGATTACGGCAACCTATTCGACTCGATTTCCATGTGTCTTTCAAAAGGTCTGGGAGCTCCGGTGGGTTCGGTGCTTACCGGGAGTAAAGCGTTTATCAACAAAGCCCGCCGCATCCGTAAAGTAATGGGCGGGGCCATGCGCCAGGCCGGATACCTGGCAGCCGCCGGAATATATGCCCTGGATCACCACATCGAAAAACTGAAAGAAGATCACCACAGGGCCAGGCAGTTAGGAGAAGTGCTCCGGGAACAACATTACGTGGAAGAGGTGCTGCCGGTGCAGTCAAACATCGTCATCTTCAGGTTGACTGACTGTTTTACGGAAAAGTCGTTCATGGAAAAACTGGCGGAAAAAGATATCAAGGCTGTACCTTTCGGCCCGCAAACTATCCGGCTGGTGACCCACCTGGATTTTACGGATGAAATGCTCGATGAGACCATCGATTTCCTCAAGAAGGTATAAAGCGAAGGGAAACAACTTTTAAGATGCGTTGTTAGTTCGCTATCCTCATATGGAAAAACAAAAAGCATGAGCAAGAAAGAGCAGGTCAGAACGATGTTCAACAACATCGCCGGAAAGTATGATTTCCTTAATCATTTTCTTTCGGCGGGTGTGGATTATTCGTGGCGAAGGAAAGTCATCCGGATTCTTAAAAAGCATCAACCCAAAAAAATTCTTGATGTAGCTACCGGAACCGCCGACCTGGCCATTGCTGAAGCAAAGCTCAATCCGGAAGCAGTGATTGGGGTGGATATCGCCGACCAGATGCTGGATTATGGCCGCAAAAAGATTGCCGACAAGAGGTTGGAGAAGATCATAACGCTGGAAAACGGCGACTCGGAGAATCTACGTTTTGAAAGCCATACTTTTGATGCTGTGACGGTAGCCTTCGGGGTCCGAAATTTTGAAAATCTTGACAAGGGTTTGCAAGAAATGTACCGGACACTAAATACCGGAGGCATAGCGGTTATCCTGGAGTTTTCGAACCCTAAACGATTCCCGGTAAAACAAGTTTATAATTTTTATTTTCGCAACATCCTTCCGCTGGCGGGAAGGATCATCTCAAAAGACCGCTCGGCTTACACCTATCTCCCCGAATCTGTGAATGCTTTCCCGGATGGTGAGGACTTTCTGGAACATATGCATCGGGCAGGTTTTAAAGATACTTCCGCCCGGAGGCTGACTTTCGGAATTGCAAGTATTTATACAGGAGTGAAGTAGACAGAAGCGTGTTAATTGGTGAATGGTTTATCAGTTAATTGGTTGATGGTATTGGTTCTAACGAATTAACCAATCACCGATCAACCAATTACCAATCACCAATTAACCAATTACTAATCACCGATCAACCAATTGCCAATCAACGAATTGACCAGTTAACATCTTAAAAAAACCCGAAACTCAATCGAATTCCGGGCCTTATTTTTTCATCAAAAGCTACTACTCCGCAGGAAAAATTCCGTTACGGCTGAGATAGTCCATGATTTTCTCCGGATTCTTTCCGTTTTCCTCCGGCTTCATGGTAATCTCAGGGTTTTCGGGAGCCTGATATGCTTCGTCGACCCCCGGCATATGCCGCAATTCCCCTTTATCGGCCTTTTCGAATAAACCGGGCTTGTTAGTACGGCAGAAATCCAGGTCCGCATCCAAAAATATGGTATGAACCCGGTCTTCGCCGATAATTTTTTTAACCTGCGAGCGAATATTCTCATCGGGAGAAATAAACGAGCAGATGGCGATGATGCCCTGGTCATTCAGCATGCGGGCTACATGAGCTACCCTTCTCAGGTGCTCGGCCCGGTCGGAGGGTGAGTGATCCAGCTCACGCGACAGCCCGGAGCGCACCGTGCTGCCATCCATCAAAACAACCGTTGCCCCCAGGTCAAACATTTGTTTTTCCAGCGTATAAGCCAACTCATTCTTTCCTGAACCGTGAAGCCCTGTTATCCAAAGGGTGTGTCCTTTCTGATTATACCTTTTCTGCCGCTCAGCATCAGATATAAGCGCTTCACCTTGCTTTATCTTCTCGCGGTCCATATCAGTAATACGGGTGGGCAGATCTCTGTCGGTCAGCTTATCGATAATCATTCCCACTGCACTGGTATTATGAGTAACCGGATCGATGAGAATAAAGGAACCTGTGGTAGCCACTTTCTCGTAGGGGTCAAAGAAAATCGGCTTCATCGTGGTGATTACCGCCCGCCCGATTTGATTGAGGTCAAAGGCTTCGACCTTTTCTTTCTCCAAAGTATTCACATCAATGCGGTAGCGTATATCGTCGATACGCGCTTTGGTGGTGTTGGTGGTGTGTTTGATATAGAACTGTGTTTCGGGGTCCATGGGATCTTCGTCCATCCAAACCAGCATGGCCTCGAAATGGCGTTCGGCTCTGGGCAGATTGTCCGGGTGGACCAGCATATCTCCACGCGAGACATCAATCTCGTCTTCGAGCGTAACTGTTATAGCCTGCGGCGGGAAAGCATAATCCTGATCGCCGTGTGTACCGATGACACGCTTGACCTTCGATTTCATTCTTGAGGGTAGTGCGATAACTTCTTCACCGGGTCGAATTACGCCCGAAGCAATGGTAGAGGCAAAACCACGGAAACCTTCAAAGGGCCGGTTTACGTATTGTACCGGGTAACGCATGTCATCAAAGTTCCGGTCGCTGCTTACATGCACATTTTCGAGAAACTCCAGCATGCTCTCGCCGTGATACCAATCCATATTTTTGGAAGTATCCACCACATTATCTCCCTTCAGGGCCGACATGGGAATAAAATTCACATCAGGAATATCCAGGCCTGTGATAAATTCCTTATAATCGTTGACGATCTTATCGTAAACCTCCTGGCTATAGTCGACCAGGTCCATCTTGTTTATAGCAACCACCACGTGCTGAATCCCCAGCAGGTTAACCAAAAATGTATGGCGTTTGGTTTGAGTGATTACCCCGTTTTGGGCATCCACCAGCAGAATTGCCAGGTTAGCCGTGGATCCCCCGGTAATCATGTTGCGGGTGTATTGCTCATGACCCGGCGTATCGGCAATGATAAACTTTCGTTTGTTGGTGGAAAAATAGCGGTAAGCCACATCAATGGTGATACCCTGCTCGCGTTCTGCTTTCAAACCATCCAGCAAAAGAGCGTAATCGATACCGTCGCCGGCATGCCCTACTCGCTTGCTATCCCTCTCCAGGGCTGAAAGCTGGTCCTCATATATTCTTTTACTATCAAACAGCAACCTACCTATTAGCGTAGATTTTCCGTCATCCACCGAACCGGCGGTCAGTAGCCTCAGCAGGTCCTTTTTTTCATCCTGATCCAGGAAAGCTTTAATATCAAGTGTTTCTTTTGTATCGCTCATTTATCAATTTTTTTCTGTTAGGTGATTTGTTAAACTGTTAATTGGTTGATTTGTCAATTAGTTGATTTGTTAATCATTTGTTGGCAATTTGAGATCGTAAATATCTGTTGTAGGCATTGACTTTTTTCAGGAAAACATCTAACAAATTATCCATCTCCTCGGACGATGAGGAAGAAATTAGATTACGTTTTGTTAGACGATTCAGCCAAAACCTGGTTTCAAACGCCGAACCACGGGCATATAAATTAAAGTTGACCGATTCCTTAAAATGATAGCGTCCGTAACCTTCTGCAATATTGGCGCCTAATGAATCAGCCGCGTCAAGAAACTGATTTCCTATATGGTATTGAAAGTTTTTGCTTAAAGTATTAAATGCATTCCAGGCTTTATCGGATATTTCTAATGCCAGTTTATAAACTTCGAGATTATCAATTCCTCTTTCCTGATTCATAATATTATTCTGTTTTACCACTCACCAATCAACCAATCACCAATTAACCAATTAACCAATTAACCATTCTACAATTCAACCATTCACTCTTTTATTGCTATTTGCTATTTCTAAAAGTATCCTTCCCTCTTCTTCTGCTCCATGGAAGCATCCTGGTCGAAGTCGATGACGCGGGTGGTGCGTTCGGATTGGGTGACGGTCATCATCTCTTCGACTATCTTTTCTACGGTATCGGCTTCAGATTCCACCGCGCCGGTTAGCGGATAGCACCCTAAGGTACGGAAGCGCACCTTCTTCATCTTCGCTGTGTCGGCCAATTCTTTTGGCATGCGGTCATCATCCACAAGAATCAGCGCTCCGCTGTACTCCACTACCGGACGTTCTTTGGCAAAATATAGCGGAACGATAGGAATGTCTTCCAGACGGATATACTGCCAGATGTCCAGCTCAGTCCAGTTTGAGAGCGGAAAGACGCGGATGGATTCCCCTTTGTGGACTTTCGCATTATAAATATTCCACAACTCCGGCCGCTGATTTTTGGGGTCCCACTGATGGAAGCTATCGCGGAAGGAGAAGATACGCTCTTTGGCACGTGATTTTTCTTCGTCACGTCTTGCTCCACCAAAAGCGGCGTCAAATCCGTATTTGGTCAGCCCCTGCAAAAGTGCCTGGGTCTTCATAATATCGGTATGGACCTTACTTCCGTGGGTGAAGGGACCTACCCCTTTTTCATAGCCTTCTTTGTTGTAATGAACGATCAGGTCCCACCCCTGCTTCTTCGCATATTCATCGCGAAACTTTATCATCTCACTGAACTTCCATGTGGAATCAATGTGCATCATAGGAAACGGAACTTTTCCCGGGGTAAAGGCTTTTTCAGCCAGACGGGCCATCACCGAGGAGTCTTTCCCAATGGAATATAGCATCACCGGGTTTTCAAACTCAGCCGCCACTTCTCTCATGATGTGTATCGACTCGGCCTCAAGATGCCGTAAATGTGTTAACGTATAATTATCCATACAATGTTTGTTTCTTAACGTCTGGTGTTTTTTGAATTTCGTGCAAATATATGGCTTTCAATGGTTCTTTGATAATCTTTAGCCTGATCATAAGGTTAATCATCATGTTAATTTAAATATCCTTCAGCGCACTTTCAAACAGCGCCATGCTTAAATAATTTTTCACTTGCATGACAAGATGCATTAATACCTGCCGGCATGCTCACCTGCCTTTTCGTTGCCCTTTTCTTTTATAGCCCTTACCTCCGTATGATCTCTTCCCTGAATTGGGGGCATATGCAGGCCCTTCGCCCACCCCGTGAGGATTTATGTTTTTATACACCGCGTATCCCAGCAACTTTTCAATCCGGGCAAATTTATACTGTTCCTCCGGGCCTATAAAGGTTATAGCCACTCCGTCGGCTTCAGCCCTTGCCGTCCGGCCAATACGGTGAATGTAGTCCTCGCTCTCTCCGGGTACGTCGTAGTTTACGATCAAGCTTACATTCTCCACATCTATCCCTCTGGAAAGCACATCTGTAGCAACCAAAACATTAAGCTGACTGTTCTTAAAGCGCATAAGTATACTCTTACGGTAATCCTGCGACAAATCGGAGTGAATATCTTCCACGTCCAGGCCTTTCTGCTTTAACTCTCCGGCAAGCTGCTTGGCTTTATTTTTTGTCGAACAAAAAACAATGGTTCGCTCAAGATTTTTATTAGCCAGAATATGCAGGGCCAGGGCCAGTTTTTGCGAGTCATAAACCGAATAGGCTACCTGCAACACTTTCTCCACAGGCTTTGCCATTGCAATATTTACCTCTACAGGATCATTAAGGACTTTACTTGTCAGCTTCCTCATTTTATCGGGCATCGTGGCTGAGAAAAAAAGATTCTGCCTCTTTTGTGGTAAATAAGAGATGATGCGCAGAATATCTTCGTAGAAACCCATGTCCAGCATACGGTCGGCCTCGTCTAAAACCAGCGTCTCCAGCTCTGAAAAGTCAACATATTTC
>CAYFQK010000130.1:0-8875 GCA_964345255.1 uncultured Bacteroidales bacterium | reverse complement strand
AAGTAAGAATAAACCGTTCGTGTTTTGGATATCCACAATTGATTGAATGTGAGATAATAATTGAGGAACCCGTTGTACTTCGTCAATGATAACCGGAGGAGGGTAAGTCGCTAAAAGGGCATTTGCATCATTTTCAGCCAGATTACGGATTTCTGGTTTCTCAAGATTACAGTAATTGAATTTGGGAAAAGTGGATTTGGCCAGTGTAGTTTTACCCGATTGTCTGGGTCCGGTTAGCGTTACCACCGGATATTCTTTCATCAAGCCGACTAATTCCCCTTCTATTTCCCTTTTAATTATCATGTTTCAAAAGTAGATAAATTTTATGTAATTTTCAAGTTAAACTTGAAAATTACATAAAAAAGATTTAATACCTTTATTATCAATAGTTTATACTTGTGTCAATCTATTAATGTTTTATAATGATTTTCCCGGTATGCAGAAGCGTGTTTTTTCCTTTAATGCGATATAAATATAAACCCGGTTTATGGTCGGCAGCATGGATATAGATTTCTTCTTTGCCTTTTATGTTTATTTGAAATGTCTTTTCTCCATAAAGATTATAAAACTCTAAATATTTTGAACTTGAGTGATTTGTAGTCTGAAAATCTATAATACTTACATCAGTCACCGGATTTGGATGAATGCTCACTTCACCGGGTTTGCTTTCGTGTTTTTCTATTCCCGTTATTATGGGGAAGCAGCTACTGAAATCGGGATTAAGATATAATACTTCATTATTTTCATTGAAGCAAATCAAATCCCATTCCTGATAACCGGTAGGTTGCCATGTTATCGGAGAAAACAAACCCCTTGTACTACCTATCCCTTCAATCCAGAAATATGGATACCCATCGAAGTGAAAAGTCTTTCGATACTCATCGTTAATTACAACGGAATCAATCTGATCAATTACCAACGGCATGCCATAGGGCCCACCACCCTCCTCACCAACATATACAGTATCGCCGGATGTTTTTGAAAAATCGTAAAGCAACACTTCATTTTCATCTACGCCGGGGTATGTACAGGAACATTCCACTACAAAAATCCTCTTTTGATCATCTTCACGAATAGCGCCGCAAAACTGACCTGTATGTAAAGGGTAGGTTGTGTCGTTCAAAAGATAAATTTTCTTATACCATTTTTCATTAATCAGCGTGTCTCCCTTAATGCCATATTGATAGGTATCTATTTCCAGTGGCTGTCCATTGGTAAACACTTCGCTCCAAATGGCATTACTATCCGGGAAGGGATGATAATTTTGCGCTGATGCAACCTTTAATCCGCTTATGAAAAACAAAAGCAACAGCGCCCGGAATAAAATTAATTTGGTTTGTTTCATTTTCTTAAAGATTTGTCCGTTAATAAACCTTTGGTTTTTCGTTTACGTTGATATTTAAAATCTGTTTTTAAGGATTCCTTTGGTAAAGGATAAAAATAGTATTCTACTTTGCATCCGGGCTATATTCAGCTAAAGGGCCTTTATAATCCATTGCATTTTCGCGGGTTACTTTTAGGTTCGTTTGTTTTCATCGATTGGTTTTCGTTACACATTTGTTTCTTAGCTCGCTACTTAGTGATAATAAAACAATCCCTGAAACACTGCGATCATTGTTGAAGATGTACCGATGATTTTACTTCCGTTCGCTGATGTTCCCGTTTAAATCGCTCAGGGGGGTTAAGCCGGAAGGTTTCTTCTTCAATTTTAAATCATCCTCCCAACAATAATACAAAACAAATCCTAAAAAAGCAAGAAGGATATGCTGTTTATGAATGATTTTTTGGTGGTTTTCCGTATATAGAATTGCTAAGTATCGGACGCGAACTCCGGGTCGCCTGCGCCGGCTTAGCGCTTTGTCCGGGATGTTTCGATACCCTCGTTTGGCTATTCAGCAGAAAATATTTTATGGGTCAATACAAACCGCTTAGCCGATGAAATTATTGTTAATCCATAGATACAAAAGATACCTTAATAGTTGGTAGTGGGCAGTGAGCAAGCAAAAAAATTGCCAACTGCTTTTTGCCAACTTTTAGTTCTTTAAATAAAAACCAGATAAATCTTCATTTACAAGTCTTTGAATAAATCCCGGGCTGGTATTCCCTTCATCTTCCCCTCTTCAATAAGCTTCACCTCCCGCAAGCCCTGGCGGATATTTTCCTTGATCTCTTCTTTAGTGGGTTCGCGGTATTCCTCTTCCGCTTCTGGTACATCAGACTCTTCTACCTTTTCCTCCTGCACGAAGTCCAGATTTTTTATTAGCTCCCGGAAAAAGCTCAGCTTGCTGTTCTCTATTTTTAACGTAATTAGTGCCATATTCGTTTTCAACTAAGTTCGCTTAATGTAAACAAAAATATCACAAAAATGATTCAAATTCAATACGGTGATGAGCTCAGATTAAAAATACCTATGTCCCCTATATTCTCCTGAAATTATCGGGTCAGACTCTTAAGGGTAAATTGGCTATTGAGACTGAACTCAATAATATTATACGCTTTTCTTATTTTTGTGAAAAAGAATAAAATCAATTAAACACATCATCTATGAGAAAAGTATTAAGCTTATTAATCATCGTTATTTTGTTTGCATCGCAAACACATGCCAAGGAAGGCATGTGGATTCCTTCGCTTTTAAACAAGTTTGTGGCTAAAGACATGCGCCAGATGGGCATGCGCCTGACAGCCGACGAAATCTACAGCATCAATAATTCAAGCCTTAAAGATGCCGTGGTCATCTTCGGTGGCGGATGCACCGGTGAGCTGGTATCAGATCAAGGGCTTTTGCTGACCAACCATCACTGCGGTTACAGCCGAATCCAGTCGCACAGTACCGTCGAAAACGACTACCTGACCGATGGATTCTGGGCCGAAAGCATGGACGAAGAGCTGCCCAATCCCGGACTGGAAGTGACATTTCTCGAACGCATTGAGGATGTTACCGATGCAGTTCTGAAAGGAGTTACGGATGATATGACCGAAAAAGAACGGCAAGCCATCATCAAGCAGCATATCGATTCGCTGGAAAAAGAAGCCACAAAAGGCAATCACTACAACGCGGTAACAAAGCCGTTCTACTACGGGAATGAGTATTACATGTTCATATACGAGGATTACAAAGATGTGCGGCTGGTGGGCGCTCCGCCATCAAGCGTCGGCAAATTCGGCGGGGATACCGACAACTGGATGTGGCCGCGCCATACCGGAGACTTCAGCGTTTTTCGCGTGTACGCCGATGAAAACAACGAGCCGGCGGAATACGCGGAAGATAACGTCCCGTACAAACCCGGCCAACATATGAAAATTTCATTGGATGGTTACGAGAAGGGTGACTTTACCTTTGTGTTTGGCTACCCCGGAAGCACCCAGCAATACCTCCCGGCCACAGCCATCGAAATGTATACCAAAGACCTTTATCCTGCAAGGATCGACCTCCGCAGCCAGGTATTGGATATCATGGACAAGTACATGAATCAAAGCGATAAAATCCGTATTCAGTACGCCGCCAAATACGCCGGCGTTTCCAACAGCTGGAAAAAATGGCAGGGCATAATCCGCGGAATCGACCGCATGGATGCCGTTGAAAAGAAAAAAGAACTGCAAAAGGATTTCAAAGCCTGGGTGGCCGAAAAACCCTCACGCAGGGAAAAATACGAGGGTTTGCTAACTGAATTTAACGCCATTTACGATGACCTGACCAAGTACCGCAAAGCACGGGCTTACCTGATTGAAACGATTTATAACATCGAAATCGCAAGCTTTGCCCGAAACTTTGATAAGCTTGTAACGCTCAGTAAACAGGATGATCCGGATGAGGAAAAAATCAGGGAAGAAATCGATAAGCTGAAAAACAAAGCCAATGGATTCTTCAAGGATTACTACCAACCCATCGACAAAGAAGTTACCACGGCATTGATGAAAAGCTTTTACCAGCACATGAATTTCAATTTGCAGCCGGAGATGATGAAGGAAATCATAGAGGAATACGATGCGGATTTTAGTGAGTATGCCACAGAGCTTTTCGAAGATTCGTTCATGACCTCGCAGGAGAAAGTCATAGATTTCCTTGACGGATACAAAACCCGCAAACACAAAAAGATTGAAAGAGACCCCGCTTACAAACTAAGCAACGGACTGTATAAAAATTACATGAGCAAGGTCAGGCCGGCGATGGCCAAACACGAAAATGACCTGGATAGTCTGCAGCGCATTTACGTCAGAGGGCTAAAAGCCTTTCAGCCTGATAAACGGTTCTATCCTGACGCGAATTTCACACTGCGTGTAACCTACGGCCAGGTTAAAGGCTATGAACCCAAAGATGCCGTGGATTACGAATACCAAACCACGCTGGAAGGGGTGATAGGTAAGGTGCGGTCAGGAAATCCGGATTACGAAATCAAGAACAAACTCGTGGAGCTATACGAAGAAAAGGATTACGGCCGCTACGGGAACGAAGACGGAGCCATGCCGGTATGCTTCATCGCGACCAATCACACCAGTGGAGGAAACTCAGGAAGCCCGGTGCTGAACGCCGATGGACACCTCATCGGTATTAATTTCGACCGTAACTGGGAAGGGACGATGAGCGACCTGATGTACGACCCGAATATGTGCCGAAACATCACCGTCGACATCCGTTATGTGCTCTTCATCATGGACAAATTCGCCGGCGCTGACCGGCTGGTTGAGGAAATGACGATCGTGGAGTAGACCGGTACATAAGTTTTTATGTTTATCGGTTTCTAAGTTAATAGTTTCAAATGGCAGTTGGCATTAAGCAGTTGGCAATCAATTAAAAAGATGATAAAGGTGAAAAGGGCACGCTGACATGTTTGTAAATTTTTATAAAACCAGCGCGCCCTTTTTTCTACCTCCTCATTTCTACCAAAAACTGGCTTCCAAAATTTCAATTTTCAATATCCAAGCATTTTCTCTTTTCTTCCTTTGAAAATTGGGATTTGGTACTTATTTGGAATTTGAATATTGATATTTGTGATTTCCGTCATTAACCAATTAACAAATCACAAACTTCCCCCTACTCCGCAACAATATCCCTTAGCGCCCCTTCAATCGTAGGATAATCAAATTTAAAGGACTGGCTTATTAAGCGCCTGGGTCGCACAAATTGCCCTGAGGTAAGTGTTTTTGCTCCTTCGCCGTAGAGTAATCTTAAAGCAAATTCTGGCACAGGGATGGCAACAGGCCTTTTTATTGCTTTGCCGAGCGCTTTGGTAAATTCTTCATTCGTCACAGGCTGTGGGGCTGTGAGATTGTATATGCCTTCAACCTCTTTATTGTCGACGGCAAAATGATACGCTTTAATTAAATCTTTTAGGTGTATCCAGGAAAAGCCTTGCTGGCCGGTTCCGATCTTCCCGCCTATTCCAAGCTTAAAGATCGGCAGCATCGTTTTGAGTGCTCCTCCGTTTTTGCCCAATACAATCCCTAATCTGAAAATTACCAAACGGGAAAAAGGTTTAATGAGATAAGCTTCTGCTTCCCAGTCTTTAGTCACTTTTGCCAGGAAATCATCACCGTATTTGTAATCGTCTTCGGTATGTTCGAAATCGTGATCATCCTTGTAGATTCCCGTTGCACTAGTGGTTATAAAGAAGTTGGGTTTTTGTTTAAGGTTTTTCACTGCCTTAACCAGCAAACGGGTAGTGTCTATCCGGCTGTGATAGATTAGTTTTTTATGTTTCTCATTCCAGCGTTTGATAATCGGGGCTCCGGCCAGGTGAATAATTCCATCTGCTCCGCTAATCCTTTCAGAGAGTGAGACTTCATCTTTTTGAAAATCCTCCCTCACCAAAGGGACAACTTCATGGCCCTCATAGCGTAATAATTCTATTAAATGAGAACCAACAAATCCTGTGCTTCCACTGATTGCTATTTTCATATTGTTTTTATTATTAAACAATTCTTTAACGTATTATGTTTGTGTTTTTTATGTTATTCTTATATCACTGTGAATTTAATAACAATTTATAATGTTTCAAAAGCTATAGTCATAATTTTTGTTGTAAGTTTGCATGTTGATAAACAGGCTGTAGTCAACAGCTTTAAGTTAAATCAAAGCAAGTTAAAACAATGAATCAAAAGAAAAACGATTCTAAGCTTTTTTCGGAATTCCCACCGGTTTCAACAGAGCAGTGGGAAGAACAGATTAAAAAAGATCTGAATGGCGCCGATTATCGAAAAAAACTCATCTGGAGAACGCCTGAAGGGTTCGAAGTAAAACCTTACTATCGTTCTGAAGATCTGAAAAATCTGAATTACCTGGAGACGTATCCGGGCGATTATCCCTATCCGCGGGGCAACAAACCCAAAAGAAATGTTTGGCGCATCCGTCAGAACATTTTCATTGACAATATAAAAGACGCCAATAAAAAAGCCCTGGACATTTTGATGAAGGGAATTGATTCGCTTGGCTTTGTCTTTCGACACGATTATCACCCTACAACCACCGATATCGAGCGGTTGATGGACAATATATATTCCGAAGCCGTGGAGATCAACTTCATTCACGGAGATGCACACAAGATTGTCGCCATTGTGGAAGAACTGGGCAAAAAGTACAACAGGAACCTCGATAACATTTATGGTTCGGTGGATTACGACCCGGTAGGCCACCTGGTCAAATACGGAAAATTCTGCCGCGGTAAGGACAAGTCGTTCGAGCATGCCCGCAGCATTATCAACGCCACAGAACACCTGCCCAATTTTGATGCCTTGACCGTCCATGCCGACCGCTTCAAAAACGCAGGCTCGACTATTATCCAGGAACTGGGTTATGGTCTGGCCATGGGCGCCGAGTACCTGAATCGTCTAACCGAAATGGGTATGTCAGTTGACGAGGTGGCTCCGAAAATACGATTCAATTTTGCCACAGGCCCGATTTACTTTATGGAAATGGCAAAAGTAAGAGCGGCAAAGCTCCTTTGGGCCAACATCGTGAATGCATACGGCCCGAAAGATGCAGGCATCACCAAAATGACTATTCACTCGAGCAACGCATCATGGAACAAGACGATTTACGATCCGTATGTTAACATGCTCAGAACTACTACGGAGACCATGTCCTCTACTTTAGGAGGGGTCCATTCATTCACGGTGCTGCCTTTTAATGCTGTTTACGAAGACCGTACTGAATTTTCTGAAAGAATTGCACGTAACCAGCAATTGTTGCTGAAAGAAGAATCCTACCTGGATAAAGTGGCCGACCCGGCTGCCGGATCATACTACATTGAAAATCTTACCGATTCAATTGCTGAACATGCATGGAATATTTTCCTCCAGGTGATGGATGAAGGGGGGTTCGTAGAGGCTTTCCGAAAAGGATTTGTCCAGAAAAATATTAAAGAGACCGCCCAAAAGCGGGATATGAACCTTGCCACCCGCAAGGAAACCCTTTTGGGAACTAATCAGTACCCAAACTTTTCAGAGCAAAAGGAAAAAGAACTCGACCCCGAGCTTTTCGAGATAGAAGATGAGACTCTGGATGATGCTGAAGTGGAAACCCTGAAAACTTACAGAGGTGCACAGGAATTTGAGCTGCTGCGATACCACACCGACCAGTATGCCAAAAACAACAACCGTCCGAAAGTCTTTATGCTGACTTATGGAAACCTTTCAATGCGTAAGGCCCGTTCTCAATTTTCATCCAACTTTTTCGCATGTGCTGGTTATGAAGTGGTGGACAACAATGGTTTTGACTCGGTTGAAGAAGGGGTGGATGCAGCCATCAAAGCAGACAGTGATATCGTGGTACTTTGCAGCTCGGATGAGGAATATGCGGAAATAGCACCCAAAGCTCATGATTTATTGAAAAACAAAGCCATCATGGTGGTAGCAGGATACCCGAAAGACTCTATTGAAGGTCTTAAGAAAAAGGGAATCAAAAACTTCATTCATATGAAATCAAATGTTCTTGAAGCACTGAAAGGTTACCAGCGAGAACTGGGGATTGAATCATAAACTGCTCACTTTAAAAGCTTGAAAATTATGAAACCAAATTTTAAAAACATAGATTTAAAGCGTTCCCCAAAATCTTCTCTCGATCCGAAAGAGTGGGAAAAGCAAAATGGCGTAGTCGCCGATTGGGAAACACCGGAAAAAATTAACGTAAAAAGCGCTTACACGAAGGCCGACCTTGAAAACCTCGAACATCTCGGGTTTGCGGCAGGTATTCCGCCTTACCTGCGAGGGCCCTATGCCACCATGTACGCCATGCGCAAATGGACCATACGGCAATATGCAGGGTTCTCAACAGCCGAAGAATCGAACAAATTCTATCGCCGCAACCTGGCTGCCGGTCAAAAAGGATTGTCAATTGCCTTCGACCTGGCCACACACCGCGGGTACGATTCGGACCACGACCGTGTAGTTGGGGATGTAGGAAAAGCCGGTGTAGCCGTGGATTCCATCCTTGACATGAAAGTGCTTTTCGACCAGATTCCACTGGATAAAATGTCGGTTTCCATGACCATGAACGGAGCCGTATTGCCGGTAATGGCCTTCTACATCGTATCTGGAATGGAGCAGGGGGTTCCGCTTGAAAAACTCACCGGAACAATTCAAAACGATATCCTCAAGGAGTTTATGGTCCGTAACACCTATATCTACCCGCCCAAACCTTCGATGAAGATCATCGCGGATATCTTTGAGTACACGTCGAAAAATATGCCGCGCTTTAACTCAATTTCCGTTTCAGGATATCACATGCAGGAAGCCGGCGCTACCCCGGATATCGAACTGGCCTACACCCTATGCGACGGACTGGAATACATTCGTGCCGGATTGGATGCGGGAATGGACATCGACTCTTTCGCCCCTCGTATTTCTTTCTTTTGGGCTATTGGCATGAACCATTTTATGG
>CAYFQK010000129.1:3923-8925 GCA_964345255.1 uncultured Bacteroidales bacterium | reverse complement strand
GGGATGACGGTTGGTTTATAATCATGAAGCGAAGAGAGACGAAATATTTGATTGTAGGTGGTGGCCTGGCAGGAACTATCCTTGCCAGAACGATGGAGAAATACAGCCAGGATTTTATTGTGGTGGATAAGCCCGGAAAATCCAACTCATCGCGGATAGCCGGGGGCATGTTCAACCCGGTGTTGTTCCGCACGTTGGGTAAAACCTGGCAGGCCGATGAAATCATCCCTTTCGCTCATGAATTTTACCCGGAGTTTGAAAAGGATCTTAATCAAAAAATTTATTTTCCAAGAAAACTGATTCGGATCCTTAATCAGCAGGAAAAGTCCGGCTGGAGAGAAGCAGCAAAGGAAAACGATTTTCTTGATCCTGAAGTTAAAGAATATTTTCATCAGGATATTGTGCAGCAACCCTATGGCAGTGCATCAATTAAGCAGGCCGGGAATATTGATGTGAAGCTAATGATTGAATTTTACCAGCGCCACCTGAAAAAACAGGAACGTTTCTGGCCGGGCGGAATTCAATACGATGATATTATGATTCAGAAAAAAGGCGTGTCGTGGAAAAATATCCATGCTGAAAAAGTGATTTTTTGCGAAGGATATCTGGTCGAAAAAAATCCCTGGTTCAATTTTGTTCCTCTCAAGCCGGCAAAAGGGGATGTAATCATCATTCATGCGCCGCAGCTTAAAACTGAACACATTATTAACAGAAAGGTATGGATTGTTCCGTTGGGGGATGATTACTACAAAGTGGGCGCTACCTATTGGAGGGATGACCGAACCGAAACACCCCGGCAGGATGCCCTGGATGAGATCATTACGTCGCTGGAAAATTTCCTGAATGTGCCCTACACCATTTTAGACCACCAGGCAGCTGTGCGACCTACTGTTGGAGACCGCAGGCCCTTAATCGGCCCTCATCCCGAAATTG
This sequence comes from uncultured Bacteroidales bacterium, assembly GCA_964345255.1. Taxonomy (GTDB): domain Bacteria; phylum Bacteroidota; class Bacteroidia; order Bacteroidales; family JAIPAH01; genus JAIPAH01. The sequence continues at coordinate 7,992 of CAYFQK010000129.1, read as the reverse complement.
AAAACTTGATGATTTTTAACGGTATGGGTACCAAAGGCGTTATGCTGGCCCCCTACTTTGCCGATCATTTCCTGCAATACCTTACCGGAAAAAGAGAAGGAATTATGGAGCGTGTGGATGTAAGACGTTTTCAAAAAACGTGGTTTAAGAATAAGGAGCAATAAATTCCAAATAGCAAGCATCAAAAAAGATGCAAATTGTAAATTCCAAATTCCAAAGGGTTTAAGATACATTGCCCAACTAAATTGTTTATAATCATTGGAATTTGGATTTTGTTTTTTGATTGAAATTTGGGATTTGTTATTTGATGCTTTGGCATTGGCTTAAAAAAACCCTACTTCCTCCCAATAATCTCTATCATCTTTTTCGCCACGCCTTTCGCCGATGCCGGATTCTGGCCCGTTACCAGTCTGCCGTCAGCAACTACTTTTTTCTGCCATTTCGGGGATTTTACATGTTCGGCTCCCCGCTCTTCAAGCTTACTCTCCAGCATGAAAGGCACCACATCGGCATGCGAAGCTTCTTCTTCCTGGTTGGTGAAGCAGCTGACTGTTTTGCCGTCTACCAGGTATTTGCCGTTCGAAAGTTTTACATTGACCAATCCGGCCGGTCCGTGACAAACCGCTCCGATGACTCCGCCGGTTTCATATTTTTTAGCGGTTAGGGAATTCAATTTCTTGTTTTCCGGCATATCCCACATGGTGCCGTGCCCGCCGGCGTAATAGATGCCGCGGTAATCTTCCAGATTTACCTCGTCAGGCGTCATGGAGTTGTTTATCTTTTGTTGGGCGTACTTATCATTCACAAACTTCTTGTTGACAGTATCGTCCATGTCATAGCCGTCAACCGGTGATTTTCCGCCTTTTGGACTAACAAAATCCACGTTATAACCTGCTTTCTTGTACTCGTAATAAGCATGCGAAACCTCTGAGAGGTAGTAGCCTGTGGACTCTCCCTCTGTTTCGCCCAGTTTTCCATGACTTGTGATGACCATTAGGATGTTGTCGTTGTTTTCTTCGACAGGTTCTTCAATTTGATAGATTTTATAAAGCCCTCGCTGTTCAGGTGAAAGATGTAGCTGGGAGGTCGTGAAGTAAATGTTGCCTTCAGGGTTCTTGGTAAAAGAATCGGCCCATTGCACTTTCGGCCCCTGAGTTACTGGCTTGTAATCACCGGATTCGGTAAGCGTGTAAACCGCATTCTGTTCGAGTGCTCCCAAGTAAAGGTTCCCCTCATCGTCGAAAAGCATGCCGTCGGTAGCATAAACAGAAGCCACATGTTCTACCACATTTTTTCTCTCTTTTTCAGAAGCTTTCTCATTGAGTTTTGATGTCGGAATGCGATAGAGCGTATGTCCCGATAAAGCTGCAAAATAGAGATACTTGTAATCAGGTGTTAAAGCAATGCCGTCAGATGCCACCTTATTTTTCCATAATCCATTACTGAACCTTAGATAGCTCATCTCAGGCTGTACAGACGAATGGCCTGTCAGGTATCTGCTGGTTTCGCCTGATTTAAGGTCAACGGTAAGAATACCACCCACATTGGAATCGGTGATGTAGGCGATATCCCGCTCTGTATCAATGCGGACATCATTCAGGTATGAATTATCAAAAATGATTTCTTCATCAAAGTCATAAGTCTTAACCAATTCGTTAGTCTCAAGGCTGAAATGATAAAGTCGCGGTCCGCGTTTGTGAACGCCCTGAAACTTTGGATTAGCAGGATCAAGCACCCAAAGCTGATTCTCATTATCCACAAAAACACTCTGTACACATATAAATTCTTTTTCCGCGGCTTGGTTTCCTGAATAAGTATTCCACGATTCATCAGGAAAGGGTTTTACTTTTCCGTTAACAATTTCTGCTACCGAGACAGGCGTATCGTCTGACCAGCGGGGAAAGTTGACAAACAGCCGGTTATCTTTGCTTATCGTTAGGCCGGTCCATTGATTTTGAGAAGTCGCTTCAACAGCAATGTTATCCTGACCCTTTGCATTGAGACCGGCCAGTAAAATCAAACTACTTATAAATACGGATATTAAAGTTCTCATGGGTTTATCTTTTTTGAATAACATAATCTAAAGAGTATTTTCCTGAACCTAAAAGTGCAATGGCCAAAAAGCCCACCAGGTAAATCATGGCGAATTCCTTGCTTCCACCGCCGCCGGCATTCATCATGAAAAAGGCATCCTGCCAGTGCACCACAAAAGCAGCCACAAACATGGTAATGATTACCGGGATGGAGGCTAAGCGGCTTTTAAAACCAATCACCACAAAAATCGAAGCCAGAAATTCAGCCAGCATGGCCAGTGTCAGGTTGACTTCCGGCGGAAGCCCAAATAGGGAAACAAATTCAACATTTCCGCCGATAAGGGATTGAAGTTTACCCAGTCCGTGTCCGAAAATCATCATAAGCCCCAGCCCAAGGCGTAAAACGAGTGAGGCCAAATCTGTATAAGAAGAAATGTTTTTTGCCATAATCGATTGTTATTGTTTTTCTAATAAAGGAATGATTGTAAATTTTGTTTAATCACTCCCCCTTTAGTCGTGGATCGAAAAGAAATGGCTCGTTATCAATCAGTTTTATGTGTTCGAATTCAGGATGAAAAGGATTGAGCAGGTAGTTAAATTCATTTTTAATGATGGATGAAGGGACTCTCAATAGCGGTGCTGTTTTTCGGTCAAGCCACTTATCGCCCATTCGGCGGCATTCATAGTAAGCACTCTCATCCGATGAGTGCCAGCCCTCGGGTAGCTGCGCCAAATAAACAGATTCGGCTTTTAAATTATCCGGGATATAAAAAACCATAACCCTGAAGCGGTCGATGAGTTCCGTGGAATTTCGGTGGACAATGTTCTCAAGACATGCCAAAGACCGCGAAGCAGCTGCATAAATAACCTCTCTTCCTTCCGAATTCCAGCGGGCGGCTCTTCCGGAGGCCCTGAGACTGTGCGACCATTTGCTTAGCGAAATACGATAGACTTCCATACTAAGCAATATCTCCAAACTCTATGCGGACCAGCTCATCATAGATGTAATCAATGCCAACCACGGAATTGATTAAATTAAGAGGTATGTGGTAATTGACCCCGCGCTCGGGTTTGGACATCCATTCATTGAAGCGCTTTTTATCTCCGAATATTTCTTCGCCTTTGCGGTACAGTTCACGTAGTTTGATGGCGGTCTCCTGCATCCGCTTAGGCAGTACTTTGCCTGGTGTTTTGTAGGAGGCCAGGGTTTTGGGGGTGACTTCAAAAACCTTTTCGGCAAGGAGTTTTATGGGCAGCCCGCTAATGTTAAGTAGTTCAATGATCAAATCCCGGGATTCTTTATCCTGTATGATCTTTTGCAGAAAATGGTCTTTGGGCGGATGTTGCTTAGAAACGGGGAACGCATAAACTGTAGGGTCGGGCTCGTTGGCCTGGGGAGGTTCTTGCTGGTATTCTTCTATGGCTTCCAGCACTTCTATGGCTTTCAACCGGTTAACTCCGGTTTTTGCCATAATGATGTCGATTTTATTTGTTTGATACATAACCTGTAACTTTACCCCAAAGGTACAGTAAATTTACTCTTTTTTCAACCGTTTTCTCATTTTTCTTTCAATTTTTTTAATCATGCCCTAATTCTGTGAGTTTAGCCATGAATGCACGAATGATTAACGAATATTTTTTCATCTGTTCAGGTAAAAACAATTCGTCTTTAATTCCTGAATTCGGGGCAATTTTAAATATTACCTGCGGATTTTAAGTCATGAGCGGAAATCGCTCAATTTGGTTTAAAGTGGAATCTTTAAGGTCGATCCGTTATACCTAAATTATTTTGTTGCGAATCGATGGTTGGCAGTTTATTGGTATGTGTTTCTCCTGTTAAGCGAGCTAGAAATAGCTTTCCCCCTGATATTAGGGGAGAGGGTAATGAGTAAATAGGGGATAGAGTAATGATATTATCCTTTATCCTGACTTTAGATAATCGTATTTCATTCAACTCTTTTATCCAAATCCTCTTGAAAGTTTATTTTTGCCACAAATTTTAAAGAAGATGAAAAAGGGTTTACTGATTACATTGA
>CAYFQK010000129.1:0-3823 GCA_964345255.1 uncultured Bacteroidales bacterium | reverse complement strand
TTATTTTTGCCACAAATTTTAAAGAAGATGAAAAAGGGTTTACTGATTACATTGATATTATGGTGGTTAGTGGGTGGCCTTACAGCACAGGTGGTAACCATGGAGCCTTCCGAGGCAACGGTGGATGATACGGTAACGATTTACTTTGATGCTACGGAGGGTGATCAGGGTTTGATGGATTTTGATGGAGATGTGTACGTGCATACAGGCGTTATCACCCTTGAGAGCGATAATGGAAGTGATTGGAAACATGTTGTTGCTGATTGGGGGTCCGATGATGAAAAAGTGTTGATGAATCGGGAAGGTGAGAATCTTTACAGTCTTACCTTTCATATAAAAAGCTATTACGGGATTGAGGAAAACGAGACGGTCCTTGAGCTGGCTTTTGTTTTTCGAAATGCAGATGGCTCTCAGAGCGGCCGGAGTGAAGATGGTTCGGATATCTTTGTTCCGTTGTCCACACCTTCCGATGATTACGAATCCCACCAAGTTTCAGGTAATCAGTTAATTGTAAATGGAACGACTCATAAATATGTTTTCACACCATGGAGTGAAGACCTTATCCGTTTGTCTGTTCACAAGGATGAAATCATGTCTGATTCCAGCTATGTGATCACATCCGGGCAGGAAAATATCACCCCTCAGGTCGAAGAGCAGGAGGACCGCTTGGTGTTTTCTATTGGAGGGCAAAAAGCCGTAATTTACAAATCGCCATTAAGTATTGAATGGCAGGATGGTTCAAAAGATTTGCTGAGGCATAGCTCCAGCCTGGTGAACTCTTCGGCGGCAGGCGGAATTTTTACATTTGAAGCGGATGAGCAGGAGCATTTTTACGGAACCGGCTCAAGAGCCATTCCTGTCGATCGAAGGGGGTATTCACTTGAATTTTATAACCAGGCCCATTATGGCTACAGCAATGGAGCGCCGAATCTGAATATAGCGATCCCCTTGGTAGTTTCTTCGAAAAACTACGGTCTCTATTTCGATAATCATCAGCGCTCTTCCATAAATATGGCTACTACAGGAAATAAAGTCCGCTATAGTGCAGACAATGGTGTGATGGAATATTTTTTCATCTTCGGAAATTCTCAGGAATCCATTTTGCAGAATTACACAGGCCTTACCGGCAGACAGGAGCTTCCGCCAATCTGGTCGCTTGGGTATATCCAGTCGAGGTATGGCTATCAAAACCAGGAGGAAGCTGAAAACGTGGTCGCTCAGATGCAGTCGGGTAATTTTCCTATGGACGTTCTGGTGCTGGATTTGTACTGGTTTGGTTCAACCAATGATATGGGAGATTTAAACTGGGATTTTGGACGTTTCCCTCAGCCTGTCGAGATGATGGAGGATTTCGAAAGCGACGGGATTAAAACGGTTTTGATAACCGAACCCTATTTCACGTTGGAATCCGATCACTACGATTACCTGGCCCAAAATGATTTGTTGGCTACCCATGAGTCCGGTGAGCCATTCGTTTTGCAGGGTTTTTGGGCCGGCGATGCCGGGTTGCTGGACATGACCAATGGAGAAGCCCGCAACTGGATGTGGCAGTACTACAAAGACCGGATTGAAGAGGGTGTAGCCGGATGGTGGACCGACCTGGCCGAACCCGAATCACATCCCCCCGGAATGCAACACCAGGATGGCAGCGCCGAAGAAGTGCATAATATCTTTAATCTTGAATGGCAGCGGATGCTGTACAGAAAACATAAGGAAGAATATCCGCAGAAAAGACTCTTTAACCTTTCCCGTTCTGGATGGGCGGGTATGCAGCGTTACAGCACGTTCCCTTGGTCCGGAGATATTCAGCGTTCTTTTGGCGGCTTGCAGGCCCAGATACCGATTATGCTGGGGATGTCGATGAGTGGAGTAGGATACATGCATTCCGATATTGGCGGATTTACCGGTGGAGGTCAGCAACCGGAGGTTTATACGCGTTGGATGCAGCTTGGGGCTTTTACTCCCGTCATGAGAGCACACGGAACGGATGTGCCGACGGAGCCGATATACTACAACGAAGCGACTCAGGACAGGGTCAGGAAGATGATTAATCTGCGATACGACTTTCTACCCTACAATTACAATCTGGCCTGGGAATACACCACAAAAGGAACCCCATTAGCCCGGCCAGTCAACTTTTACGAACCAGAAAATCAACAATTGGCGAACATCAACGATGAGTTCCTGTGGGGAAAAGATGTGTTGGTAGCACCTATTCTGGAGGAAAATAAGACCACCAAAGAAGTGATTTTCCCTTCCGGTAAATGGTATGATTATCGCAATAACAATTATTACGAGGGCAATCAATCCTACACGGTAGAAGCTCCGATTGGGGATTTGCCTTTGTTTATCAGGTCCGGAAGTTTCATCATGCTCTCCGATGAAAAGCTGATGACTACAGCCGAATACGATAGCGATTCGCTATTGGTAAAATATTACATTGGGGATGTAGGCAACAACGAAAGCACCACCTACTATTTTGACGATGGAACCACTCGCGGAAATCTGGAAGAAGGCAGCTACGAGTTATTAGCCCTCAGCAGTGAATCGGGAACTGAGGAAATCACCCTCGCGCTCTCAAAAGATTATGACGGTTATGGAAGTTTTGAACGTGCGATGGAATTCGAAGTGAATGGTTTTGATAGTAAACCCTCGCGAATCAGGGTGAATGGAAACGAATGGGAAATCGCAGAAAATGAAGGATATTATAACTCGTCTCAAAAACTGGCTTATTGGTCGGAGGATACCGATCGCCTTCGGCTGAAATTTCCCTGGTCAGACACCCTGACCAACATTACCATAACCCGCCCGGATGTGGGAGTCGAAGAGATTACCGCTTCCAACAAAAGTTTTAACCTGCACAAAGCCTCGCCCAATCCATTTAAGGAAACAACCACTATTACACTCGATGTGATGGAATCTGGGAATTATACGTTCACTATTGCGGGTGTCTCAGGAAACATAATCCGAAAAGTTCAAAAAAACCTAAGGAAAAGACGAACGCATTTCCCACTAAGAAATGTCTACGCGGAGCCAAACTTAGCATCCGGAATATACTTCCTGAAAGTGAAGCATCAATCCGAAAGCCAGACGATTAAGCTGGTAAAGGTGAATTAAAGTATTAGACAACTCTTGTTCAGTAGATGACACTGATCAGTGGAAATCTCTCGAATCAGTGTCATCTGTGTTCTATTTCGTAAGCAAGGATTAAAACCCGTTCAAATCCATAGTTACCGTCGGAATCAGCAACAGGAATCCAAGGATCATCATGATAAGAATGAGGGGCCATACCCAACGCACCCATTTTTCGTAAGGAATCTTCGCCACACCGATTACTCCAATCAAAACACCTGAAGTCGGGGTGATCATGTTGGTGAAGCCGTCACCAAATTGGAAGGCCATAACAGTGGCTTGCCGCGAAATATTTATCAAATCCGAAAACGGAGCCATAATCGGCATGGTAAGAGCCGCTTTTGCCGAACCGGATGGGATAATGATGTTTATAACGGTTTGGATGAAATACATCACTCCGATGGAAGCGACTTCTCCAAAATCTTTCATTCCCTGCGAGAGCCTGTAAAGGATCGTATCGATAACCTGCCCGTCTTCAAGAATGGCAATAATACCACCGGCCAGTCCAACAATCAGTGCGGCGCCCATGATATCTTTGGCCCCGTCAAGGAACAGCTTGGTGATTTGGTCGGCATTGTTTTTCATGGCAATACCTGAAAAAATTCCCATGGCGAAGAACAGCGTGGCAATTTTCATTATATACCATTGATATCCCATAACTCCTATAATAAGGAAGAGTATGGTAGTCCCT
>CAYFQK010000128.1:0-8931 GCA_964345255.1 uncultured Bacteroidales bacterium | reverse complement strand
TATTGGATTTTGGTTCCGATAGTTATCGGAATGAAATTTATCATTTGGTGCTTTAAAAAAAATTTTTAATTTATAGACAAACTCTAATTAGACATCTCAAAAAAAAACACCTCAATTGAATGAGGTGTTTTTTGAAAGATTCGGGTTAAACAACTTACCTTACATACTTTCACTTATATTGAACGAAATGGTAAAATCATCGTAAATGACCTTATCGCCAAGATTGTCGAAAAATGATTTTGAACCATATCGAACATTATATTTTGAGCGGTCTATTTCAAAACTTCCTTCTGCACGAAATGCTTTCTTACTGGTTTTAACAGTTACAGGAAATTCAACGGGATTTGTGTCTTCTTTTATTGTCATGTTTCCTTTCACATGATACTTTCCGGACTCCTGAGGTTCAATGCTTGTTGATTTAAATGTGGCTTCGGGGTAGTTTTCTACGCCAAAAAAATCATCGGATTTAAGGTGCCCAACAAGCTTTGCATTGGTTTCCGGATCTTCTAAATCCTGGTTTACAATACTTGTCATGTCAATTACTACATGAGCTTTTGTTAATTTGCCATCTTCAAAGGTAAACGAACCTTTTTTAATGTCTATTTCGCCGTTGTGGCTTCCGGTAACTTTTCTGCCTTTCCATTCAATGGTTCCCGAGCGTTTATCAATCTCCAAAGTTTTAGTTTGAGCAATAGACGATTCGCCCGCAAAAATGATGAGTGCGAATGCGATTAAAAGTGTTTTTACTGTTTTCATAATTATTTATTTATAGTTGTTTTGTAAATTATTGATTACGCAATTAAAGACAATGATTATTGATTTTTGTTCAAATTTTCGATAAGTTGTTTAATCACTTCTTTGGTTTCCCGAATTTTATCCTGAGAAATTCCTTCTGTAGCATGTGATGTAGTTTTGGTAGCCACATCAATCAGTGAGGGCTTAAGTTCTTTAGCTTTGTTAGTGAGATACACCAGCTTGATTCTGCGGTCATTTTCCGATGGAATCCGCACCACGAGATTCTCTTTTTCCATGCTGTCGATGAGTCGGGTGATACTTGCCCGGTCTTTTCCCTGGCAGGATGCCAACTCGTGCTGGCATTGGCCGTTTTTAGCCCAAAGGCTCAGCAAAATGGAAAACTGCTCGGGAGTTATTTCAAACCCCTCTGAATGAAGGGCTTTAGCAAGCGTGGTTTTCATCATTTTATCCACCACATTGACCAGATGCGATAAGGATTCTTCCAGTATGTATTCTTTGTGTTCTGACAAAATATTAGTTGATTATGCAATTATTTATCTAATAAACGAGTTGGAAGTATGAATGTTTAGAATGTTTTTCCAATCGATTGATTTTGAAAAGAGCGAAATGGAATCTCTGTTTATTTTTACCTTTGCATCAAATTGCAGAAGGATGGAAAACAAATTATACATACACAATTCACTAGCCAGAAAAAAGGAACTTTTTAAACCGCTCAACCCCCCGATGGTTGGAATGTATGTATGTGGTCCCACGGTTTATGGTGATGCCCATTTGGGTCATGCCCGGCCGGCGGTTACTTTCGATTTGGTATTCCGTTACCTGCTTCACTTAGGTTATAAAGTACGATACGTAAGAAATATTACCGATGTAGGTCATCTTGAGAACGATGCCGACGAAGGAGAGGATAAAATAGGAAAGAAAGCGAGACTGGAGAAGCTTGAGCCTATGGAAATCGCCCATTTTTACTCGGATCGGTATCATCGTAATATGGACCAGATGAATGTGAAAACCCCTTCCATTGAACCTCAGGCATCCGGGCATATTATTGAACAAATAGAAATGGTGAAGAAGATTCTGGAAGCCGGATACGGCTACGAAGTGAATGGCTCGGTTTATTTTGATGTGCAGAAATATCACAAGGATACCAATAAGTATGGCGAACTATCGGGCCGTGTGCTGGAAGAACTAAAAGCCAATACCCGTGAACTGGAAGGCCAGGATGAAAAACGAAATTCGTTTGATTTTGCGATTTGGAAAAATGCCGCCCCTGAACACATTATGCGCTGGCCTTCACCCTGGGGACAAGGTTTTCCGGGATGGCATATGGAATGCTCGGCTATGAGTACGAAATATCTGGGCGAAAAGTTTGATATTCATGGTGGGGGTATGGACTTGCTGTTCCCTCATCACGAATCGGAAATCGCCCAATCGCGGGCAGCCAATGGCGATGAGCCGGCCCAATACTGGATGCACAACAATATGGTGACCATCAACGGCCAGAAAATGGGGAAATCGCTGGGTAATTTCATCACACTAAACCAGTTTTTCAACGGGGAGCACGAGTTTCTTGAGCGCGCCTATTCCCCGATGACCATCCGCTTTTTTATTCTGCAGGCCCATTACCGCTCTACGGTTGATTTTTCTAACGAAGCCCTCCGGGCTGCGGAAAAAGGTTTTAAGCGCCTGATGAAAAGCCTGGAAATTATAGATGAAATAAAACCCTCAAACAAAACGACCGTTTCTTTCAAAGAACTGGAAGAGAAAAGCCGCGAGGCGATGAATGACGATTTGAATAGCCCGATTGTGATCTCACAGCTTTTTGAGGCCTCGCGCATCATAAATTCGCTGAAGGAAGGTTCGGAAAAGATTACTCAGCAGGATTTGGACGTTTTGAAGAAATTTTTCAAATCATACACCGTAGAAATCCTGGGCCTGGAACCTGAAGAAAAAGTAAAAGAAAAGAACGACGAACTCCTTGCAGGCGTTATTGAAAATATTCTAAAGATCCGGCAGGAAGCAAAAAAGAACAAAGATTTTCAAACCGCTGACAAAATTCGCGATGCGTTAAAAGAGGCCGGAATCACCATAAAAGACCGCAAAGACGGAGCGGATTGGAGTTTAGGAGAGTAGGAAATGAAAATGATGATTTTTGGGCCGAATAAATGATTCAGAGAAAATCGCGCGATAAGAAAATAAAAGCCGGAAATCCAAGTCAGATACTGGATTTCCGGTTTTTTCTAATCGTTTTAATAATCTAATGTAATAATCCGGCCATCAGTGAAGTTAAAGAACTTTTCTTTATTGGCAGTCCGGACTCCATCAACCAATTGCCCCGGCTCAAAGCCTGCAACCTTCAAACAGGTAGGACAAGCAAAAACATCCACATTCATTTCATTCAATTGATTGAGATATGTCTGAAAAGAATCAAATCCATCGTGAGTTAAATCATCAGCATCTTCAACGACCAATTGAACCGCATCAATATCAAGATATACTAGTACATCCTTTTCTTTAGCCATCATCACGGCCATTTTCATAGGCATCAAAACCCTGTGAGCATCGCTATAGCCTTCAGTAATGTGAACAAAGACTCCTTCCACATCAGGCTGAGGAGCTTCTGCTTTTTGTTTGTTTTGATCTGCCGCCGGTTGATTGCATGACATTAGTAATAATGCCAATGCAAGAATTGAGAATAAGTGTTTCATTGGTTTTTATTAGTAGTTAGTACTCTGTAATTAGTCCAAAAGTAATGAAAATGATTGAAAACGCACGCGTTCTATTCCAAAATCACCAAAAAGTAATTCTTCTTCCCTTTTTGAGCGATGATGTATTTTCCGCCGATGATGTCCTTTTCGTCTACCACATAATCGGGTTTGACCTTTTCTTTGTTGATAGAGATGCCGTTGTCCTTGGCCATGCGGCGTGCCTCTCCTTTGGATGGAAAAATGCCGGTCTCGGAAGCCAGGAATTCAATCAAAGGGACGCCTTCTTTTACCTTTTCGCCGGCTATTTCATGCTGCGGCACACCTTCGAAAATATCCAGAATCATTTGCTCCGGAAGTTGCTTGAGCTTGTCGGCTGTTGATTTCCCGAAGAGAATTTGTGAAGCTTCCACCGCTGTATCGTAATCTTCTTTAGAGTGAGCCATGATGGTGATTTCTTTAGCCAGGGTTTTTTGCAGCTCCCGCTTATGCGGCTCTTCCCTGTGGCGGGTAATCAGTTCATCGATTTCTTCTTTGGTTAGCACCGTAAAAATTCTGATGTACTTTTCGGCATCGGCATCTGAAGTATTTAGCCAAAACTGGTAAAACTTGTAAGGGGATGTTTTTTTTGGGTCGAGCCAGACGTTACCGGTTTCGGTTTTACCGAATTTGCCGCCATCGGCTTTGGTAATCAGCGGGCAGGTCAAAGCAAAAGCTTCTCCGCCGGCCTTTCGGCGAATGAGCTCGGTTCCCGTGGTAATGTTACCCCACTGGTCTGAGCCGCCCATCTGTAGCCGGCAGTTTTTCGTTTTGTAGAGGTGGAGAAAATCGTATCCCTGAACCAACTGGTAGCTGAATTCCGTAAAGGACATGCCCGTTGCGCCTTCACCGATAAGGCGTTTTTGAACCGAATCTTTGGCCATCATATAGTTGACGGTAATGTGTTTACCAATGTCGCGGATAAATTCCAGGAACGACATGCCTTTCATCCAGTCGTAGTTGTTGACCAGCTCAGCGGCATTCTCCCGGTTGGTATCATCAAAATCCAGGAAGTTTTTCAGTTGGGCTTTAATTTTTTGTTCGTTGTAGCGGAGTGTTTCCTCATCCATCAGGTTACGCTCCGTCGATTTTCCGGAAGGATCACCAATCATCCCTGTAGCCCCGCCAATAAGGGCCAGAGGCTTGTGGCCTGCACGCTGCAGATGTTTCAGCATCATTACTCCCACCAGGTGACCGATATGTAAGGATTCAGCTGTAGGATCGATTCCTACGTAACCCGCAACGCTCTCTTTATTCAGCATTTCCTCCGTACCGGGCATAAAATCGTGGACCATCCCACGCCAACGAAATTCTTCTAAAAGATTCATAAGTTGTATTGCTTTTTTTGACTTCGCAAAGATAAACGGATTGGTTAAAATATGGAATATTAACTGATCTAACTATATTTTCTTTTTAACCCCCTTCATCTTCCAATTAAAGGAATGGCCGGGGTTGATGCAGATAATCCAACTGCCCGTTAAGTCCACAAAATAATCCCGTTTAGGTTAGGAATAATTTTTTCATTCATAATCAATTCAAGGAATATTTTATTTTTGGATTGAATTTACGAACACTATAGCTATATGAATTTTGTAACCGGCGGTACGGGTTTAGTAGGAGCTTATCTTTTAAAAAAGCTGATTGAACAGGGAGAGGCGGTGCGTGCACTGCGTAGAAGCTCCAGTTCGCTTGATGTTCCGAAAAATGTTTTTCAGGCTTACTTTGGCGATGAATGGGAAGAGAAATTTAAACAAATTGAATGGGCGGAAGGAGATATCTTAAATCCGTTGTCACTGGAAGAGGCGCTGGAAGGAGTGGACTTTGTTTATCATTCGGCAGGATATGTTTCCTACCAGCCGGAAGATAAAGAAAAGCTGTTTTCCATTAATCAAATGGGGACGGCTAATATGGTTAATATGTCCCTGAGGCAAAATGTGAAAAAGTTTCTTTATGTAAGTTCTATTGCGGCCCTGGATAAGCCGGTTGATGGAGGGTATCATAAAGAAGAGATTCTTTCTAAATCATCCGGGAGTTCTTCAAATTATGGCAAAAGCAAGTACCTGGGTGAGCTGGAGGTTTGGAGAGGCTTTGAAGAAGGCCTCAGTATGGTCATAGTCAATCCATCCATTATCTTTGGCTATGGCAATCCTGATAAAGGCAGCACCAAACTCTTTAAGAAAATATTTGACGGATTAAGCTTTTATACGCCCGGAACCAGCGGCTTTGTTGACGTAAAAGATGTAGTCGAAGTAATGATTCGGCTGATGGATAGCGACATATCAGGGGAGCGCTTTATTGTTAACGGCGAGAATTTGAAGTTTAAGGAAGTTTTTGAAATGATCGCAGAAGCTTTCGGGGTGAAACCTCCTAAAACGATGGCCACACCCTTTATGAGTGAGATATACTGGCGCCTGGAATGGTTAAAAAGCAAACTAACACGTCAGCAGGCTCTTGTTACACGTGAAACATCCAAAGCCGGACAAAAGAACAATTACTACTCAAATGAAAAGATTAAGGAGCGCCTCAACTATCAGTTTATCCCGGTCAGGGAGACAATAACTGAAATTGCAGGTTTTTTAAAAGAAGATTTCGATTAAACAAACTCATTGTTTAATATCCTTGAGGTGCTTCTTTTGTATACCGTTATGGGTTCTATGTTGTATTTGTTAAGCTCTTGCTTTGCCGAGGCATAATCTTTGGCAAAACCCAGCAGAAATCCCCCTCCGCCGGAGCCACAAAGTTTCAGATGAAATGAGCTGGACGTATTACCTACCTCCCATATCTGCCGGTAGCGCTCCGGAATCATGGGCTTCAGATTTTCATATTCAAACCTGGATAACCTCGCCAGGTTATCAAAAAAGGCCTCATAGTTTCCTTCAACCAATGATTCAATACTGGCATTTGTATACGGGATAAACTCGCTAATGACCTTGTTGCGGTATGATTCTTCTTTGGTATTGGACAAAAATAAATTTACCAGAGGCTGTGTTTTTCCCGCACTGCCTGTATTGATGAGGAAAATCGCACTGTCTTCGTTTTGGTTTTTTGGAATATTTACGATTCTGATATCATCTTTTTTTCTGATAAGCAGCGGAAACTGAATATAACAATTCAGCGGATCCAATCCGGAGCTGGTTCCATGAAAAAACGACTCCATTTGTGAAAAGATATCCTTTAGCTTAAGGATGTCATTCGTTGGCATCTGGCGTGATTTTTTGATGGGTTCATGGCCGTAAGTGGCATAAATAGAACTTACCAAAGCTCCGGAGCTACCCAGGCCATACCCTTGCGGAATATTGGATTCAAAATACAGCCCCTCATCAATATCTTTCGCGAAAGCTTTAAAATCAAGGTCAAATTTAAGCGTATTGCTTTCTTTTATCGACAGAAGGTAGTTGTAATAATCACGCAGGTCTTCGTTAGATTTTTGCGCAAAATCCAGATCGGTGTATTTTCTGAGGCTGGGCATGCTTAGCTGGCCGGTGAAGTGCGTATAAGGTATGGTCAACCCCATAGAATTGAAAATCACACTATATTCACCAAACAGAAGTATTTTTGCGTAATAGATATCTTTATTCATGAGCTTCCAAATTTAATTTTTCCGGTCCTTTGCCGGTTTCATCATCAAGTTGGTAACCATTTTCACAATAAAGAGCAAGCTCATCATTAATAAATTTTCTAATGCGACCATAATATTCCTGAGGATACAGAATATGTACGTTTGGGCCTGCATCGAGTGTGAAACAAAGAGGGAGGGAAGTTTGTTTCCTGAATTCTCGTATCTTGTTGATAATCGAGAGGGTATTGGGTTTCATCAAAACAAACGAAGAAGAAGATGACATCATCAGGCCATGAAGTGTAAGGGCCTCCTGTTCAACTATTTCGATAAAAGACTCCCAATCGCCTTCTTTCAGGATTTTTAAAATGGATGTGATGTTATTGCCGGCTTGCTCTATCCTGGCTTCCCTGAAATCGTGATAGGCCATTAACCCGTGTCCGGCTGTGCTTGAGACAGATTTAGGACGGGAGCTTACAATCAGCACCGTATCCTTAACATTCTTAAAATTTTTATGCACCACAGACTCAATTCCTGTGGCATATTCATCCGCCGAATTATTCAAATCTTTTGTTTTTCCCCAAAGACTATATCCCGGATATATCGACCGGGAGGCGCTTCCTGAAGCAAGACGGGCCAGCCAGGATGATTTTTTGAGAAACGCTTCCTGCGTTTGCTCTTTGCCTGATAGTTTTTCATCCAATTCAGCCATGCCCAGAGCAAGCGAGCTCATAGCGGATGCTGAAGAAGCGATGCCTGCTGAATGGGGAAAAGAATTTTCACTTTCAATGATAAAATGACCGGTTTTAAGATAGGGCAGTAGGGACTCGATCCGGTCGAAAAATGATTCGATTTTAGGAACAAATTGATCATTTCGTGTTTTGTGGAAATAAAATTCAATGAGCCTTTCTTTTGCAGGCTTTACTGATATGGAAGTCTTACTGTAAGCTTTTGAGAGGGTCATGCTTACGGAAGGATTCATAGGAAGCTGCACACCGTATTTTCCCCAATATTTTACCAGGGCGATGTTTGAGGGGCTTTTCCATCCGGTATGGAATGTAAATCCTGCGGGTAGTTTTTCTATTTGACTGAATGATTCTCTCACGGCTTAGTTTTTAACCAGTTCGGAATAGGTGAATATTGTGGTCAGGTCCTTTGAAGCGAAATAATCTTCAGCATATTTTGTACCGTTTTTGGTAGTTGCCAGGATAAAATCGCCTCCCCAGGCTCCCAGCGGTTTTATCTCCCCCTCAAAGCTGCTAAAGTCTTTTTCCTTTGGGGTCGCCTGATTAAGAATGCCTGAAACGATTCTGTTATGCTCGGCAATGACTTTGTTGAAATTATCAAGCGTTTTGGCGGCAATGATTGCCTCAGTTAATTGACTTATTTCTTCCACTTGCCACCGGTTCACTTCGGCATTAATGAAGTTCTTCACGCTTTTTTCCGATCGCTGCTTTTTCCCCATATACACAAAAAACAATGACTCTTTAAATGGAGGATCAAAACGGGTATCTGTGTAATGCGGTTTATTGTTTTCCAGATGATACAAAATAGGTTTGTCTGACCTTGCGGCGGCAATATCATAGCCACTGCCGTTTGATGTTTCAAATAAAAGCTGAAACGGATTGATTTGTAACCAATATCCGATATTGGATATCAGCGACGAGCTGCTACCGAATCCCCAATTTATATCAAAATCGATATCCGTTCGTATCTCATGACCCGACACACTTTGGAGCGAAGCGCTCTGAGAGACTATTGCAGATTTTAAGATTTTCTGAAGTTGAAGCGCCACCGTCTTAATGGTGGAGTGGAGGATATTAAGCTCCTGATCAAAGGTGGCTTCAAACCATAGCTTATTGTCAACATAGGTTTTCC
>CAYFQK010000127.1:0-9052 GCA_964345255.1 uncultured Bacteroidales bacterium | reverse complement strand
CTTTGGAATTTATTTGTAATTTGTTTTTTGTCATTTGTAATTTATGCCAAAAAAAAGCAACAATTTAAAAATTAAGACAATAAAAACCCGACTACAGTTTGCAGCCGGGTTCCCTCGTTGCAACCCCGGAAGGACTTCCCGCCGCCGCTTCGCTTTGGCGGGACAGGCTTCTCGTCCTTCCTCAATAACTGAATGCACTGTCGGGCATTAAAAAACCCGGCTTCTTTTTGAAACCAGGTCTTGGGTGGTGACCCCGGAAGGACTCGAACCCTCAGCCCTCTGATCCGAAGTCAGATGCTCTATCCAATTGAGCTACGGGGCCATTTTATGCAATCGTTACAGCAACTTTTACCGCTTCGGCTATCTCCTCTCTGCGCGATGCTTTGCTGAATTGCGGCTGCAAAGTTACAAATTTTTTTTTGATGTGAGTAAGAGCTGAAACAGGATGATTTTCTTTACCTTTGCTACTCATTATTAATCAAATGCTTCCTGTTTTTTCGGCTCTGCTGATGCAAGCAGACATTGCTACGGGAAGCGTGTTCAACAAAAAGCAAAACTGAAAAAAACAATACATATGGCAAATCGAGTGTTAGACAAAGTAAATCCCGGAGTAATTACCGGCGATGATGTCCAGAAAGTTTTCCGGATAGCAAAAGAAAATCATTTTGCCCTCCCGGCTGTAAACATAACAGGCACCAACACAGCCAATGCAGTGCTGGAAGCTGCCAAATCTGTGAATTCACCTGTAATTATTCAACTTTCACATGGTGGAGCGGCTTTTTATGCAGGTAAGTCGTTAGCTAATGAAAATCATGAAGCTTCCATAGCCGGGGCTATTTCGGCCGCAATGCATGTACACCAGATGGCTGAAATTTATGAAGTGCCCGTTATCCTGCACACCGACCATGCGGCAAAAAAATTACTGCCCTGGATAGATGGACTGCTGGAAGCAGGCGAAGAGTTTTATGAAGAATACGGAAAACCTATGTTCAGCTCCCACATGCTCGACCTGTCTGAAGAACCACTGGAGGAGAACATTTCCATCAGTAAGGAATACCTGGAGCGCATGTCGAAGATTGGCATGACCCTGGAGATAGAACTTGGCGTGACAGGTGGCGAAGAAGATGGCGTGGACAATACCGACATAGATGCCTCCAAACTTTACACTCAGCCGGAAGAAGTAGCCTACGCCTACGAAGAGCTTTCAAAAGTTTCTGACAAATTCACCGTAGCGGCTGCCTTTGGAAACGTCCACGGCGTTTACAAGCCCGGTAATGTTCAGCTTCGTCCCGATATCCTCAAAAAATCTCAGGATTACCTGGTAAAAAATAAGAACACATCCGAAAAACCGATTTTCTTCGTCTTCCATGGCGGGTCCGGATCATCACGTGAAGATATCCAGGAAGCTATCTCTTACGGTGTCATCAAGATGAATATTGATACCGATACCCAGTGGGCTTTATGGGAAGGCGTTCATGAATATTACAAAGAGAAAAAAGACTACCTGCAGGCTCAAATCGGAAATCCGGAAGGAGACGACAAGCCTAACAAGAAAATTTATGATCCCAGGAAATGGCTGAGGGCCGGCGAGCAGCAAATGGTTAAACGCCTGAAAGAAGCCTTTGAATACCTGAATAACCTGAACACCTGCTGATATGTTTAAGCGGGTGGTATACCAAAGGCCATAAAATATAAGAAGCCCGAACGATGTTCCGGGCTTCTTTTTGTTACAGGAATATCTTTCTAAACCTGGGCCATCTCACTCTCTTAAAGACTTTATTAATTCCTGTGGCTTAAGGCTCAATACCGGCACTTCAGAATGGTTCACCATTTGCCTGGCATAAGGTCCCATCCACAGATTGGCTGTCTTGATCTCCTGCTCGGTCATTATAACAATCAAATCAGCTTGTTCCTCCCTGGCGTATTCAAGCGTCATGGAAGTAATATTATTTCCTTCCCGGTAAGAACGCCGGATCTTAATCCCTTCCTCTTTCAGGTAATTTACTGCTTCTTCAGAATGATTATCCACCAGGCTGCGCATTTCTTCCATCTTTGATGAATAAAGGGATAAGACGTGCACTTTCGAGCCAAATACACCGGCGATATAGGCCACTATTTCATTTTTTTGCTTTGTTTCTATCGTGCTGTCCACCGGCAGGATAATCGTATCGATGTTGGAAGGCACCGGAGTCGATCCTCTGACAGATATTACCGGCATGGGGCTGGCCATGATAAGACGAAACACATTACTCCCCATCCAGAACTCCCTGACCCCGCTAACGCCATGTGTCCCGGCAATTATCAGTTCGGCATCTTCCTCCACGGCTGTTTTCACTATCTCCTCATGAACCTGTCCGCGTTTCACAACGTATTTCAGCTCTCCCCCGTCGAGGTCATGCCTGTACTGCTTCCATATCCCCTCAAAAGCCTCCCTGGCGCGGGTCAGGTTATCCTCCTTTTCCGCAGTATTTCCCATAAACTTAAACGTTTCGGGGTCCACCCACACCATGGTCAGGTCCGCCTTCATTTTTTTGGCATAGCTTAACGAGTGCCTGAAGGCATTCATCGAAGACTCTGAAAAATCTACTGCTGCTAATATCTTATCCATAATACCTCTGGTTATATTCTACGGCTGTTCCTCTTCCCGGATAATCGCTTCATCCCGGGCTTTTGCATTCAATCGCGGGGGGTCTATACTGGCTTCTATCACCCAGGCATTGGGGTACTGCCCCTTAATCTGATGGACGAAACGCTCGCCGGCCATCTGTGTTCTGAAATTTCCCACTCTTACCCTGTAGTAGGGTGAATGAAAAGACAAGTAAGCCGGTATTTCGGGATAACTCTCATGAAACCTCTCGATAACTTTCAGCGCGCTATCTTTGGAATTATTTCCCGACTCAAAAAATATCATTACCCTATACCCGTCAATTTCCGGAAATTTTTCATTGAGAGCGACATGTCGCTGAATCAATGAATCAATCCTTGGATCTCCTTTTATCTTTACATCCCCTTCAAAAAAATCTTGCTGAGCAGAAAGTGACAGGGAGCCGAAAAAAGCTAATATTACAATAATCTTCCTCATTCACTACTTTTTTTGTTGTATTTGTGCAAAGATAATCGTTAGGTTATGAAGTCAAACTAAAATTATCAGATGCTTTTATGCTAAGTACCGGAACAGGTGAATTATTAACTATCTGATAAGCATACTTTCCAAGGAGCATATTGCTGGTTGTGGTCTCCTGCTCGGTCATAATAGAAACCATTTCGATATCATGCTTATCAATGTATTCAAGGATATCCAGGGTGATGTTGTCCGCATCAATGCACCCTTTGATGTAGTTAATATTTCTTTTTTCCAGGTAATCTCTTGCTGTATTAACCAGGTTATCTACTTTTTTATGCATCGATTTCAAAGCGGTGGAATAAATTCCCAGGAGATGAACCTCTGCCTTAAACTGTTCAGCCATCCTTACAGTAAAAGGCAGCTTTTGTATGGTAGCCGGGGTGCTGTCGATGGGAATCAAAATCTTACTGATAGTATCCTTAATCACAGAGTTATAACGTATAGTCAGCACAGGCACTTTGCTGTAGATGACTATTCTGTTGGCATTACTGCCTATCCAGTACTCCTCAAAACCTGTTATCCCGTGCGAACCGGCAATCACGACATCAGCACCGAATTCTTTAGCATGTCGTGATATCTCAGGCCCCACTTTGCCTTTGAGCAACCGATAATCAATTTTACCCGGCAAGGGGTAATCCTCGTATTGCTCTAATAACTCATCCAGATTTTTTTTTGCATCAATTCTTCCCTGATGGACATTTTTATTTAAGGCGAGCTCACGGCTGGTGAAATTATCCACCCAAACCAGCCGGATTTGTGCTCCGGTTACCTTAGCCATTTCAAGGGCATATTCAAAGGCATGTATAGAGCCTTTGGAGAAATCTAATCCTACAAGCAGCCGTTCCATAAGCACGTGTTTTTGTGTTATGGGCTAAGTTAATATTTTTTTCAATATTAGCCACCAGGCAAATCGATAAAACAAGGGGTGATTATTGTTACATTTGTACTGAATTTTAAGCTGATAAAAATGAATGAAAATTTGGACGCCAGCTCTTCACGACTGAGTAACGCGGAAAAAGAATTTGAAAAAGTGCTGCGGCCCAAGCGTTTTAGTGACTTTTCGGGTCAGGGAAACGTGGTGGAAAACCTCAGGATATTCGTTCAGGCGGCCAGTCAGCGCGGGGAAGCTCTCGACCATGTGCTCCTGCACGGCCCGCCGGGCCTGGGGAAAACTACGCTCTCGCATATCATAGCTCACGAACTGGAGGTAAACCTGAAAATGACTTCAGGACCTGTGCTGGATAAACCGGGCGACCTGGCGGGTTTGCTCACCAACCTCGAACCTAATGATGTCCTGTTTATTGATGAAATACATCGCCTTAGCCCGGTGATTGAAGAATACCTTTACTCGGCCATGGAGGATTACAAGATAGATATTATGATAGAATCGGGACCAAACGCCCGCAGTGTTGAAATACAGCTTAATCCTTTCACATTGGTAGGGGCCACAACGCGGTCAGGATTGCTTACCGCCCCCCTGCGCTCGCGTTTCGGCATCAATTCCCGTTTATCGTACTATGTGGTTGATACCCTTCAGAAAATCATCACCCGGTCGGCAAAAATTCTCGATGTTCACCTGGACCCGGAGGCTGCCGGGGAAATCGCCCGGCGCAGCCGCGGTACTCCGCGAATCGCCAACCTTTTGCTGCGACGCATACGCGATTTTGCACAAATCAAGGGTAATGGGAATATCGATCTTAAAATCTCCAAATACAGTCTGGAAGCCCTGAATGTGGATAAAAACGGGCTGGATGAGATGGATAACAAAATCCTTACCAGTATTATTGAAAAATTTAAAGGGGGCCCTGTGGGACTCACCACTATTGCCACGGCCGTAGGAGAAGATCCCGGGACCCTGGAAGAAGTTTACGAACCTTTCCTTATCCAGGAAGGTTATCTTATGCGTACCCCGCGAGGTAGGGAAGTAACTGAACATGCCTACCATCACCTGGGGTTGACCAAACCAGGAAGCCAACCCGACCTTTTTGCAAATGAATAAAAACGAACTAAGTGACTACATAAAAACACAGGCCGCAGAAACCGGCTTTATTGCCTGCGGCATCGCCGAAGCGCGCTATCTTTCGGAATACGCCCCGGCCTTTAACAAGTGGCTGGAAAAAGGATACCAGGCCGGCATGGATTATATGGAGCGCAACAGCGAAAAGCGCACCCATCCGCAAAAGCTCGTGGAAGGGGCCCGATCTGTGATATCGGTTCTTTTCAACTATACCCCGCAAAACACCCTTCCGAAAGAGGACAATTACCACATCTCACGCTATAGTTATGGAAAAGATTACCACTTTGTAGTGAAAAAGAAGCTGTGGGAATTGCTTGAACGGATCGAAAAACAAACCGGCACAACCCGGTCGAGGGTATTTGTTGATACAGCGCCGGTTTTGGACAGGGCCTGGGCTGAACTGAGCGGCATTGGATGGATAGGTAAAAACAGCATGCTTATCAGCCCGAAACACGGTTCTTATGTTTTTATTGGTGAAATAATCACCGATCTTGAGCTGGAGTACGACAGCCCCATGAATAACCTTTGCGGAGGCTGCACCCGTTGCCTGGAGGCCTGCCCTACAGGGGCTATCATAAAAGATGGCGTAATCGACTCGAACAAATGTATTTCTTACTGGACCATAGAATATCGCGGAGAAAACCTCCCTGAATCACTTCAGGATAAATTTGAGAATAATATTTTCGGTTGCGACATCTGCCAGGAAGTGTGTCCCTGGAACCGGTTTGCAAAACCCACCCGGGAGGAGTCTTTTCAACCTCATCCCGAATTATTTGAAATGACCAGGGAAGAATGGCATGAACTTTCGGAGGAGGATTACCGCCGGTTATTTAAAAAGTCTGCCGTAAAAAGAACCAAGTTTTCAGGCCTTAAAAGAAACATTAATTTTGTATCGGGGGGGAAAAAGAAATAATCCTTTTTACCTATCTTCGCGGCGTTATTTTAATCATGGCTCTAAATAATTAAAAATCAAGGCATATGGCTTTCAAAATGAAAAGCAGTGTTTACTCTGAAATTGGTGATGTCTCAGGAATTATTGTGCACACTCCCGGAAAAGAAATCGAAAACATGACCCCGGGAAATGCAGAAAAAGCACTCTATAGTGATATTCTAAATAAAAATATTGTTGATAAGGAATATAGCCAGTTCAAGGGAGTTCTGGAAAAACTGACTACCATCTATGAAGTAAAAGACCTGCTTGAGGATGCTTTGAATAATGACAAAGTAAAATATGACCTGGTTTATAAGATAACCCGCAACGAAAAAGTGGAATACCTGCATGAGTATCTGATGTCACTGCAGCCTCCTCAATTGGCTACGGAGCTTATAGAAGGGGTGGTCATGAAAAAAGACAACCTGTCAAAATTTCTCAGTAAGCAGCGTTATGCGCTCATGCCATTACATAACTTTTTCTTCACCCGCGATTCATCGGTCAGCCTTTATGACAAAGTACTTATAAGTCGCATGGCCAGCAATGTCCGCGACAGAGAATCCATCATCATGGAGACCATCTTCGATTTTAGCAATCAAGTCAGCGCCACGACCTTTAATCCCGTTGATAACCGCTGTGCAAAGCAGGAGCTAAAGATTGAAGGCGGCGATGTTCTGGTGGCGCGTGATGATATCCTGCTGGTGGGCAATGGCAGCCGAACATCTTCGCAGGGCATTGATTATTTAGTGGATCGATTCAAGCGTGAAAAAAGAAAGCAGCATATCCTCGTGCAGGAGCTTCCCGAAAGTCCTGAATCCTTTATCCACCTCGATATGGTTTTTACCTTCCTGGATAAAAACCAGGTGATGACGTTCAATCCCCTCATCTACCGCTCAAGTAAATACATAACCATTCACATAACTATCGACAACGGAGAGGTAACTATCCGCGAAGAAGAAAACCTGGTGGTGGCTTTAAAGAAGCTGGGAATGGACCTGGAGACCATACCATGTGGTGGCGATAACGACATCTACATCCAGGAAAGGGAGCAATGGCACAGCGGAGCAAACTTTTTTGCCGTAGCTCCGGGCAAGGTAATCGGATACGAGCGCAACGTCCATACCATGGAAACGCTCAACAGCAGGGGGTACGATATTCTGAAAGCCAAAGACATCATCCGTGGAAAAATTAATCCTCAGGAGTATGAAAAGTACGTCATCACCATCGATGGGTCGGAGCTGCCACGGGGTGGTGGCGGATGCCGGTGTATGACTATGCCTTTTAAGCGGGAAAAAATTGAGTGGTAGCTCGTTTTTTTCTGTTTGCAAATCGCATGGCATTTACATATCTTTGAGACGGTATAATCAATACATTTGCTAATGCACAAAAGGGTTCTTACATACCTCATACTTATTACTGCATTGCTAACGGCATCCTGTTCACAAAAAATCGTGTTCACAGCAAAGCTGCGGAATAAACTTGAGAAACAGGATGTTGATCTTAAAAAGATTCAGTTTTATAATTCTGACAAAATCACCCTTGAGCGGGAAGAAGAAAGGCCTGAAGAATACAGTGTGCGTTCAGGCACTGTTAAAGTAGAAGAAGGCCGCACTGTTGAGGAGATCGTCGTCAAAAAGAAAACGCCGGGCATCTGTGTGGAAGTACATCCATACCATTTGAATGTCAGTTTTGAGCCAGGGAATGAAAAATATCTGAAATTCGGCAGAAAAGCCGGCCCGCATCTCACTAATACCTTCAAACTTTATGCTAAGGAGTGGAAAGGAGAGCAGGGCAAAATAGCTTATGGCGACACCGTTTACCAAACCAATAAAAAAGCGGCTTCCTCGCACCTGCTCGTTAAAAAGAGTCAGGTTTATGAACTTATCCGCGAAAAACGCGTGGCGGAGGGACAAAAAATAAGTGAGTAGCGCTTAGCTGCCAAATATATTTTCTATTTCATAATGTATCCCCAGAAGTAAAACATGGTTGTACTCCCCATTGCTGAAAAACCAGGTAGGACGGCTGGGTTCGGGGCGAATATATAATAAACTATGCGAGAATTCTACTTCGGCTTTGAGCCTTTCATTGATGTAGAAGTGCATTCCTGCATGAAAGCTTATATCCCTGTCTTTAAAATCACTCCCGGTATAAAATTGGCCATTTGCGGCATAGCCTTCTTCATAAGACCCTACGAGCACCCCATACGATGCTCCTACTTCAAATCCAAACTGATCATTATATTGATATTGATACATGACAGGAATTTGAGCATAAGTTAACCTCAAAAGATATGAAGAAAAGTTGTTTGTGGAGTCAGGGTTTTCACGACTACCTTTTTGAATAAACTCCAGTTGCATCTGTAGTGCCGATTTATCACTAAGGGCAAGATTTACAAAAGGCCCCACATAAAATCCCGGCTTATTGGGACCACTATAACCATCACCTAATACCTGAGTACCGGCAATACCTGCCACAAAACCACCTCTGAACTCCTGCGCCCTGGTATTTAACGCCATCAACACTAAAAAGCACGTCAAAAAACAAAAAGTATATATCGCTCGCATAATAACTGTATTTTGATTCAGCTCAAATTTAATATAATTTTGGATGAACAAACCTGAAAAGCAAAAATCGGGTGAGGCAAAACATATCACTTGCCGGTTAGTAATGGCTTCTTAAAATTAACACAAAGTTAATATACTGTGAAAGTTATAATAATATTTTTGTTCCCACGAATGAGCTTTAGATTATCTTAACTCAAGTTTCGCACTTAAAAATCGGAATAGCAGAATGGTGAATTTTAATAAATTAATGTCAAATATTATATAACTTTGTGTTACTTTGAGTCTTAGTGCCTTTGTGGCAGGCTTTCCAGAAGGCCACTAAGACACCAAGCCACCAAGTTTCACCAAGATAGTCGTAAAACAAAATTGGAAAATATTAGAATTTGATATAGAACTATTTATAAAAACAATCTTTT
>CAYFQK010000126.1:0-9087 GCA_964345255.1 uncultured Bacteroidales bacterium | reverse complement strand
CCCACCCACATATTTTTCATCTTTTAGGCATTGCTGATTTCCTGGAATTTGAATATTGGTTCTTTTTTGGAATTTGTTTTTTGGAGTTTGGGATTTTTCGATACAAAACCGCACATCTTTCTACATTTGCATCCATGAAAAACTTGGCTTTACATATTCTGGATATCGCACAGAATTCTATCAGGGCGGAAGCTTCGCTGTTGGACATTTATCTTTACCAAAGCAAAAAGAAGAATACCGTCGAACTGGTTATTAAAGACGACGGCAAAGGCATGAGCCAGGAAATGCTCAAAAAAGTCACCGATCCTTACACAACCTCCCGAAAAGAAAGAAAAGTAGGATTAGGAATTTCCCTACTGAAACAAAACGCCGAACAGGCCAATGGCAGCTTTTCCATCTCTTCCGGCGAAGGCAGAGGCACGATGCTTAATGCCGGCTTCCAGCTCGATCACCTCGACACCCCGCCACTCGGAGACGTCATCGATACAATCGTTACCTTAACGACAGGCAATCCGAAAGTCGACTTCATCTACTCCCACATCACCGACCAGGGCGAATACACCTTCGACAGCCGAAAAGTAAAGGAAGTTCTGGAAGACGTCCCGATCTACGATTCTCAAGTAATTGCCTTCCTGCGGGATATGCTCAGGGAAAACATCGAAGAGAATTGTGGGGGGGAGAGTCTTTAGAGTTTTTAAGTTTTTGCGTTTGGAAGTTTTTAGGTTGGGCAATTGTTAGTCAGTTGATTGGTAAATGGTTAATTGGTGGGACTTTTTTATTACAGAACAAGTCACAAGTCAACTACTTAACCAATCACCAATTAATCAAATACTTACAAACTTAAACACATAAACACTTACGCACTTGAACACAAGACAAAAGAAAACTTACAACTCAATCACCCCAAGCTCCTCTATATAGAATCATTATAAATTTATTGTTATTTCTATAACAATGTTAATTTTGTAACAATTATGCTTGGTTATTACTTTTTCTACCCGTAATTTTGCTACCAAATTGATTTGTTATTATTTTAACAAATCAATTGGGTAAACCTTAAAATCAAATAATAATGGGAAAAATCAAATCACTGGCAGACTTAAAGAAGATGAAGGAAGACCTTCGCAACAAGGTGGAACTTCGCGAAAAAAGTGATCATCCCGAAAGCCTCGTCCAGATAAAAGTGGGCATGGCTACCAGCGGGATTGCTTCCGGTGCCAAGGAAGTATTCAACTATCTGGCCGATGAGCTCGAGAAGCGCAACATCGATGCCGTGGTAACTCAAACCGGCGATATGGGATACTCCTATGCCGAGCCTACCATTGAAGTTACCCTGCCCGGACAGGAGCCAATCGTTTTTGGCTGGGTGGATACCAAAAAAGCCGATGAAATCATCGAGCGCTACATTCGAAACGGAGAACTGGTGGATGGCATTATTCCACAGAATTACGAAACGATAGACGATAAATAGGAGGACTTATCTATGGCAAAATACAAAATGCATTTAATGGTTTGTGGTGGCACAGGTTGCAGAGCTTCAGCCAGTGATACCATTGAGCAGAAACTAAAAAACAAACTGGAGGAAAAAAACCTGGAACATGACATCCAGGTAGTGACAACCGGTTGCTTCGGATTTTGTGAAAAAGGACCGATCATCAAGGTATTACCCGATAATACATTTTACACTCAAGTGAGCCCCGATGATGTTGACGAAATTATTGAAGAACATATTATTAAAGGCCGTCAGTTGACCCGTCTTTTGTACAAAGACCCGCAAAAAAACGAAATCATAGCCGATTCCAAGGATATGGGCTTTTACAAAAAACAACTACGTATTGCTCTTCGCAACTGTGGATTCATCAACCCTGAAAACATTGAAGAATATGTAGCCCGCGACGGATATGAAGCTTTAGGGAAAGTCCTGACTGAAATGGAACCGATGGAAGTGATTCAAACAGTTAAAGACTCCGGTATCCGTGGTCGCGGTGGTGGGGGTTTCCCTGCCGGTCTCAAGTGGGAATTTGCTTATAAAAACAAAGCCGATAAAAAATACGTGGTTTGTAATGCCGACGAGGGTGACCCGGGCGCCTTCATGGACCGCTCCATCCTGGAAGGGGACCCGCACTCGGTTATCGAAGCAATGGCTATATGCGGATTTTCTATGGAAGCGGAAACCGGATTGGTTTACATCCGCGCCGAATATCCGCTGGCTATTAACCGGCTGAAAACCGCTATTAACCAGGCGCGTGAATTCGGCCTGCTTGGAGAAGATATCCTTGGAACCGGGTTTAATTTTGATATCCAGTTACGTTATGGAGCAGGTGCATTTGTCTGCGGCGAAGAAACTGCTCTTATTCACTCCATGGAAGGTTCAAGAGGTGAACCTACGATTAAGCCGCCTTACCCGGCAGCCTCGGGATACCTCGAAAAACCCACCAACGTGAACAACGTGGAAACCTTTGCCAACATTCCGGTTATTATTAACAAAGGCCCTGAGTGGTTTGCCAAAATCGGAAACAAAAATTCCACGGGAACCAAAGTCTTTGCCCTGGCCGGTAAAATCAACAATGTCGGGCTGATCGAAGTTCCAATGGGAACCACCCTTCGTGAAGTAATCTTCGAAATTGGTGGTGGAATCAAGGATAACAAAAAATTCAAAGCCGTTCAAACAGGAGGGCCTTCCGGCGGATGCCTCACCGAAGAACACCTGGATACCCCTATTGATTTCGATAACCTGCTTGCCGCAGGCTCAATGATGGGCTCGGGAGGAATGATTGTAATGGATGAAGATGATTGCATGGTTTCCGTAGCCAAGTTCTTCCTCGACTTTACCGTGGAAGAATCCTGCGGGAAATGCTCCCCATGCCGCATAGGTAACAAACGGCTCTATGAGTTGCTCAACAAAATCACTGAAGGAAAGGGAGAACGAAAAGACCTGGAGGTTTTAAGAAATCAGAGCAACGTAATTACAGACACGGCTCTTTGTGGTTTAGGGCAATCTTCCCCAAACCCGGTGCTATCGACGCTCAATAACTTCTGGAACGAATACATAGCCCACGTGGAAGAGGAAAAATGCCCGGCAGGACAATGTAAGAGCCTGATGAAATACATCATCGACCCTGAAAACTGTGTGGGATGTACAGCTTGTGCACGGGTTTGCCCTGTAGGTGCTATCACCGGGGAGAAGAAAAAAGTGCATGAGATCGATCAAAACCTTTGCATCAAATGCGGGGCCTGCATGGAAAAATGTAAGTTTAACGCAATCTTCATCAAATAATAAGGAGGACGAAAACAATGGATACAGTAAAACTCAATATAGATCATCAGGAATTAGAAGTTCCCAAAGGAACGACAATATTTCACGCAGCCAAAAAGCTGGGTATCGATATCCCTGTACTTTGCTACATGGAACTGGAAGACTGGGACATCGAAAACAAGCCAGGCGGATGCCGCATTTGTGTAGTGGAGGTGGAAGGACGCCGCAACCTGGCCCCCTCCTGCTCTACCGAATGCCAGGACGGTATGGTTGTAAGAACCAACACCCCGCGCGTCATGAACGCCCGCCGCACGGTGATGGAATTTATTCTCTCCGACCACCCGAAGGATTGCCTCACCTGCCCGAAATCAGGCACCTGTGACCTGCAGGATATGGCTGTGAGACTGGGCGTAAGGGAAATCCCCAACGAAGATATCGCGGAGGTCAGCACTTACAAATTCGACAGCTCCCCGGCGATTATCCGCGACATTGACAAATGCATCATGTGTCGCCGTTGCGAAACCATGTGTAATGACGTACAAACCGTTGGCGCACTCTCAGCTATTAACCGCGGATTTGAATCAGTGGTTACCCCGGCTTTTGAGATGGACCTGGAAGCGTCGCCTTGTACGTATTGCGGACAGTGTGTGGCCGTTTGCCCGACAGCCGCTCTTACAGAGCACGATTACACGGCAGAAGTCATCCGTGCCCTTTCCGATCCGAAGAAAACCGTTGTGGTTCAGACCGCACCGGCGATAAGGGCGGCTTTAGGTGAAGAATTTGGAATGGAAGCCGGTTCACTGGTCACAGGAAAAATGGTTTCGGCTCTGCGTCGTCTTGGATTTGATAAAGTGTTTGACACGGATTTTGCCGCCGACCTTACCATTATGGAAGAGGGAGTGGAAATCCTCGACCGCCTCAAGCGGTCGATGAATGGCGAAGACGTTCGCCTGCCGATTCTGACATCCTGCTGCCCGGGTTGGGTAAACTTCTTCGAGTATCATTTTCCCAACCTGAAAGATATCCCTTCATCAGCCCGCTCACCCCAGCAGATGTTTGGCTCGGTAGCCAAGACTTATTTTGCTGAAAAGATGGACATCAAGCGTGAGGATATGGTAGTTGTATCAATAATGCCTTGCCTGGCGAAGAAGTACGAATCGCAGCGCGATGAGTTTAAAGTAGATGATAATCCGGATGTGGATTTCTCTATCTCTACCCGTGAATTGGCCCACCTGATGAAGCAGGCCAATATGGACCTCAACAAACTTCCGGATGAGGACTTTGACAAACCACTCGGAGAATCCTCCGGAGCTGGAGTAATCTTCGGAACAACCGGTGGTGTCATCGAAGCGGCTACACGTTCAGCTTATGAGATGTACACCGGAAAGAGCCTGGATGAAAGAGTAAACTTCGAACAGCTCCGCGGTTGGGAAGGAATCCGTAAAGCGGAAGTGGATTTTGACGGATTCACCTTCAAAATTGGAATCGCTCACGGCCTTGGAAACGCCCGAAAACTTCTTGAAGAAATCGAGGAGGGCAAATCAGAATACCACGCCATTGAAATCATGGCCTGCCCCGGCGGTTGTATCGGTGGCGGCGGACAACCTCTGCACCACGGCGATGCCAGCATTCTGAAGAAGCGTTCGGAAGCTATCTACCGTGAAGATTCAGGTAAGAAAATCCGAAAATCACATGAGAACCCATACATCAAGCAATTGTATGAGGAATACCTGGGTGAGCCGATGGGCGAAAAAGCACATCAGCTGTTGCATACGAAGTACTTCGACAGAAGCACGAAACGTCAATTCAAGATTTAAATCCGGTTAACCGCAAAACATTGAAATTATGACAAGTGTAAAAGTAAAACTGAAACAAAACGATATAGATAAGATCAAAGAAATCTGTGCAGCTCATAATCACGAGCCCGGAGAACTGATTAACGTTCTCCACCAGACACAGGAGCACTTCGGATACCTTCCGGCGGAAATCCAGGAGGTGATATCCTGGGAGATGAACGTATCAGCCGCTAAGGTATATGGCGTGGTCACTTTCTACTCCTACTTCACGATGACCCCGAAAGGCCGTTACCCGGTATCTGTATGCACGGGCACAGCCTGCTATGTAAGAGGGGCAGAGAATGTGCTCGAGGAAATCAAAAAACAATTGGACCTCAAGGTGGGAGAAACAAGTGAGGACGGCAAATATTCGCTGAGCTGCCTGCGATGTGTAGGCGCTTGTGGTCTGGCACCCGTAGTACTGGTTGGCGATAAAACCTACGGACGCGTGGCCCCCGACGACGTTAAAGGCATTGTCGACGAATATAAGGATAAGGACTAAGTCCTTTTTCACAGCCATAGATAATGCAGCCTCCCCGACAAGTTTCGGGGAGGCTTTTTTGTAATACTTAACATTGATAATCAGGTAGTTATAGTGGTGTCCCGAGAAAGTACGCACAACAGGAGAATGTTGAAGCGAACTTGATTGCTTTTTCTGCGTTGTATTCCTCTCTCGTTTTTTTACCTGAATCCTTCCTGAGCGCTCACAACTTACCGCTCATCAGTTACTACTCACCTCTTCTTCCTTTGCGCTCTCTGCTTGAATTCTTCTTCTTTCCACCCTTAAACATACTGCGTGAATTCTTATTATTTTTATACCATAAAAAGCATAAGCACAGAAAATGACCGAATTCTGGTACCATATGGCCGACTGGTTTTTTGTGGTTTTCCATCTCCTGCTTACCTTGTTTAACGCCCTGGGCTGGATATGGAAGAAAACCCGAAAGCTTAACCTTATCACACTACTTTTGACCGGCAGTTCGTGGGGCATCCTGGGTATTTTCTATGGATTCGGCTACTGCCCGCTCACCGACTGGCACTGGCAGGTACTCCATGAATTGGGCATTTACGACCTGCCTTTCTCCTACCTTGAATACCTCGCCGAGAGATTGACAGGCCTGGAGTTTCATGCTCAACTGGTGGACAACCTCACCCTCATCCTCTTTAGCGCATTCCTCCTTACCTCTATCGGGCTAAATCTGAGGGATTATTTCAGGAAGAAAAGCGTTGATGCCTGAAAAAAGGAAGTGATTAAGCTGATCAAGTAGGTGTGGGAAAGCCTGAATATATAAATAGACACGCGCTAAAAGCGCTCGCCAGCCGGGAGCTATAGTTTCATGACTTTGTCAACCCGGCTGGAAGCCGGGGGTACAGGGCCCGCATCGCAAATGCGTCAGTCGGGGTCAGGAGGGCCGGAGGCTCGCGGAAAAATCCGCGAAATTCGCCCTAATTAGCGTAATCCTTATGCTAAGAAGTTATTCATTAACAAAACAACCAGGAAACACTAATTCACATAAAAACATTACTTCATATGCTCCCAGTACCACTGACAGGCGTTTTGGAAGCCGGTGCGGGCATCATACTGCGGATGGTAGTCGAGGAGGGTTTTTGCTTTGGTGATGTCGGCGTTGGAGTGAGGAATGTCGCCCGGGCGAAAGTCGCCGAGGGTATAATCGAGGGCGGCGATTTTGGGGTCGTATTCGGCGAGGGCGTTGCGGAGGGCGGCGAAGAGCTCTTTCAGTGAAGTTCGGCCACCGTAAGCGATGTTGACGGCTTCGGCGATGGTGTCCTGCTCTTCGAAGGGGAGGCCTTGCCGGTCGTAATACTTTTTCTGACCGGCTTTGATGGAAGCGGTGGATTGGGTGGCAGCTTTGATGTTGGCCTGGATGACATTTTTGATATAGGTAAAGTCGCGGCTGTAGGTGGGGTCGCCGTTGATAACGGGCTGCTCGTGATTAAGCAGTTGTTTTACCCATTTGGGGATAACCGCCGCATAGGCACCGTTGGGGTCCTGGCGGGGGCCGAAGACGTTGAAGTAGCGCAGTCCAACGGTTTCCAACCCATACAGCTCGGAAAAGTTGCGGGCATAGACCTCATCGGTGGCCTTGCTGATGGCGTATGGCGACAAGGCTTTTCCGGTGTTGTGCTCGATCTTGGGCAGCGTGGGATGGTCACCGTAAACCGACGAGCTGGAAGCATAAACAAAACGTTTCACTCCAGCTTCTTTGGCGGCAAACATCATATTAACCGTCCCACCGACATTGGTATCGTTGCTGGCCATCGGGTCGGCAATGGAGCGTGGCACGGAGCCCAGCGCGCCCTGATGGAGGACGTAGTCGACGCCCTCAAACGCTTTTTCGCAATTGGCATAATTCCGGATATCGCCTTCGATAAAGGTGAAGTCCGGGTTATCCAAAAAAGGTTCGATGTTTTTTCGAAAGCCCGTGACGAAGTTGTCGAGGGCGATGACCTGGTGGCCTTCGTTGAGTAAAGATTCACATAGGTTCGATCCTATAAATCCCGCGGCTCCAGTTATTAGAAAGGTTTTTGGCATGATTTATTGTTTGATTAAAAAACTAACTGTAACGAATTATTACGAAATAATGAAAGTACGAAGGTACGAAAATACGATTGGACGATTAATGGATTGATTGTGGATAAACAAACATGCTTCAATTCTCCTGTTTAAAGAGTTGTATTCCTGGTATATATTGAAAATCCTAAAAGAATTAATTCCTTCTCCATGCTTTATCGCGTATTTCCTGAAGTGTTACCGGATTATCAGCCCAAATTCCGGAAAAGTCATCTATAGAGGGATTCCCTTCACTCCATTCAATTGGAGGATTCTCTTTCTTTTTGAATTCCTTTTTCTTTTTATTATTGACTCTTATTTCCTTTATAAAATTTAACTTTTCAATAAGATTTATAAAAAAGGAAACGTTTTCATGACCTTCAATTTTTACAGTAATGGTATCCATCTTTTTTTGTTATAAAATTCAACCCATCATAATATCTATTCGAATATACAAATTTTAGATGATACTATTAGGCATAAGCTTGACCAGATCATGACCATCCATAAATAGTTATCATTTCACGGGGTGAAGCCAGCTGCGCCGGTGATGAGGTATTTATCTGCCATATTTTTTTGTTTTAAACTTGACGTAGCGAATTCTTACACGAATGACTTGTCCTGAAATTCGATGTATGGGGAAACTTCGTGAGAATTAGCCTACTCCTCCGCGTTCCAATTGCTTCTGTTTTTTTGATTTCCTTCCGATTCGGGCTTGTTTTGAAAGGGATACCTTCCGGAACTTTCTATCGCTTTAAGCACAATATCTTTCACATTCTTATCGGCATTTTCTACTTTCCGGTAGAGCTGATTGATAAGATTGTCCTGGTCTTTCACTTTCGATTCAAGCGTTTTGATAGTTTGTTCCCTGAGTTTCAACTCGCCATCATACTCGCGTTTTTGAAGCTCTTTGTCGAATTTATACTTTTCTTCGAGCTTTTGAGTCACCTCTTTCTCTTTTTTCTGCAGCGCCTGCTCTAATTCTTCAGGATGCTTCTCAACCTGTTGGCGCAGCGATTCTAGTTCCTTTTCAGCCGATTTCACTGCCTGCTCACGCTCACGGATTTCTTTTTCAAAAGCTTCACGCTTTTCTTTTAGCTCGCGCTCCTGCTTTTCTTTCTTTTGCTGATAGGCATCCTCTTCTTTCTGGCGCTTTTGCCTTAACTGGTACTGATAATCCTCTTCATCGCGTTTTCGCTCTTTCTCAATTTGCTCTTTCTGCTCTTTTAGTTGTTGCTCCAGGCGTTTCTTCTCGGTCTCCCATTCTTCGCGTTTCTGTGCCATCTCTTTTTCAAAGGTCGCTTTCTTTTCTTTCTGCGCTTCTATCAGAGCTGCCAACGACTCGGCTTCACGGTTGACACCATAAGCATCCTCCAGGTTTTGTTCCTGCAACGTGATAGCTTCTTGTATTTTATTCAGCTTCT
>CAYFQK010000125.1:0-9099 GCA_964345255.1 uncultured Bacteroidales bacterium | reverse complement strand
CGGTAATTCCTCTTGCGAGCGCCTCGAATATTTCCCCGGAGCTTTGCCGAATATCCCTTCCAACAAGTACTGATTTGGCATTTAATAATCCCGGAAGGAAAAAGCCGATTTTGTAGGCATCGGCTTTATCAAAATCTTTGTTGTAAACTCCTCTTATGTCGTAGGCTTTAAAAGCTTTATCCATATTAATTGTAAATTCTTTTTTCGTTTAATGCTTGTTGATATTCTTTCGCCTTGCGGAGATGCTCGGCGTAAGTTTGTGAAAACGTATGGTATCCTGAGAAATCAGGCTTGGCCACAAAATAATTGTATTTATGATCCTCATAATTCAGAACCGCTTCAATAGAGGCGATAGAGGGGAGGCATATGGGCCCGGGAGGTAAGCCCGCATATTTGTAAGTGTTATATGGCGAATCAATCCGCTTATGACGATTCAGCACCCTGCGTAAAGTGAAATTATTCATGGCATATTTCAAAGTTGGGTCGGCCTGCAATTTCCATCCTCTCTCCAGGCGGTTGATATAGACTCCCGCAATAGTCGCTTTTTCATCGTTTTTGTTCGTTTCTTTTTCAACAATGGAGGCCAGGGTGGAGACTTCGAAAGGAGAAAAGTCTATTTTTTCAGCCTTTTTAAGGCGCTCCTCCGTCCAGAACTTATCATACTCCTGCTTCATGCGCTCCAGGTATTCTTTGGCGGTTGCCGTCCAGTAAAACTCATAGGTATTAGGAATAAACATGGTTTTGACAGTGGTTGTGTCAAAGCCCAGCTGAGTGAGGTAGGCCGTATCTTCCAGGTGGCTCATTAAGTTGCTGGAGTCAAAAATTAATTGTTTGGATATCCGCCCGGAGAGTTCGGGAAGGGTCCTGATATTATTGAAAATAACATCCACAGGAGCTTGCATACCGGCTCTCAGAATATTGATTAGCTCATTATTCGACATATCTTTTTTTACCTCGTAGTGCCCGGGTTTTATATTTTCAGGATAATCTTTTCTTTTGGCAAGCCATTGAAAAGAATAGCGATCAACAATCAGCCCTTTTGAATACATCTGTTTTTTTATTTCGCTGAAGCTGTCGCCGGGTTCAATATAAACGCTTACCGGCTGCTCTGAGGGAGTCCAGGTATTAGGCACAAACATCGTCCTGTAGAGGTAATAACCTGCTGCAAGTATTGCAATAACAACAATTAGCAGAATATACCGGATGATAACATAACCCTTTGATTTCTTTTTTTTAGGAGGGCGTGTTTTCCCGAACGCATATTTCGAGTGATAAAAATTATTCATTAGCTGTATGTATTTTTGGCAAAAATATCATTTTGTATTTACAAGTTGCAAAAACAATTCTCCTTTCCATGTTGAACCGTCCCAAAGCCAATCGTCTTTTTTTCCGGTAATCTGGAAATTACTTTTCTTAAAAAGGCTTATGCTTTCCTGGTTATCCTCCCTGATGCTGCAATAAAGCTGATGGAGCCTGAGGGTGTTGAAAGCATATTTTTTGAGCAGTTCAAGAGCCTCTGATGCATAACCTTTGCGCCTTTGAGGGCTATTGATTAAAATACCCACAGCGGCCCTTAAATGAAAGGGGTCAAAATCGAACAGGTCGATAGCTCCCACGGTCGCATGCAGGTCGGAGGTTTCTATCATCAACCTAAGCTGTTTGGCTTCGTAAATATCTTTAGCTGAATCCTTGACAAACTGCTCGATGCTGAACCGGGAATATGGAGTAAGCGTTTGACCGGAGCTCCATAATTCCATATCATTTTCCCAGCGATACAAAATTTCTGTATCCCGCGGTTCCATTGCTCTAAGTCCTATTTTTTGCCCTCTGATAAACATTGTATTTGTTTTTATAGGTTTATCTTGCCGTTAAAAACACGTGTGGCGGGTCCTTCAAGCCAAATGTTCTTAAATCCGTGCTGACTCTTTTCTATAAAAACTTTTAATTTTCCTCCTTTTGTTTCTACAGTGTAAGAGCCTTTCTCCAGATTATCCTCCCTGGCAGCTGCTACCGCCACGGCAGTCACTCCCGTGCCGCATGCCAGCGTCTCATCCTCTACCCCTCGCTCATAGGTACGTACGGCTATATTTTTCTGTTCTCTTTTAGCAAAATTCACGTTAGTTCCTCCCGGTCGGTAGCTGTGACGAATGAGCCTGGCTTTGTCAGAAAAATCTTCCTGCTCAAGGTCTTTCTGGAAGCGCACATAATGAGGAGAACCTGTATCAATGAAGTAATGGTCCGCTTTTTTTGCAAAATCGGTAACCTCATTCATGCTCAGCTGAATAATCAGTTCAGGTTGCTCCTCAAGCACTTTGGCCTCATGCACACCATCTATGGTCTCAAACATCATCTCTTTATTGCCAATGCCTTTATTATAAGCAAAAGCCGCAGCACAACGTCCGCCGTTTCCACACATTGTTCCTTCGTTTCCATCGGCATTATAGTAGCGCATATAGAAATCTGCGTCCGCTGACTTTACTATTTCGATCAGGCCGTCGGCTCCAACGCCAAAATGCCTTCTGCACATGGAGTTGATAATGGCAGTGGTTAGATTAACAGAGCCGCTCCGGTTATCTACGATAATAAAATCATTTCCTGCTCCATGGTATTTTGTAAAATCTATTGTCATTTCTGCTTTAAAATTTAAGACATAGTGTCATGACAAAGTTCATATCTAGATGTAACTTTAATATTTAATTGACAAATATAGCCAATAACTGAGATATTTTTGTTCAGGTTTTAGATTAACATTATTTAACAAAGCCCCTAAAAATAGGATATACAGGAAATGCGTTAATAATATGTAATTTGACAGATAAAAGATAAAAAACTCATTATCAAATAGGAATAATTATTGTTATCAAGAAACAAACATTGTTTTAAAACCGTTTAACATAAAAATAATTGATATGAAGTTAACCATAACAAAAATCATTTATGTCCTTGTGGGTGCTTTAATTGCTACGGGAATATTTGCATTCACAACAAATGACACTATTGATAATAAAGAAAGTACAAGAAAAGTAGTCCAGCGTGCTGAAAACAATGATGCAGGCAAAATGTATCACAAAACCAGCTACAGTTCACCTGTGCCTCAAAATGTACCGGACTTCACCAAAGCGGCAAATAAAACCGTACATGCGGTAGTTCACATTCGAACAGAATATGAACGAAAACCCTCTGTTTACGATTTCTTTTATAACAACCGGCGAGGCATGTCGCGCCGGGCGGTAGCCACAGGATCCGGTGTTATCATTTCTGAAGACGGTTACATTGTGACCAACAATCACGTGGTTTCAAAAGCTGACAACATTAAGGTAACCTTGAATGATAAGCGGACCTATGATGCCAAAATTATAGGTACGGATCCCAGCACCGATTTGGCGCTTATTAAGATTGACGAAACGGAATTGCCCTTTTTGACTTATGGAAATTCCGAAAACGTCAAAGTCGGTGAATGGGTTCTTGCTGTCGGTAATCCATTTAATTTGTCTTCCACCGTTACGGCCGGTATTGTGAGCGCCAAAGCGCGCGATATAAATATCCTTGGCCGTTCCACCGGACAAGCCCGTACAGCCATCGAATCTTTCATACAAACCGACGCCGCCGTTAACAAAGGAAACAGTGGAGGAGCCCTGGTAAACTCTAAAGGAGAGCTGATTGGAATCAACGCCGCCATAGCTTCCAATACCGGCTCTTACACAGGGTATTCATTTGCTATTCCGGTGAATATCGCTGAGAAAGTGGTTAATGACTTATTACAATTCGGCCGCGTTCAGCGGGGTTACATCGGTGTAACCATCAGAGAACTGAATTCACAGCTTGCTGAGGAGGAAAATATTGAAAAACTGCAAGGTGTTTACGTTGAAGGAGTTCAGGAAGGAGGATCAGCTGAAAAAGCCGGCATACAGCATGGAGACATTATTCTTTCTGTAGACGATCAAAAGGTGAACACAACCTCAGAACTTATTGGATATGTCGGACAGTTCCGTCCCGGTGACAAGGTAGATGTAACAGTTAAGCGTGATGGAGAAACAAAACAGTATAGTATTACGTTAACTAATTCACAGGGCGGAACTGAACTGACAAGAAAAAAGCCTGATGAAACGATGGCATTACTTGGTGCTCAGTTTAAAGAAGTGGACCCTGAGCAGCTAGAAAAACTGGGCATAGACAGTGGTGTTCAAATAGTGGAAATTGACAAGCGAAGCGTTTTGGGAAGAAAAGGAATTGAAGAAGGATTTATAATTACGCGTATCGATAAGGAGAAAATCACCAGCGTGAGCGATGTGGAAGAGATAATGAAAGATAAACGCGGTGGTATTTTAATGGAAGGGATTTATCCGAATGGAACCAAGGCTTATTACGGCTTCGGGCTGTAAGGAAAACAGAAAGAATGTTAAAAAAAGTTAGTAAAAAATACTTTTAGAAATAAAATTGTGTTGGAGAAATGAATAAGATTTTGTAGATTGCTAATTTAAATCTATTTAAATTAATTAAAAATTAAATAAAAGGAGCCAGAATTGAGACAGTTAAAGATAACCAAGTCGATAACGAATCGTGAGACAGCGTCGTTGGATAAGTATCTTCAGGACATAGGTAAAGAAGAACTTATCACTGCAGATGAGGA
Organism: uncultured Bacteroidales bacterium; assembly: GCA_964345255.1. Lineage (GTDB taxonomy): Bacteria > Bacteroidota > Bacteroidia > Bacteroidales > JAIPAH01 > JAIPAH01. Next base: position 4,469 of record CAYFQK010000125.1, on the reverse strand, counting down.
AGTGGCTCTGGCCAAAAGGATCAAGCAAGGTGATCAATTAGCTCTGGAAAAGCTTTGCAAAGCTAATTTACGATTTGTTGTATCTGTAGCTAAACAATATCAGAATCAGGGATTAAGCTTGCCTGATTTGATAAATGAAGGGAATCTTGGTTTAATCAAAGCAGCAAAACGTTTTGATGAAACCAGAGGTTTTAAGTTTATATCATATGCCGTATGGTGGATACGCCAGTCCATACTTCAGGCTTTAGCCGAACAATCGCGAATTGTTCGTTTGCCGCTAAACCAGGTAGGTTCTCTCAATAAAATTAAAAAAGAAGCATCTAAATTAGAGCAAAAATATGAGCGGGCACCCTCTCCTGATGAAATAGCAAATTCTATGGAGTTGCCCGAGGGTAAGGTGGATTCGACCATGAAGATATCCACGAAGTATATTTCTATGGATGCTCCTTTAACACATGATGAAGACAGCAAATTCCTTGATGTTTTCGTTAGTGATGACGCCCATAATACGGATGATGACCTGATGCGGGAGTCGCTGACCAGAGAAATCCAGCGATCCTTATCCACACTAAGTGAGAAAGAACGCGATGTTATCAATTTGTATTATGGTATTGGCAGGAACCACGGAATGACCCTGGAGGAAATAGGATCTAAATTTGGTTTGACGCGTGAAAGAGTGCGCCAGATTAAAGAAAAAGCCATCAGAAGACTTAAGCATAACTCCAGGAGTAGATTGCTAAAAGCTTATCTGGGCGAATAATTTGTTTCGTCTCAGTTAAAAATAATGAAAAAAGGGATTGTGTATAACTTCACAATCCCTTTTTCTTTTTTATATTTGTCACAAACCGTCCAATACGCTTAACCGGTGAAACGAATACAATCAACTAATAATCAACTCTATGGACACTAAAAACTCTAATCAACAAAACGTAATGTCCAATCATCAGTTTGAGAATCAACTTAATGATTGGATAAAGAACGAGCGATTGGCTCTGGAATTTATTCAGATTACAGGAAAACTATGGTTTGACAAAGCAGTGGAATTAATCCTCTTCCGGCGCCAGCTTCTTGACCGCGGGGCGCATAGTATTCTCCACAAACATTCTTACGCCGAGAATACGATTGGCTTTAAGCTTCATATTAAGGATTCGCTGTTGCTGGCCAATAAAATTTATGAGACCAATATTGCTCCGGGAAGAGTAGATATTGGCCGTCTTAACAAGGAATGGGTCGAAGAGGGGGACAATTACAACGACGCCATAGATTTTATTCATGACAAGTTGAACCACCTCATTGATGTAGAACCCAGAAGTAAAAAATCGCAGGATGTCGTTCTTTATGGATTTGGCCGAATCGGTCGTTTAGCTGCGCGGCAGCTGATTGCTGAAGCGGGCGATGGGAACCGCCTCAGGCTGAGAGCAATTGTAACCAGAAGTAATAAGCCGGAAGATTTCTACAAGCGGGTTTCACTTTTCAGAAAAGATTCAGTTCACGGAAACTTTCACGGGATAGCCATTGAAGACATAGAGAATCAGAAAATGATCGTCAACGGACATCATATTCACATGATTACGGCCCAAGCCCCTGATGAAGTGGACTATGAGAAATATGGCATAAAGGATGCCCTGGTCATTGATAATACAGGTGTTTGGCGCGACCGTGAAGGACTAAGCAGGCACCTCAAAGCAAAAGGAGTCAAGCAGGTTCTTTTGACCGCACCAGGAAAAGGAGATATTCCCAACATTGTATACGGGGTTAATCAAAATTCTGATGAATGGAACCTCCCGGAAGAACCGATTGTTTCAGCTGCTTCATGTACCACTAACGCCATTGTCCCCACCTTGAGCGCTATTGAGAAGGAAATCGGCATAGAGAACGGACACTTAGAAACTATCCACGCTTACACCAATGACCAGAATTTGCTGGATAATATCCACAAAAAGAATCGCAGAGGCAGGGCCGCTCCTCTAAATATGGTAATTACGGAAACAGGCGCCGCCAAGGCAGCGGCAAAAGCTGTCCCCTCTCTTAAAGGAAAATTAACGGCCAATGCAGTTCGAATACCTACTCCAAATGTATCGCTTGCTATTTTAACACTGGATTTGAAAAAATCGACCACCACAGACGATATAAACGAATTTATTCGCAGAGTGTCTCTTAAAGGCACATTAATAGAGCAGATACGCTACATGACCTCTTCAGAGTTAGTCTCCTCAGATGTGATAGGCGACTCATGCGCCAGCGTATACGACAGTGGCGCCACAAAAGTAAGCAGCGACGGTAAAAAAGTAGTGCTGTACCTGTGGTACGACAATGAGTTTGGATACACCAGCCAGGTTATCAGACTGGCCAAGCATATTTCACAGGTTAAAACTTATAGATATTATTAAGAGCGCCATCTATTGAATTGATAGCCAGTAGCCCGCAAATAAAAAAGCTGCGGGCTACGAAATTTGCCTGCCGAAACCATATGACTTTTTCTTATTTTCGGTATTAACATTGTAGAACAGAAGATTTAGAATATATGCCGGCACAAAAAATTGAACCCAAACTGAAGGTGTTAATTGCTGAGGATAATCTGAGCAATCAGGTTTTAATGAAAATGTACGTTAAATCCTTCGGAGGAATGCCGGTCATTACTGAAAACGGACAGCAGGCCGTTCAGGAATTCATGAAAGACGATTTTGATATGATCCTCATGGATTTGAGTATGCCGGTTATGGATGGGTATAGCGCTTCAGAGAAAATACGAGCGATGAATAAGGATATCCCCATTATTGCCGTGACCGTCTTCGGGGAGGCAGAATCGGATAGAGAGCGCAAAAAAGCGGGAATAAACTGCTGGGTGGAAAAACCATATGATCGTAAAGACTTATACCAGGCTATGGCAAATTGTTTACCCGGGGCTTAACTTGAAAATTCTGTATTTTTCAGTTCGACATTCCATTTAATCTATATCTTTGCACTTGATTGGTTTAACACAAAAAGGCATATTCAATGGCTAAGTATATCTTTGTGACAGGTGGAGTTACCTCTTCACTGGGGAAAGGTATTATTTCTGCTTCAATAGGGAAATTACTACAAAAGCGCGGCTACTCCATTACCATCCAAAAACTTGATCCATACATTAATGTAGATCCCGGTACGCTCAACCCATATGAGCATGGGGAGTGTTATGTGACCGAAGACGGGGCTGAAACAGATCTTGACCTGGGGCATTATGAGCGGTTTATCGGTAGGTCTACTTCTCAGGCAAATAATGTCACAACAGGCGCTATATACCGTTCGGTGATAGAGAAAGAGCGCCGGGGTGACTTTCTTGGAGAGACCGTACAGGTTATTCCGCATATTACGGATGAGATTAAGCATCGAATAAAAACGCTCGGAAAAAAAGGCGGATATGATTATATAATCACCGAGATTGGAGGAACAGTGGGCGACATCGAATCACTGCCCTACATCGAAGCGGTAAGGCAATTGCGCTGGGAGATGGGGAAAGACGCCGTGGTCGTTCATCTGACGCTGGTACCTTTCCTCGCGGCAGCCGGAGAGCTTAAAACCAAGCCGACGCAGCACTCCGTCAAAACCCTGTTGGAGTCGGGAGTACAGCCTGATGTTATTGTCTGCCGTACAGAACGATCTTTAAATCAATCGCTCCGAAGCAAGATAGCTCTTTTTTGTAATGTGGACGTCTCTTCTGTGATCGAGTCGATTGATGCCAGTACAATATATGATGTTCCCCTTTTAATGCAGAAAGAACGTCTTGACCAGGTTGTTTTGAAGAAACTGCAGGTGCAGCATGATGACGAGCCTGATCTGGAGCACTGGAAAGAATTCCTGTATAAGCTTAAAAATCCGCGTAGAAAAGTCATCATCGGGCTGGTAGGAAAATATGTTGAGCTTAAAGATGCCTATAAATCAATAATGGAAGCCTTCGTTCATGCCGGAGCAGAAAACGAATGCAAAGTACACCTCAGGATGCTCAAAGCTGAAGATATGGAGAATGAAGACGGTATCGAGCGGCTCAAAGGGCTTGATGGAGTGTGTGTAGCCCCCGGATTCGGGGAGCGAGGGATAGAAGGAAAAATTAGCGCCATCAAATATACCAGGGAGAGCCAGACCCCGTTTTTGGGTATTTGCCTTGGAATGCAGACAGCTGTGGTGGAATTTGCCAGGAATGTAATTGGGTATAAGGATGCGCATTCTACTGAGATAGAGCCTAAGACAAACTACCCCGTAATTGATATCATGGAAAATCAAAAGAATTTGACGGAGAAAGGCGGGACCATGAGGCTTGGAGCATACCCATGCCGCCTGGAAGAAGACTCGATTTCATACGGAGTATATAAAGAGAAAAACATTTCTGAGAGACACCGTCACCGCTACGAATTCAATAATACATACCGCAAGGAATTTGCCGCCCTTGACGTCGACGCCGGCGGTCCGCGCCGCCGCCACCACGTCGACGA
>CAYFQK010000124.1:0-9110 GCA_964345255.1 uncultured Bacteroidales bacterium | reverse complement strand
AGGCCACTTCGCTGTCGACTTCAGCATTTGTAAGCGTATCCACTTCGTTGTCGGCAGCCATATTGGAAGAAGCGCCGGTGAAATGGACCAGCTTATCGTTATTTTCATCAATCGTAAAGTCCGAGAACGTAATGGTTTCGCCGTTGGCATTGAGTTTAATGTCCGAAAGGCTAATGTCACCGGTAGTTACCGATATATCGTAAACCACATCCAATTCGCTTTCGCTGATGGAATAAGCTTTAACAAATTCAGGAGGCACATAGCTTCCCAGCCTCATGTTATCGACATAAATCTGCGAACCCCATGAAGCAGCATGCAGAGCGATATAAACTTCATCGCCGGGTGCTACTCCTTCAATCTCAGAAATCGGATAATTGAATTTTGTAAAGTCTTCTGTGGTGGTGATGATAGAATCCACAAGAACAGTAAAATCTTCAATGGCATTGGTGTTTTTCGACATCCTCACGATAAGCGTATCATGAAATTCATTATAGCCCATATCGGCCCAGAATGAGAAGAAATCTCCCCCGGAAAGCTGAACTTTGTGGGTTATCATCCAGTCGTCGGCTGGCCCCGGATCGTAGCAGTCAACGTATGCACTCATCGTCTCTTCAAGACCCACACTGTCTACCGCCATCCAGGTACTGTCATTGTCTCCATCGTCGACGATCGTCCAGTTTTCGGGCAGCCCGTCGTTGAAATCTTCTTCGAATCCTTCACCGGCTGAGGATGCACCTGCAAAGAAGTTGTCCACATCTACGTATGAACCATTGGAGTTACAATGGATACCGATATAAATTTGGTCTCCGGCGCTAACGTCAGCAAGATCAGTGAGGTGATACTCATACTTTACATAATCGCCCGTCAATTCCATATCTTCTACCACAGGGATTGTAAAACTGGCTTCACTATTATCTGTTTTGGATATCATTACACTGATTTCATCCGGATAATCCGAAGAACACATGGCATAGAAACTCAACACATCCGTTTGCTCCACTGTAAACTTTGGAGTGATCATCCAGTCATCTGCCTGGCCTGAATTTGGTAAATCACTATCCCAGCAGTCCAGTGCAGCACAGCCTGAATCGTCTATTCCATACTGATCGGAATATTCCCAGGTTCCTTCGTTGTCGCCGTTGTCTATGGTGGTCCAGTCTTCCGGCCATCCGTCGTTAAAGTTCTCATCAATAGTTGTTACAGTTTCAGGCGCAACAACCACATTGTCGATGTCGACGTAAGAACCGTTGGTATTGCAGTGAATACCGATGTACACCTCGTCACCGGCACTTACATCAGCAAGGTCGGTGAGGCTGTACTCATAAGTTGCATAATCGCCTGTCAGCTCTACGTTTTCTGCTACGGCAACAGTAAAGTCTTCCTCATTTGTTCCGGATTTAGAGATCATTATATTGAGCTGATCAGGATACTCGCCGTTACAGTCAGCTTCAAAGCTTAGAACGTCATTTGAAACCACTGTGATTTGAGGCGTAATCAACCAGTCATCAGCTTGTCCGGAATTCGGTAAGTCGCTGTCGTAGCAGTCCAGTGATACACATCCGGTACCATCTACCCCGTATTCGTCGGAGTAGCTCCAGGTTCCTTCGTTGTCGCCGTTGTCTATGGTGGTCCAGCCATCGGGCCACCCGTCATTGAAATTTTCATCTATCGACTGCCCGAATACCAAGCCAGCCATAGAAAATCCCAGTAAGAGTAAAAATAGTTTTTTCATAGGTCAATAGTTTTAGTTGTTATTCATTTCTTTATTTATCAGGAGATTACTAAGGCAGTGATAGGCCTTAGTAATCCCTGTGAAATTCATTATTTATAAGGCCGTCACTTTAATATTATCAATTCCGAGACGATCCCCGCCCGGATAGGGTGTCATCAGGCGGAAGCCAATGTAAATGGTTTGTCCGGCGTATTCGGAGAGGTCGACTTCACGATGCTGTATGCCTTCACCTCCTGCATCTTCTGCAACAGCCTCATCGTCAATGGTGAGTATGGCCGCATTTTCAAGACATCCTTCCGGGTCTTGTGTGGTGGTGGAAACAAAAACCTGGTAATCATCAGGGAAGTCTCCCGAAGTAGTGAGCGACACCGCATCCCAGGTGAGTATCGTACTTTCGGTCACTTGCAGGCCAGGCAGGATCATCCAGTCATTGGCATCTACCTCTTCGTTGTACCAGGAAGTACCAATGGCAACCTTGCTTTCAAATACGCTGCTGTTCCATACAATCCATGCGCTGTCGTTCAGCGGCTGGAAATCCGGGTTGGAAGATGCCACGGTTCCTTCGTCGCCGTTGACCAATACCCAGCTTTCCGGGATGGTGCTGATGTCGTCAAACTTTTCTTCCAGCAGCACTTCCCCGCCCGGCTGGATAATCAGCGTTTCGGAATATTTGGCTGAATCGCCTGCTTGGGTAGTGATAAGAAGTTCCACGTTGTATGACATTGCCGTATCGTAGGTATGCGAAAGGGTGTCCATAATTTTTTTCAAACCCCCTTCATTGATCACCACCTCATCCCAGTCGGTAATGGTGGTATCGGAACCATCGCCGAAACTCCATTTGAAGACCGGGTTTGTATACCTGTCAGGTATAATCGAGTTGTTGGTAAAAGTAATCGGTTCATCTGCCGATAGGTCTTCGGCGGGCGTGTAGGTAAATTCCGCCACCAGGCTTGGATTCGGCACACTGTAATCCTCGGTGTAATCCTCACAGGCATAAAAGAAAACACCTGCAAGCACCACCATGATCCATGTTGTATATTTTATGCTTTGATAACGTTTCATAATTTTTATTTTTAGTAAATCCCGTTTTGCGTCAATTCTTCATTAGTGTCCAGTTCGGCCTGTGGAATAGGGAAGAGCCAGTCGCTTTGTGCCAGCGTGGTATTCTCACCCATTACTTGTTCAGGGTTCCCGGCCCTAACCAGGTCGAAAAAGCGGTGTCCTTCGAATGCTAATTCCAGGCGCCGCTCTTTTACCACTGCTTCACGAAAGGCTTCCTGGCTGGAAACGTCGAAGGAGTAATAAATGGGTACATCTGCCCTCTGGCGCAAGGCATTTAGCGCTTCAAAAGCAGGGCCATCCGATTCGTAGGCAATCTCATTCAGCGCCTCCGCTTTGATAAGGTACATTTCAGCCAGGCGAAGAATGATTACGTTGTCTTTTCCGTTTCCGGTGTCTTCGTACTTGTTGCAGTAATAGGCCCCTCCGTTTTCGTAGACGGTGGGGTCTCTTCGCAGGTCACCGGCGTCGTATTCATGAAAAATGCTGTGTTCTTTGGCTTTGGTTTCCCATGCTTCTACCTCCAGGCGGCCGTCGTGACGCACCCAGTCGGCGATAGCGTTTTGGTCGTCATCATTAAAAAAATCAATTTTGAAGATTACTTCACCGGTAGAAACTTCCTCATCATAAAGGTCCCCGAAATTACTTCCTTCAACGAGTTCAAAATGGCCACTCTGAATCACCTCCTCAGCCATGTTGGCAGCCTGATGCCAGTGCGGTTCATACCGGCTGAGGTAGAGGTAAGCTCTTGCCATGAGCGCTTTGGCGGCATACTTGTTGGCAAAAGACGTGTTTATATCGCCAGCCGGTAAAAGTGAATCGGCTTTTTCCAGGTCGCTGATAATTTGCTTGTAAGTATCAACGCGGGAAGCCGCCGGTTTGAACAGCTCTTCATTAGACGCTGATTCGGTAGGCTCCAGGCGAACGGGCACCCCGCCAAAGTATTTCACCAGCGTAAAATAGTTAATGGCCCGGATGAAATAGCTTTGTCCTTTGTAATTGTTCAGAATACTCTCAGGGGTCTCCTTCAGTTTATCGACTTGTGCCAGGATATTGTTGATACGATTTATGCCATCGTAACAACTGGCCCAGATGCCTTCGATATAGCCGTTGGTGGGCAGAATATCATTGTTGTCCACCTGGCGGTATTCTTTTTTTGATCCCACATGGATCCAGTTGTCAGCCGGCAAATCACCGAAGATGGTGCCGTCCTCTGAAAAACCCACGCTTTGGAGCTGATCGTAGGAGCCATTAACGGCTGCCTTCAACCCGTCCAGGTCATTGATAGCTTTGTCGCCGGGGATCTTATCCGTGGGCTCGATGTCCAGAATTTCGCAACCGGCTGCCATGATGCTTAGTGCGATAAATAATATAATGGTTCTCATTGCTTTCAGTTTTTCAGGTTAAAATTTCAGATTTAATCCTACCGTGTATGATCTTACCTGCGGATAGGTAAAGAAGTCTACCCCCCTCGATATGGTGGACACACCCGAATAGTTGACTTCCGGGTCCATCCCGCTATACGGGGTTATAGTAATCAGGTTCTCTCCCCTCAGATAAATTCGGGCGCTTCGTATCAGGTTATTGGCACCCAACTTCTCAATGGGGAGGTTATAGGATAACGTTACGTTCTTCAAACGCATAAAAGAACCCTCCTCGAGGTAATGCGAGGTGATGGTGTTGTTGTATTTTCCGTTAAGCCTGGGAACATAAGTCTGGTCGCCGGGTTCTTTCCACCGGTCTTTGATGGTAGCGAGCTGGTTATCGTTCGTGATAGTCATGTTCTCGGCATATTGCCTCACGCCGTTAAACAGCTTGTTTCCTGAAACAAACTGGATAAAGAAGCTAAGGTCGATATTTTTATACGACATGTTATTGGTCATACCGCCGGTGAAGTCAGGTTGCGGACTGCCTACAATTTGGCGATCTTTTTCGTTGATGGCGCCATCATTATTGACATCCTCCAGCATCAGATCACCTGTGGAAGGATTAACGCCTAAGGATTCATACATGTAGAAAATACCAATCGGCTCTCCGACAATTACGGCATTGTTTCCGCGGGTTCCCGGAGTAAGGGGCTGATCGTTGTAAAGTTCAAGCACCTTGTTGCGATTGAATGAAATATTGAAATCGGTGCTCCAGTTGAATGTTCCCTGAACATTTTCTGTGGATAATTCAAACTCCATCCCATTGTTTTCCAGCTCACCAACGTTGGCATCCATGCTGCCGAAACCTGAGCTTAGCGGCACAGGGCGTGCCAGCAGCAGGTCGGTGGTGTGATTGTAATAATAGTTGGCTGAAAGCAATACACGGTTATTAAACAGGCCTATGTCCAATCCGGCATTGTAGTTCGTAGTAGTTTCCCATTTCAAGTCAGGATTGGGAATTTGAGTGGGAATAAATCCTGATTGTCCGTAATAGTTGTAGCCAGAGCTATAGAGGTTCAACGAACCAAATGCTCCGATATCGTCATTTCCCGTCAGGCCATAGCTAAACTTGAATTTGAGGTCGCTCAGCAACGATTGGTTTTGCAGAAAATCTTCTTCTATCGTCCGCCATGCGAAAGAAAATGAAGGCAGATAGGCGTAACGGTAGTTTTCACCGAAATTGGATGAGCCGTCGCGGCGAAGCGTTAGGTTAACCAGGTATTTGTTGTCGAAGTTGTATTTCAATCTTCCGAAAAAAGAGGTTAGTCCTGATTCGGATAACTCCGACTGGGTAGCTTCCTCGTCGATAACTGCTGCCGACTCGAGATATTGCAGCTGATCATTGGGGAACTGGGTTCCGGCCATAAAGAGGTATTTTCCTTCCCACTTTTCAAAGCTGTATCCCAGCAACGCGTTAATATTATGCTTTTCGCCGAATTTTTTGGTATAGTTCAACGTCGTTTGTTGTGTCAGCTTAAACACGTTGGAGCTTCCATCGGCTCCGTAACCATTGGATTCTTTTGCCGATTTAACGAAAGAGGGCTCAAAGCGCCTTTCCTGAAGGTTGTAGTAATCGAATCCCCATTGGTTTTTGACTTTCAGGTTATCGGTGATACGGTATTCCCCGTAAATATTGGAAACGTTATGAAAAGTTTCCGCCTGGTTGATAACCTCTCTGCCAACGGCGACTGGGTTATCCCACCATCCTGCCAAAGGGTAATTTCCAAGGCTGTCTCTAACGGGAGCTACCGGAGGTGCCGATATGGCGTTTGGAAGCGGCCCGTTAACGGTCTGGTCGCCCCGCACCCTGTCGTTGAGTGAGTAGGTGGTGGTGATTTTGGCGCCTATTTTCAGGTTATCGGCCAGGTCGTAATCCACATTGATGCGGCCGTTGTACTTGTCATAATCCGTACCTATGACTACTCCTTTTTGCTTGAAATATCTTCCGGAGACATAAAACCTCATGCCTTTTTTCCCGCCGGAGGCAGAAAGCTGGTAGTTCTGGATGGGGGCCGCGCGCATCACTTTATCCAGCCAGTTGGTGCTCACCCCATCTTCAAACCATTGCTGTTGAAGGTTGGGATGGATGCCGGAGTAGTCGTCTGAGACTCCCGGAAAATTCACGATATATTCTTTCCATTCTTCCGCGTTAAGCACATCCAGTTTTTTGTAAACTTCCTGCATTCCGTTATAGGCTTTGAAGTTATAACGAGTTTTCCCGGATTGCCCGGATTTTGTTTCGATGAGCACCACGCCGTTTCCGGCCCTTGCCCCGTAGATGGCTGCTGCCGAGGCATCTTTCAGTACACTGACTGACTTGATGTTATCCGGGTTCAGGTCGGCAATGGCACTGAGGTCCTGGCCTTCCATGCTAATTTGGCTGTAGTCGCCGCTGGTTACCGGGATTCCATCCACCACGTAAAGTGGCTGGGTCCCCGCCGAGATAGAACTGATACCACGGATACTCATCGTGGGCGCCGCTCCCGGTGTGCCAGAGTTGCGGTTTACGGTTACTCCCGAGGTCTTTCCCTGGAGGACCTCCTGAACGCCATTGGAGATGGTGTTTTCGATGTCTTCACTTCTTATGCTGGAAATGGAGCTGGTGAGCAGTTTTCGTGATGACTCACCATATCCGATGACCACGACTTCATCAAGCTTCCTGACTTTTGGCTGAAGTACTACGTCAATTGTGCTTCGGCTGTTGACGGGGATTTGTTCTCTCAGGTAACCCACAAAAGAAAAGATAAGTACCGGCTCCTCAAGGTCTGAGGGGATGGCGATTTTATACTTCCCCTGTACGTCTGTGGTTGTTCCCTGGTTGGTCCCCTGAATGCGGATATTCACTCCGGGAAGTGTTTCGCCGGTTTTGGCGTCGGTAACTTCTCCCTTAACGAGTCTATCCTGCAGCGGCTGTGTCAGATACCCTTCCGTCCTCCCTTTGTTTTTTGGCTTGAGAACAATTTTTTTGTTCACAATTTTGTATTCGATGGCGGTGCCTTCAAAAACTTTCAGCAGTAAATCATCGATCGTCACATTCGATACCCTGAGCGTCACCAGCTGGTCGACGTCGATTTTGGCATCGTTGTAAGCAAAAGTAAAAGCGCTCTGCTCCTCGATTTTTTTCAACGCTTCCTTAAGGGTGACCTCCTTTACCTCAAGGTTCAACTGCTTGGTCTGCGCGTATTGGCTCAGGGCCAAAGCCGGGTTGACCAGAAGCAACAGGAAAGCACCGGTAACAAAGCCAATGAAAAAGCCGGGTAGTCGCTTTCCGGATAATGTGGTTTTTACTCTCATAGTAGTTCGTTTTCTCTGGTTTTATATCCTTGCTTTATTTTTTTTTATTCAGATAAATATCATTACCCTGAATATTGTATTTCATTTTGGTTGTCATCTTAAGTATCCGCAGCGCTTCTTCAATGGGATCCCCTTCCAGGGTCATGGTGTAACGGTTCTCTTTTTTCAGGCTTTTTTCCGCATGGAAATCCATTCCATACCAATGTTCCAGCCTTAGGATTACCTCTTCGAGAGGAGCATTATCGAAAATGAGCTTCCCTTCCCGCCATGAGGAATGCTGCCGGGCGTTCACATACTTTTTACTGAACGTGTTTTTTTCGGGCAGGTAGGTAACCATCTCGTTTTGTGTCAGAACGGTTTGAAAGCTTTCCGATTTTTTTGTTCCGGGGTTGGAAACATTCACTGTTCCTTCCATCAGGACGGTTTGTGCGATGGACTCATCTTCGTAGTCCATCACATTAAACGCCGTGCCGGTAGCCTGTACTTCCAGGTTCCGGGTTTGAACTACAAAGGGCTTTTCTTCCGACGCCTGAACTTCAAAGAAAGCTTCACCGGAGAGGCTGACCTCCCGCAAACCGGAGGCAGTGAATTTCTCAGGATAAGTAAGCCGGCTTTCGCCGTTTAGCCACACTTCTGTTCCGTCAGCCAGTTCGAGATGAATTTGCTGCGCTTTTCCGGTACGCTGCACGATTTGTCTAACAGGTTGTTCACCAAAAGTGAGTGCATCGGTAAAAATAAGAATACCGATCCCCGCCAAAAGGATAATGGTGGCCGCCACCGAATACCATTTATAAAGAGCGGGAGACAGAAACGGTTGGGTAGCATTTTTTTCCTCAGATTTAATGAAGGAATGCAATCGCGAGTAAATTTTTTGGTGATCGGGAGGCGGCTGGGTTTGTCGCAAATCTTCATAATGCTCCCACTGATGCTTCAGCATGGCATCCGATTCGTCTGAGTCGAGCACTTTTCTTTTGTCTTCTTCGGAAGCAATGCCGAAAAAGAAGCGCATAAAGGTTTTTCTGATATCTTTTAAATTCACTTGGTTTTGTTTTTCTTACTTACTTATACACATAGAGGAAGGAATACCCTGAAGAAGGATACGAAAAAAAGATTGGGGGTGGTAGAAAAAACGTCTATTAGAGCCACTAACGTTTAAATAAGAACTAATCGTTTTTATACCCCAACCCCAGCCCTTCCCCTACAAGCAGGGGAAGGGAGTAGGTTCGGGAATGAAATGGTTAATCGGAAATATCGGAAAGGCCATATTTAATAAAAGTTCTATCTAAAAACAAAAGCTACAGATTCCTTTCTCCCTGCGAAGTAGAGCCTGTCCTGCAGAGTGCGGGAGGGAGATGGAGGGGGTAAAAGAAACGCCGGTTAAACTCACTAAGGTTGGAATTAAAGCGAATCTTTCTTTTACCCCATCCCCAGCCCTTCCCCTACAAGCAGGGGAAGGGAGCAGGTTCGGGGATGAAATGATCAATTGGGATTGTAGGAAAGGCCATATTTAATAAATGATCCATCCAAAAACGAAAGCTATAGATTCCTCTCCCCCTGCGAAGTAGGGGGAGATGGAGGGGGTAAAAGAAACGCCGGTT
>CAYFQK010000123.1:0-9184 GCA_964345255.1 uncultured Bacteroidales bacterium | reverse complement strand
AAAAAAATTGCTCCACATCACACCATGACAACAAAGAACTATTATCCTTTGCCGTTCACTTTAGTGAACGGTTTGTAATATCTATCTAACTTTCAGGGACTTTAGTCCCATTTAATTCTATTCCATTACCTCTTTATATCGCTGGGGCTAAAGCCTCGGATAGGGTAAAGAGAAATCCTTTAGACCGTCGGCTGAAGCCGACGGCAAAGGATATTAGATTCCTGAAATACAACATATAATATAAAGTTGTCATTGGTAAGATAATGAGCGGAGGTGAAGTATCGCAGGGAGAAATCTATGGAATTTATTATATGACCAGCAACGAAAAACAGAGCTGGGTTCCTCCCACCCCATAAGCTACGTTAGTTGTTTGCACAGGAGCCTAGCTTATTTCAAAGTGTAAATGTGATTTCACTACCTAAATAAGTACATAGATACAATAGATTTTAAGCCGGCTAAATAATCGGAGCTTCCGAGAGATAGAAATTTTTGCCGGGTATTACTTTGTGATAATTTTAAAAGTTGTATTTTCATGACAAGAAATAACAAGGGTTTAACCATTAATTATGGATAACAAGAAAGACACAAACCACATAGAAGGTCTGATAGCAGAGAACAGGGAGCGGAATAAGGAGCTGGCAACCATCAATAAAACCACGGGAATCATTTCTGAGGGAAAGTCTATTGAAGAAACACTTTCCAAAATCTGCAGCATTTTACCACCCGGATGGCAATATCCCCAATACACCGTAGCCCGCATCAGGTATGGAGGAAAAGAGTTTAGAACGCCCGACTTTGAGATCACCCAATGGATGCAAAAAGAGCGTTTTGAGACAATAGACGGCAAAGTGGGCTACATTGAGGTGTATTACACCAAAAAGTTTACAACCCTTGATGAAGGCCCCTTTCTTAAAGAGGAGCGAGATTTGATTAAAAATGTGGCCGAGATGACGTGCGGCTATATTAACAGCATAAAGGCCAAAGAGCTTTACAGCTTTAAAGAACAGTCTCAGCCCATACCCAAATCCGAAACAAAGGGCCAGAAAAAGATTACAAACCGCCAGTTGCTGCGCCGGTTTCTGAACAAGAGCAATTACAACCGCGATATATACCACGATCTGATGCCCTTTAAGGTCAAAGAAATTTTGTTGTTTGCCAATTTATACGACGCCTTCACCATTGAGCGGGAGGGACGTTTTTCAGAACACGTCCTGGGAGAGTATCATCAGTTGAATCTCACCTCCATGCCACGTATTACAGGTGTTTCCTCGGAGGAAGAGCTGGAACATGAGATGAGCATCAAGCATTTCGACCTCATCATTTTTATGGTAGGTTTAGATGTGAAGACACCCATTGATATGGCGTTCAAAATAAAAAAGGCGTACCCCTATATTCCTATTCATGCGCTTTTAAACAATAACAGCAGCATCGGTTCTATTCAGAAGGAATTGGGAGAGAAAGACATTATTGATAAAATATTTACCTGGAATGGGGAATCCAATGTCTTTTTCTCTATGATTAAACACGTAGAGGATAAAATTAATGTGGAGAATGACACGCAGGTGGGGCTTGTCAGGGTTATCCTTCTGGTTGAAGATTCTCCGAAATATTACTCGCGGTATTTACCTATTCTCTATAAAATTCTTATGGAGCAAACCAGGCGCATTATTGAGGATGTTAGCACCGACGAGCTTTATAAAGTATTAAGAATGAGGGCGCGTCCCAAGATTCTTCACGCCAGCACCTATGAAGAGGCATTAAGGATTTATAAGAAGTACAAGGATTACATGCTCTGCCTGATTTCGGATGTTAAGTTTCAACGTGATGACAAAATGGTAGAAGATGCCGGATTTGAGCTGGTGTCTAAAATAAGGGAAATGGATACCGCTCTGCCTATTGTGGTGCAGTCATCAAATACCCAGAATTCCGACCGGGCTTATCAATACCGCGCGAGCTTCATTAATAAATCGTCTGAGTCACTGGAGCAGGACCTTCGTACTTTTATTAATTATCATTTGGGCTTCGGAAATTTTATTTATCGCAACAAAGAAGGTAAACAAATTGCAACAGCCAAATCATTGAGAGAATTTGAGCAGCGTCTTCGAACTATTCCCGATGATTCTTTGATTTATCATGGCAAAAAGAACCATTTTTCACTATGGCTCATGGCCCGCGGGGAAATACAGGCCGCCCGCATTTTAAGCCCCCATCATGTTTCGGACTTTGATTCCGCTGATGAAATAAGACGTTATATGCTCGATGTGATTTCAAAATTCAGGAATGAGCAGAATAAAGGGAAGATCATACCTTTTGAGGAGTCGGCTATTCTGGATCCCAGCAACATTATTCGCCTGGCCGATGGTGCATTAGGCGGCAAAGGGAGAGGGCTTGCCTTCATCAACACGCTCATCAACAATTTTGATTTTTCTAAACAGCTACCCGATATTAACATCAGCTTTCCCCGCACTTCCATCATAGGGACCGAAGAGTTTGAGTATTTTATGAATCGTAACCATTTGTATGAGGAGGTTCTTGAGGAAACTGATTACGAATACATTAAAGAAAGGTTTTTGAATTCAAAACTTACCGACAGGCTCATTAAACGCCTCAGGGCAATACTTCGAAAAATCGATAAACCTCTGGCGGTGCGGTCGTCCGGCCTCTTCGAAGATTCGCTGCTGCAACCATTTGCCGGGATCTTCGACACGTTTATCCTGCCCAATAATCACAAGAGCTTCCGGGTGAGACTTCAGCAGTTAACGGATGCCATTAAACTGGTTTACGCCTCTGTATATTCAAAAGCAGCACGGGGCTACATACAGGCCATAGATTACAAACTGGAGGAAGAAAAAATGGCAGTGGTCATTCAGGAAGTGGTGGGCAGCCAGTATGAAGAGTATTACTATCCTCATATCAGCGGAGTAGCGCAGTCTTATAATTTTTATCCTGTCTCCCACATGAAACCGGAAGAGGGTTTTGTTGTTGCAGCCATCGGGCTGGGAAAACATGTGGTGGAAGGCGAAAAGGCTTACAGGTTCTCACCAAAATATCCTGATAGTGAGATTAATACGACTAAAGAACTATTTAAAAACTCCCAAACCGAATTTTGGGCGGTGGATTTATCAAAGCAGGAATTTGATTTGACACAAGGGGATGAGGCCAGCCTGGCGCGCCTGGATACGGATGTAGCTGAAAAGCATGGTACGCTCAAACATACGGCATCAACCTATGATCTGGAATCGGAAACATTGCATGCCGGCGTGAATAAGTATGGCCCACGCATTATTAATTTTGCAGATATCCTGAAATATAAGTACATCCCCCTGGCCAAAACAATTGAAGTAGTGCTTGATGTGGTTGAAGAAGCTATGGGCTTTCCTGTGGAAATTGAGTTTGCAGTAGATTTGAACCGCGACAAAAACTGGAAAGCTTTTTTCTATCTGTTGCAGATTAAACCGCTGATAGGTAAAATGCAACATTATAAGATAAATCTGGATGAAATACCTAAAGAAAAACGCTTGCTATACTCTGAGAGAATAATGGGTAATGGGATTGTGGAAGGAGTGTATGATATAATTTTTATCGACAGGGCCCGTTTTG
Source organism: uncultured Bacteroidales bacterium (assembly GCA_964345255.1). Classification (GTDB taxonomy): domain Bacteria; phylum Bacteroidota; class Bacteroidia; order Bacteroidales; family JAIPAH01; genus JAIPAH01. The sequence continues at coordinate 5,584 of CAYFQK010000123.1, read as the reverse complement.
ATAAGTCTAAAACGACTGAGATGGCACAGGAGATAGAAAATATTAATGAAAAAATGAAAGCCGAAAACAGGAAATATGTCCTTATAGGCCCCGGAAGGTGGGGGACAAGAGACCGCTGGATTGGGATTCCAGTTAACTGGCCGCAAATCTCCTATGCTAAAATCATCGTGGAAACCGGTCTCGCAGGGTTTCCGCTCGATGCTTCCTCAGGTTCTCATTTCTTTCATAATGTTACAAGTATGAATGTGGGGTATTTTTCCATCCTGGCTGATAATTCGAGATGCTATATTGATTGGAAAAAACTGGAAAGTATGGAGGTTTTTGAACAACCATACTATTTTAAACATGTTAGGTTTGATGAACCACTTGGTATAAAAATGGACGGACGGGATCGTTTTGCCGTCATTCACTACTAGTAAATTAATTTAATTATGAGACGAAGGATATATTTTTTAGCTACAGCGCTGTTTTTGGTTTCTTTTTTTTCGTGTGAAACCATAGAAGATTTGCTGACTTTTAAAATAATCGATAGTACAACGTTTACCATCGAAAACAGCTATGGGATAGATATCCCTTTCAGCGTGCCTACTCCTGATATTACAACAAATTCATCGCAGGAGTTTGAAAATAACGACACCAGAACTGATTTGGTTGAAACCATCAAACTGAAAAAACTTGAATTGACTATCCAGTCACCCGAGGATTTTACATTCAGCTTTTTGAAATCACTTGAAATATACATATCGACCGATGGGGTGGAGGAAATACAAATCGCCCACAAGGATAATATCCCCCGCGATGTTTCATCTATTGAACTGGAGACGACAGATGATGATTTAAGTGCTTATATTAAAAAAGATACTTACGAATTGAGAGTTAAAGCAGTGACAAGGGAGGCCTTTGCCAGGGATGTTACTATTAAAGCAGATATGGAATACCAGGTTAAAGCCGACCCGCTTTAGCCATTGTCTTTTTTGTAGCACAATGAGTCCGCCTCCGTTATATACCGGCTTAGAATAGTTACGTGCCTAAACAACTTTTCGTTTCATCCCACCGTAGCTTATTAGTTGGCCTATCGCCACTCCTGCTATCTGAACCCGCTAACGTGGTTTGCGAGATTCTCGCACAAACTATGCGTAATTCCCTTATGGCATGCCACTCAAGGTGAAATTATCAACAGAGTTTAATGCAATTATTCTTGACATTCTCTTAAGTGTAATCTTATCGTATCCAGATTATTAGATACGACTATTTATTTAGATTGTTTACAAATTTTTGTAAATCAGGAAAAAATAATTGTCTGCACTTTAACAATTAATAATTTTATCAAATATAAAAGATGCAGTTTTTCTATATAAAACTAATAATCAACGATGCGAATTCAAAGAATACCAATAGCGGAGGAAGACCAGGCAATCAAGGAACAAGATGACATAGACCTTAGTGTTCTGGATCCACTTATAGAGAAGTATAAACATACCAAAGGTAATGTAATCCCATTGCTTCAGGGGGCTCAGCAAAGTTTGGGGTACATCCCGCGGGAAGCATTCGAAAAAATTTCCCGCGAAACGGGCTTAGAAATGACTCACCTGTATGGTGTGGCTACTTTTTATGCCCAGTTCAGACTGAAGCCTGTAGGGAAGAACATCATTAAAGTCTGTCACGGCACAGCATGTCATGTTCAGGGGGCTGAAAATATCACCGATGCCCTTGAAGACTCCTTAAAAGTAAAAGACGGCGAGACTACTGAGGATGGTCTTTTTACACTGGAATCTGTGGCATGCCTGGGTTGCTGCTCGCTTGCACCCGTCATGATGATTGGAGAGGAGACCTACGGGAAGCTCTCCAGGGATAAATCCGTGAAAGTGATAAAAAACATGAGGCTCCGCGAGCAAAAAAATAAATCGTAGTTCTGTAAAAAATTCAGTTATGAGCAAAACAAAAGTAATAGTTGGTTTGGGGAGCTGCGGTATAGCGGCAGGTGCCAACAAGACTTATCAAAAAATAGAGGAGCTAAAAGCCGCCGAGAATCTGGATTTTGAGCTTAAACAAACCAGTTGCGTCGGCATGTGCTACCGTGAACCTTTGGTGGAAATTGTCGATGAATCAGGATCCTATTTGTACGGAGATGTGGACGAAGACCGGGCACTGAAGATTCTTGATAAGCATATAGCCGCCAGTGAGCCGGTGAAGGACTATGTGGTCAGTTCTGATTTATTCGACACGGGCGAGGACCAGGAATTTCTGGATGGTCAGGTGAAGATAGCCCTCCGGAATTGCGGGCATATAGACCCCGAATCTATTGAAGAATACATGGATAACGAAGGATATGCTGCACTAAAGAAAATAGCCACCGAGAAAATTCCCAGGGAAAAGATTATTGATGAGGTCCTGCAATCAGGCATAAGAGGCCGCGGAGGCGGAGGCTTTCCTACGGGAAAGAAATGGCGGTTTGCTTATAACAACCCCTCCAAAGAAAAGTATATTATCTGCAATGCCGACGAAGGAGACCCGGGCGCTTTTATGGATCGCTCGCTGCTTGAAGGAGATCCGCATGCCGTTTTAGAGGGAATGATTATCGCGGCTTATGCTGTGGGAGCAAGCCAGGGGATTATCTACTGCCGAGCCGAATATCCGCTGGCCGTTAAAAGGCTGAACCTGGCTATCAGGCAGGCCAGAACAGATGGGTTCCTCGGTGAGAATGCCGGCGGAATCGAGGGCTTTAATTTTGACCTCTTCGTTAAAGAAGGAGCAGGGGCTTTTGTATGTGGTGAGGAAACAGCGCTCATAGCTTCGGTGGAAGGGAAACGCGGGATGCCGCGCAAAAGACCGCCGTTCCCCGCTAATTCAGGATTGTGGAAGCAGCCTACCAATATCAACAATGTTGAAACATACGCCAATGTGCCTTATATCATTCACAACGGCGCCTCCTCTTTTTCAAAATACGGGACCGAAAAAAGCAAAGGAACAAAAGTGTTCGCTCTTGCCGGGAAGGTAAGACACTCCGGACTGGTGGAAGTGCCCATGGGGATGAGTATTCGCGATATCATCTTTGAACTGGGCGGTGGAATAATTGGAGGAAAAGATTTTAAAGCGGTACAGATGGGAGGACCCTCCGGCGGATGCATTCCTGATTACCTGGCCGATACCGTGGTGGATTACGACTCTGTTAACGCAACAGGCGCTATTATGGGTTCCGGCGGAATGGTGGTTATGGACGAAACGACGTGTATGGTGGATGTCGCTAAATTCTTCCTCAATTTTACCCAGGAGGAAAGCTGCGGAAAATGTACCTTCTGCCGTATGGGAACAAAAAGGATGCTGGAGATCCTTGAGAATATTACAAACGGGGAAGGCAAAGAAGGCGATATCGAAGAATTAGAAAACCTCTCTCATCAAATCAAGGAAAATTCATTGTGCGGACTCGGGCAGACGGCTCCGAACCCGGTTCTGACAACAATAAAATATTTCAGAGATGAGTATGAAGCCCATATCAGAGATAAAAAATGTCCGGCAAAATCATGTAAGCCTTTGTTGAAGTATGAGATTGATCCGGAAAAATGTACCGGCTGTATGGTGTGTGCAAGGAAATGTCCTTCCAATGCCATCACCGGCGAGAAAAAGCAGCCACATGTTATCGATCAGGAGCTGTGTATCAAATGCGGGGACTGTTATAATCGCTGCAATTTTGATGCTATAATCGTGTCTTAAATAATTGAATAAATAATGATAAACCGGAATACCATGTCAGATCGTTTAAACGTAATATTAAACGGCAAAAGAGTAAACGGATATAAAGGAGAAACCATTCTTCATCTTGCAGAGAGAAATGGATTCGATATCCCGACTTTATGCAATGACCCGCGCCTTGAGCCATATACTTCATGCTTTTTGTGTGTCGTCGATGTCAAAGGAGGCCGTGGGCATCAACCTTCCTGTTCTACAGAGATTGCTGAAGGGATGGAAATAGAAACTACCAACGAGAGCATCAGGAAATCCCGCAGGACCGCGCTGGAACTGATGCTGAGTAATCACTATGCCGATTGCGAAGCGCCCTGTAAGCAAACTTGTCCGGCGGGGGTTGATGTTCAAGGCTATATCTCGCTTATCGATAAAGGGCAATATAGCGAAGCGGTGAAAGTAATTAAAGATACGAATCCCTTGCCGGCTATCTGCGGACGAGTATGTGTAAGACCTTGTGAGAACGAATGCCGCCGTAACCTCCTGGATGAGGGAGCCCCTGTGGGGATAGACTATCTGAAGCGATTTGCGTCGGATTACGATTTACAATCGGATAACAAATATATCCCAGAGGTGAAGCCCGCCACAGGGAAAAAAGTAGCTGTCATTGGCGGCGGTCCGGGCGGCTTGTCAGCAGCCCATTTTTTGCAGATTGAAGGCCACCAGGTCGATATTTATGAAGCAGCTCCGGAAGCAGGGGGCTGGTTGCGGTATGGTATTCCTGAATATCGCCTGCCGAATGATATCCTCGACGAGGAAATCAAAAATATTACCGATCTTGGGACCAATCTCTACACAAATCAAAAACTGGGCGACAACCTGAAATATGAGCAGTTGAAAAAGAACTATGACGCTACGATACTTACTATAGGTTCTCAAAAAGGAACGCTTATTGGTTGCGAGGGTGACGATGCCGGGAATGTCTTTTCAGGAATCGATTTCCTTAGAAACATGGAAATGACAGGGCAAAAGCATGACTTCTCAGGTAAAAAAGTAGCTGTAGTTGGTGGAGGAAACACGGCGATGGACTGCTGCCGGACTGCAGCCAGGTGCAATGCCGATAAAGTGTATGTCATTTATCGCCGGGCTGAAGAGCAGATGCCTGCGAACCCTATTGAAATTCACGAGTCTAAGCTGGAGGGTGTTGAATATCTTTTACTTACCAATCCAAAAAAAGTCAACAAGGATAAGGATGGAAAATTAAAATCCGTCACTCTGATTAAAATGGAACTTGGAGAGCCCGATAAGTCAGGTCGAAGGCGTCCGATACCTATTGAAGGCTCAGAGTTTGACCTTGAGGTGGATTACATCCTCGCTGCGATTGGTCAGAAGACAGATGTCAATTTTATTGATGAAATCAACAATCATTCTGATAACGGGCAGCTGGAACTAAACCGCTGGGGCGATATCGATGCAGAGCCTAAAACGCTCCAAACAGGAATCTCTTCGGTTTTTGCTGCCGGCGACGGTGTGACGGGACCTGCTACCATCATCGAAGCCATTGCACAGGCTCAGGTTGCTGCCAACAGCGTTAAACAATATCTGCAAGGCGCCAGCAATATAGAGCCGCCGAAAAAGGAATTCATCAGTAAAAAGGAGAATTTCCGTAAACAGGAAAAAGAAGAATATAAGGGACATTATCCTGAGCAGAAACGCGAGGAAATGCCTACCCTTCCGGAGGATAAGCGCTTAAACTTTAAAGAGGTGGAATTGGGCTACACGGATGAGAGTGTGGCCAGGCATGAGGCGCAAAGGTGCCTGGAGTGCGGATGCATCGAGTATTACGACTGCGAGCTCAAGAAATATTCCACTGACTATGGCGCAGAACAAACCCGGTTTGCCG
>CAYFQK010000122.1:0-9253 GCA_964345255.1 uncultured Bacteroidales bacterium | reverse complement strand
AAAAAACAAACGGCCTTGTCTTACTACCGCGCACGGTTGAAAACCCCCAGCGGGTTGTTTTTTCAATACTGCGACTTAACCGACACAACAGCATTGACACGACACTAGTCTATTTGGTCAATGTGCTTCCACGACAAAACTCTGGCTGCACTTCGTTGGTGACTTTCACCACCACCATAGATAAGTATTAGTTTTTCTGAGTCAATACCTGAAACTTTTTGGTAATATTGCAGGTTCTTGAAAAAATCGGGATGAATTGTGATTCCTGATTTAATCTCGATGGCTTTAATATCCATGCCATGCTCGTGTACACAATCAATTTCAGCACCCTTGTTGTCGCGCCAAAAATAAAAATCGGAAGTTTCTCCTGTATTGAAATTTTGTTTTATGAGCTCGGTAATAATAAGATTCTCGAAAAGTTCACCTTTAAGAAAATGTGTTTGAAGCTGCTCTATGTTTTTAATTCCCAACAGAGCAGAAACCAATCCCGTGTCATAGAAATACAATTTGGGTGTTTTTACCAACCTTTTGTTATAGTTTTTATGATGGGGGTAAAGGCGATAGGTTAAAAAACCTGTTTCGAGAATGGATAGCCACTTTTGAACAGTATGATAGCTAACAGATAATTCGTTGGCAACCGATGTGAAATTTATGAGCTGCCCAATTCTTCCCGCACATAAGGCAATGAACTTTTGGAATGAGTTCAGATCACCAATATTTATAAGTTGGCGAACATCCCTTTCAACATAAGTTGTAATGTAGTTCAGCAACCATTCAGTGGGGTTCAGTTGCCTGTCGTAAATACGGGGATATCCGCCTGTAAAAATATACTCCTGCCAGGATTCTTTTTCAAATGCTGTATTTTCCAGCTCTTTCATCGAAAAAGGGAGTAAATAAAAAACCGCTACCCTGCCTGCAAGGCTTTGGGTGATTTTTTCCATCAATAGAAAATTTTGCGAGCCTGTTATTATGTATTGTCTTTCAGGGTCCTTGTCAACATAAACCTGTATGTAAGAAAAAATTTCAGGAATATATTGTGCTTCGTCAATTATAAGATGCTTACCCTTCGATTCCAGAAAACTTTTCGGGTCGCTTGATGCAAACTGCCGTAATTCAATATCCTCAAAATTTGCATAAGAAAATTCAGGAAATAGCTGTTTCACTAGTGTGGTTTTACCCGATTGGCGGGGGCCGGTGATGGATAACACCGGGTATTTGCCCATCAATGATTTTACCTTGTTAGCAATTTGTCGGTTGATCATGAAGCAAAAATACAAAGTACAAATTAGAAATACAAATTCTATTTAGTACTTATTTTGTTCCATTGAGCAGGCACTCTCCGATGAGGCCTTTTACAAAGCAGCCGGCAAATACTGCACATTTCAGGCTCCGGGCGCTCACCATCCGGCGCGATGGTTGGGTTCCCGCAAGGGTTACAAACGGTATAAACCCTAATCCCAGCCAGGAAAATGGCGTATGCTACACATTTCCTAATCCTGAAGGGATTGAACAGGTTCTCCCAAAAATGCTTAAAGTCCAGGGTAGATTCCCTTGTTGCCAGGGTAGACAATTCTGTTTTGGTATAGACAAAGCTTTCAGGCTTACTAAAGTGAAAACCGGTATACGAAATACAAGATATACTCCAGGCCCCATGCTAATCACCGCATCTTCAAATCAGTTAATCACTACATCAACAAATCCTCACATCAGCAAATCAACACATCATGTGCTTCAGCATAAATGACTGTGTCATCCCGAGACCCGGTAGGCAAAATAAATCAATGTCCATCAAATAATTTCGCAGAAACCTCTCTTGAAACGCCCTTCTATAAATAAAAAAAGCCCCGCTGTTTTTGCGAGGCTTTCATTTGTATTACTAAGTATTATAAATCCCTTGGGTGTTTCCCTTTCAGGAAGTGGTCTTCTATCTTTTCCAGGGAATGTCCTTTGGTTTCCGGGATGTAACGGTTAATAAAAATCAATCCCAGCACACCAACGGCTGCATACACAAAGAAAGCGCCACCCAGGTTGATGATGGATTCGTTCGGGTCGACGGGCGAAGGCATGGTTCCGGTAATGCTTTTGCCAAGACTCAGGAACGTATTGGCCACCACGAAGTTGGAAATCCAGTTCACCATGGTGGCGATACTCATCCCCAGGCCCCGGATTTTGGTGGGGAATACCTCAGAGATCAGCAGCCATGCGATAGGCCCCAGACTAATGGCAAAAAACGGAATGTAAACAATCATACTGGTGAAAGACATCCACTTCAGTGCCACCTGGTTATCATTAAAAAAGGTAAAGGCAATGCCAATGGTTACCAGCGAAAGGATCATCCCGGTCAGACCAAGGTAGAGCAAGGGTTTTCTTCCCCAGCGGTCGACCAGGAATATGGCTACTACGGTAAATAATACGTTAACAAACCCGATGGGCAGCGCCGGCAAAATAGCATCATACACGGCATTTTCTCCCCCCAGGCCGAATCCGGCCATTTCGAAAATAGTAGGCGAATAATAAATGATGGTGTTAATACCTGTAAACTGCTGAAAGAACATAATGCCAACGCCTATAATCAGGGCGGGCGCCACCCATTTGGCCGTCAGGGTGCTCCAGGAACTCTCCTCTTTGTTTTCTTTACGAAGGTTTACTCTGATATTCTCCATCACACTCTCCGGGTCAGGCTCACCGATCTTATCCACAGTCTGTCGGGCTTTTTCTTCTTCGCCCCGCTTAAGCAGCCAGCGCGGTGTTTCGGGTAGGAAAAACATCCCTACAAAGAGAATGAGAGAAGGTATTAACCCTGCTAAAAACATCCAGCGCCATCCTTCATCAAAATTGGCAAACCCCAGGTCTACCAGGTAAGAAGCAAAGATACCCACCGTGATGGCCAGCTGGTTAATAGATACCAGTGCCCCACGGGCATGCGACGGTGATACTTCTGAAATGTATAAGGGTACACAGTAGGAGGCTACGCCGATGGCTATACCGATAATAAAGCGCCACACGATAAGCTCAGTAACCGTGCCGGCGATACCTAATCCCACAGAGCCAATGGCAAATACCAGGGCCGTGATAATAATCACCTTCTTACGACCGAGGTTGTCAGAGATTTTGCCGCTGCCCAAAGCGCCGATGGCGGCACCCAGCACTGTAATACTCACAATCCATTCCTGCGTGCGGGACGGTAGCTGCTCCATGCCTCCCAGCACCAAAGTAGGGTCATCTTTTATCAGCAGCAGCGCCCCGGAGATTACACCGGTATCAAACCCAAACAGTAATCCTCCGAACGCTACAATAATAGCTGTAAGAATAACGAAACCCTTGTTGTACTTTTTCTGTTGCATAATATTTTGTTTTGTTTTGATTAATGTATTTAACCTCAGTGATTTGATGCGAAAACTATTGTTCTAGTAAAGCCATCATTTATAGAAAGTGATTTACTTCTTGTGTTAAAAAGCGAGATAAATTTAGTTAAATAATATGGATCGGTAACGATTGAGATCGGATTATTTATCTTTTAAAACGTTTGCATGAAAGATTTGACGTAATCAAAAAGGCTTTTGAGAAAGAATTGATGTAATCAGTGTCAACAGGTTCCCTGTTTAAAGCATTAGGCTATCCGAAAAAATTAGTTTTGATATCCGGTTAATTACAGAGATGGCGCTGATTTGTGCGGATGTGAATGGAACTTTCAGCTAAATGGATTATCAATAGGTTATTTTGAGAGAGCGCTGAAGACATAAAAATACCAGCTAACAGGCTGGTATTTTTAATAGGTATAACTAAAATCATCCTTTGTTAAATTGATGCTTAGTTGATTCAGGACTTGTTACTTCCTGATCATTCTAGAATTCCATAATATCTTTTTCTTTTTGGTCAACGATTTCGTCTACGTTTTTAACGTGCTTGTCAGTGAGCTTTTGAATCTCTTCTTCAAGTTCTTTTTCTTCGTCTTCTGACATACCTTCTTTTTCCAGCTTCTTAGCTGTGTTTTTGGCCTCTTTCCTGGCTCCCCGTATGCTCACCTTCGCATCTTCCCCTTCCTGCTTACATCTTTTCACCAGGTCTTTTCTTCTCTCTTCTGTTAGCTCAGGAACGATTATGCGGATAACTTCTCCGTCGTCCTGTGGGTTAAACCCCAGATTGGCGGCCTGTATCTCTTTAATTATATTGCCCATAACATTTTTATCCCAGGGCTGGATGACTATTTGCCGTGCATCTGGAGTGCTGATATTGGCCATTTGCTCAATAGGAGTTTGAGCGCCGTAATAGTCGACGGTGATACCGGATAACATGCTTGGATTAGCTTTCCCCGTACGGAGTTTTTGCAATTCTTTTTTAAGATGCTTAATGGAATTCTCCATACTCTCTTTTGCTTCCTCTAGGCACATCTGCGCTTCTTCGTTCATGGCTTTTAGATTTTGATTTGTACAAATGTAATAAAATTCATTTTTATTTCCATCTTTCAGGGAAATAATGTCAGGAATGGACTAAAGTACCTGTTTTAGGATTTTCGAGGGCTTTCATGAGATTTCCCGGTTTATTCATGTCAAAAACAAGGATATCGACATTGTTTTCTTTACACAATGTAAACGCCGTTAAATCCATAATTTTTAGTCCTTTTGTGTATGCTTCGTCAAAAGTCAGCGTATTATACTTTACAGCCTCGGGATTTTTTTCGGGGTCGTCGGAATAAACCCCATCCACACGCGTGCCCTTCAGCAGAACGTCTGCCTTGATTTCTACGGCCCTTAAGGCTGAGGCACTATCAGTAGTAAAGTATGGGTTCCCTGTTCCGCCGCTGATGATAGTCACTATTTTTTTATTGAGATATTCAATAGCCTGGTGGCGGCTCATGGGTTCATTGATGGGCGATATTTCCAGCCCGCCCAGGTGCTTTGCTTTTATCCCTGAATTCTCCAAAGCTCCCTGTAATGCCATGCTGTTTATTACTGTAGCAAGCATGCCCATATAATCACCCTGAACGCGGTCCATTCCGGTGGCTACGCCTTGCATCCCGCGGTAGATATTTCCTCCTCCAATCACGATGGCTACTTCTATTCCCTTTTCAGTTAATGATTTGATGTCTTTCGTATATTGTTCCAGGCGATGCGTGTCTATACCATATTCACTGCTGCCCATTAAGGCTTCTCCACTCAATTTTAATAAGATCCTCTTGTATTGCATTTTTTTCGCTTTGATTAGTTAACAAAAATAATAATTCCTAAGATTAATATTCATCGAAATCATTGCCCGGGAATGGCGGTTTTATGTCACTTCATTTTGAGTACTGCTGATTAATTCAGTTTTTCGAAATATACCACCATGCTTTTGCTGTCCTGGTGATAACTCTGACAGGAGATATAATAATATTTCTCATCAAAAAAAGTAAACTCGCTTGTGGGATTCGACATCTTGTATAAGAGGCTATCACTTTCACCATCCAGAATGTTAAGCTGCGTTGTTTGGGTGTTTAATTTTTTGACTAACCAGCGTGACGTTGTATCGAAAATAATCCCTGTGCGGGTGTAACTGTTAGCCTGCATGGGGAAAGCCATTTTGAAAGTATCCGGGGGATGAGTGATAGTGTCTGCCAGCAGAAGCATGGGAACTTTGTTATTCTTATTTATGTTGTAGAATTCGCAACTCCCTAATCCTGCAATAAACAGCAAAAGAATTGTTATTAAACTGAGTCTCTGTTTTTTGATAGTCTTCATGGATATAAAGATATATCAAAGCAAGAGAAAAAACAATTAAAAACTAGCGGAATAAATTCACAGCTTGTTGTTAAAACCGGCATAACCTATGGGTAAGCGAATGAATTTCAGAAAGACTGTCTGTTCCTGGGTATTATTGTTCCTACCGTAAATTCCATATTGAATATCAGCTTCCAGCCCCAGTGTATCCTGGCTGATTTCATATTGATAATCCGGTTCAGTGGAACGGGTCATCCAAACCAGACTTGATTGAGCCTGCTGCTTGGTGATAGCCCAAACGCTGTTTGTGCTATCTCTGAGAAACGTCCCTGTTATCAGATTATTCCTGAGAGTCATAATCAGCTTAAAGCTATCGGGTGGGTTTATAATATTTTCATTAGCCGAAAAAACGGGAATATCACTTTCCTCCCCGTCGTCTTTGTAACATCCTGAGAGGAAAGTGATAATTATGAGAGCCCCTATGATAATTTTCAGATTCATTTATTTGTCTTTACCATGGCAATGCTTGTATTTCAAGCCACTTCCACAGGGACATGGATCATTTCGTCCAACTTTCTTTTCCACCTTTATAGGCTGCGTCACCTGCTGCTGTTGCGTGTTGCTGTTAGATTGCGATAACAAGTCAGAGCGTCCTTCTTCCAAATCAGATAAATCAGTTGATGGTCGTTTTGCTTCCTGCACTTCGTCCCGCTCCTGCAATGGCAGACGACAACGAATCAGGAAGGAAACAATGTCTTTGTTTATTTTTTGAAGCATTTGCTGGAAAAGGCTGAATGATTCCAGCTTATATACCAGCAATGGATCTTTTTGCTCGTAAGTGGCATTTTGCACTGACTGTTTCAGGTCGTCCATCTCTCTCAAATGGTCTTTCCATGCGTTATCGATGGTTCCGAGCGTTATGCTTTTTTCGATGGAGAGGGCTACTTCACGCCCCTCATCTTCGTAAGCCTTCTTAAGGTTAGCAATCGCCTGTATGGTTTTACTGCCATCTGTTATTGGGATGGCAATGTTTTCATATTTATGAGATTGCGTTTGGTATACGTCTTTGATGACAGGATAAGCTTTTTGTGCAATGAGTTGGTTTTTGCTCTGATAGTTTTTATACACTATATCAAACAAGCGCTGACCAAGCTTTTCTGCTTTTTCGGATTGAAATTCTTCAAAGCTGAAGGGGTTTTCTACCGCAAGAGTGGAGAGCATTTCAATTTCAAACCCGTCAAAATCCCCATTTTCCTGATAGTCGCGGATGGTTTGTTCTCCGAGATCGTAAATCATGTTGGCGATATCTACTGCCAGCCTGTCGCCATATAAGGCATGGTGACGCTTGCTGTAGATCACTTCACGCTGAGAGTTCATCACATCATCGTATTCCAGCAATCGCTTTCTGATTCCAAAGTTGTTTTCTTCCACCTTCTTTTGAGCTCTTTCAATGGAATTGGTAATCATGTTATGCTGGATGACCTCTCCCTCCTGAAGGCCCATGCGGTCCATTACTTTGGAGATTTTCTCGGAACCGAACATCCTCATAAGATCATCTTCCAGTGATACGAAGAACTGCGTAGAGCCAGGATCCCCTTGTCTTCCTGAACGGCCTCTCAGCTGCCGGTCTACCCTTCTTGACTCATGTCTTTCAGTACCGACAATGGCCAGGCCCCCGGCCTCTCTGGTTTCAGGAGTTAATTTAATATCGGTTCCACGGCCTGCCATGTTGGTGGCAATAGTTACGGTGCCCGGTTGACCGGCTTGCGATACAATCTCGGCTTCTTTTTGGTGAAGCTTGGCATTGAGAACATTATGCTCAATACGTTTTCTTTTAAGCATTTTACTTAAAAGCTCGGAGGTTTCAACTGAGGTTGTACCTACGAGTATGGGGCGACCTTTATTTACCAGGCGCTCAACTTCATCAATAACTGCATTATATTTCTCTTTTTTGGTTTTGAACACCTGGTCTTGCATATCATCCCTGATAATAGGTTTGTTGGTAGGAATTACCACCACGTCCAGGTTGTAAATGTCAAAAAATTCACCGGCTTCTGTTTCGGCAGTACCAGTCATTCCGGCAAGTTTATTATACATTCTGAAATAGTTCTGCAAGGTAACAGTGGCGTAGGTCTGGGTAGCCCCTTCTACTTTTACGTTTTCTTTGGCCTCGATGGCCTGATGCAGCCCGTCGGAATACCTTCTCCCTTCCATGATTCGGCCGGTTTGCTCATCCACAATCTTTACCTGGTTGTTCATTACCACGTATTCATCGTCTTTCTGGAACAAGGCATAAGCTTTAAGTAATTGATTTACGGTATGAACACGTTCAGCCTTAAGCTGGTAATGAGATAAAAGCTCATTTTTTTTCTCCAGCCGGTCATTTTTGCTCAGGTCCTGGTTTTCCAGTTCCGACAGTTGCGTGGCGATATCAGGCAAAGTATAAAAATCCGGATCGCCGGTGATTTCGGTCAGTAAGTCAATTCCTTTCTCCCGGATATCGATGGTATTGTTTTTTTCATCAATAACAAAGAAAAGCTGGTCGTCGATGAGGTGCATGTTTTTACCCTGCTCTTGCAAATACAGATTTTCTGTTTTTTGCATCAGCGTTTTCATTCCCGGAGCTGACAAGAACTTGATAAGAGCTTTGTTTTTCGGTAAGCCGCGGAAGGCTGTAAAAAGTTTTTCGCCGCCTTTTTTCTCTTTTTCTTCATCCCCGTTGGCGTTGTTCAGTATCTGCTTTGCATCACTGATTATCTGGTTAACCAGTTTACGCTGTTCATTGTGAAGTTTTTCAACAGTGGGCTTAAACTCTTCGAATTCCTGTGTGTCATCTTTTTGGGTGGGTCCTGAGATAATCAGCGGAGTTCTTGCGTCATCGATTAATACGGAGTCTACCTCGTCAACAATGGCATATTGATGCTTGCGCTGAACCAACTCGTTCGGGTTGCTGGTCATGTTATCCCTGAGATAATCAAACCCGAATTCGTTGTTTGTCCCGTAGGTAATATCGGCCAGGTATGCATTTCTCCGCTCCTGGCTGTTGGGTGAGTGTTTGTCAATACAATCAACCGTTAATCCATGGAATTCATAAAGTACACCCATCCATTCACTGTCTCTTTTTGCAAGGTAATCGTTTACTGTAACCAGGTGTACCCCTTTGCCCACCAAAGCATTTAGATATACTGGCAAAGTGGCAGCCAGAGTTTTCCCTTCACCCGTGGCCATCTCGGCGATTTTGCCCTGATGCAGCACTACGCCACCAATTAGCTGAACGTCGTAGTGTATCATATCCCATTTTACAGGATTCCCACCGGCAGTCCACGTGTTTTTATAGATGGCCTTTTCTCCTTTTATTTCAATATGATCACGTCTTGAAGCTATCTTTTTATCCATGTCAGTGGCAGTGACTTCAAGCGTTTCATTTTCTTTAAAGCGTCGGGCAGTTTCTTTAATGACGGCAAAAGCCTCTGGGAGAAGCTCATCAAGAAGTGTTTGGCTTGCCTCAGGCGCGCTCGCCCGGAACGGGGCGCAGGCGCTTCAGCACGCCGTCGTAG
>CAYFQK010000121.1:0-9257 GCA_964345255.1 uncultured Bacteroidales bacterium | reverse complement strand
CGAAAAGGTTTTCCTGCTTTCAGCGATGATCCGTGAAGCCGGACTCAGCGCTTACCCGGTGCTGGTTTATCCGGAAGGAAAGCTGCCGGTATTGTCCGACAATCATCAAATTAAATTAAAAGTGGATTTGAAAGAGGATTCTCCATACGTTAGCAGTTTAATGGATAAACAGAATCTGTGGTATAACATGGAGGGAAAGGTTTTCCGGCCCCTTGCAAAAGGCAAAACCGCTCAGGTAACTAAATTTCCGGAAGGAAAAAATCAGTATAATTTCAGCGGGGAAATGCTAATTGAAGGGAAAAAGGCATCGCTGGAGGCGGATCTAGAGCTTATAAATTACTTGAGTCCCTATTCAAAATATGGGACGTCGTCTCAAAAATACACTTCGGTGATTAATAAAATTGGAATGGATACGGCTATTATTTCGAGCGCTACCATGAACGGAACAAAAATGAAGCTGAAAACCCTCTCTCCAAAGCAAGTGGCTAAAGAAGCCAAAGGACTGCGGATGATAGAGTTGCCGGAAGTTGATGGCGGGATAGCCTCATGGGATTTGGGTACGTTATTCGATGACCGGGTTACATCTTATGAAATCCCCGTGGAAATTGAAGAAAACTACCGGATGACAGTGGACATCAAAGACGGAACGTGCATCAATGAGGACGTGAAAGCTGAAACGGATGCTTCCTTTGGTTCGGTCTCCGTTCAGTTAAAAAACATGGGCGATTCCGTGGTAATCACTAAGAAAATTTCGCTGAATAAGACATGTTTTAACCCAATTGAATACCAGCAGTTACGAAAAATGTTGCTTATCTACAATAACGAAAAGGCCAAAAGAATTGTTATTAGGTAATTAGCGGGGTTATTAACAGATGTTAAAAAATATTGTTGAAAACTTGTTGAAAACTATAACATGCATTACTTTCGCTAAGGTGATAGGCCCCTTATATTTGGGCCGTCTTGTTCTGATTAGTCAGAATGACCTGGTTGGCGATTGCCTGCAATCGGCGGAAACATCGTCAATCTGGCCTTAGGTACAACTTTCCAAGAGGTAAGTTTGACCTGGGGATAGTCAGGTAAAGCAAGGCATCACGGTTGTTAACAAAAAATGGGAGGCGACATTTAGTTGTTTCCCATTTTTTTATGCTCCTCTATTCCACATAAGAACGTTTCTTAATCACAATGTATGGGCCGTGGTTTTCGGGAGCATTCTCCAGCACAATTTTTTGCGGAAGGGGTTTTTGGGGGATATCTTCTCTGAGGTTCCCGGTTTCTATGTTTGCTGACGGGTTAATCAGCGGTTCTTCATCCGATACATCAAAATCCTTAAGTTTTTCAGCTTCTGCCAAAAGCTTGTTCAAATCATCCATCAGGGAATCCTTTTCTTCTTCGTTAAATTCCAGCATACTTAATCTGGCAATTCGATCAAATTCTTCCGGTGATAGTTTCATAAAATGTCTTATCGCTTGGTGATGATTCGTCCCCTGACCTCATTAATTTTTTTGTACTGCATAAGCAGCTCATTACGTTGCTTGAGTAGATCAAAAATCGTTTCCTCCGGAGCTTCCTTGATATAATTATCTACCTCGCTAATGCGGCTTTCAAGGTCACGCGATTTCATATCCCATATCAATGACTCTACGGTTTGTTTGAGATGGTCGTGTTCCCTTTCGGTAAAGATGCCTTTTTGTTTTTCCCAGTTTTCGCTAAGGCTATATTTTTCAGAAATCAGGTTAATCACTTTTTGCGAAATTTCCTGCTTTTGCAGATTCAGAAAGAAAGAATCGTCCGGGATGATATCCTCTGTGATTTTTTGATGAAAAATCTCAAATATTTCCCGGTTAGTATGAACCTTAAACTGGTAGCCGATATGCAGGATTTCATTGATGATAAATTCGGCTACACTTACATCGTAGTAATCTTCCCCATTACTGACAGTAATCAGATAATTCCCGTACTGAAGCAAGAGCCGGATCAGCTCGTCTTCATGCGGGAACTGTTCTACAAAAATCCTGTTTTCTTCTTCTTTCTCCGGCTGTTCTTCTTTTTTTAACTCCGGTTTTTGTTGTTTATTTTTTTTGTAGAACCGATCGGTACGCAACTTGTTGACCCTGAAACTTAATTTCTGCTGGTCAATGCCGAGGTTTTCCCAGGTGGCCTTGATGTACTCATCACGTTGCAGCATGTTTGGAATCATTGAGATGCTGTGGGCAATTTCCTCAATGGCATTGGCTTTGGCCACCGGGTCGTTTTTGGTTTCGCGCAGAAGCAGCTTCGACTTAAAAGTCAGAAAATCCTCGGAACTGGTTTCTATAAATGCCTTTGTTTCGGAGGAAGGATGGCTGCGGGCATAGGAATCCGGATCCTCCCCTTCGGGAAAAAGCACGATTTTGACATTCATGCCCTGCTCCAAAAACATATCGATGCCCCTGAATGAGGCCTTCAACCCTGCCGGGTCTCCATCGTAGAGGATGACAACGTTTTGTGTATATCTTTTGATGAGGCGGATTTGGTCTTCAGTGAGAGAAGTTCCCGACGAAGCCACCACATTTTTTACTCCAGCCTGATAAAGCGAAATTACATCGGTGTAGCCCTCTACAAGATGACACTTGTCCTCTTTGACGATCGCATTCTTGGCAAAGTAAATCCCGTAAAGGATTTTTCGCTTGTTGTAAATTTCCGACTCGGGAGAGTTGAGGTATTTTGGTTTGTTTTTTTCGTTGGTTAAAATGCGACCACCAAACCCTACAATTCGTCCGGCCAGGTTGTGAATGGGGAAGATGACGCGACTCCTGAACCGGTCAAAAGATTGGTGCGGCTTGACTATTGTAAGCCCGGTCTTTTCCAGGTATTCTTTCTTGTAGCCACTGCTCAGGGCTTTTTTGGTAAAATTGTCCCATTCCGAAGGACTGTAGCCCAGCTGAAAATCTTTGATGGTTTTATCTGAAAATCCCCGCTCCTGGAAATAGCTGTATCCAACCGAGCGACCTTCCTGCGTTTCCCAAAGGTTTTTCGTGAAATGTTTTTGGGCAAAGGAATTTACCGCAAATAAGCTTTCGCGCTCATCGCGCGCTTTCTTTTCCTCTTCGGACTCCTCTTTCTCCTCAATTTCGATGTTGTACTTATCCGCCAGAAAACGAAGCGCCTCGGGGTAGGTGTACTGCTCATGCTGCATGACGAAGTTCACGGTATTTCCGGCAGCCCCGCAGCCAAAACATTTGTAGATTCCTTTTGCGGGAGAAACGGTAAACGAGGGAGTCTTTTCATTATGAAAAGGACATAACCCGAGAAGATTAACACCCCGCTTTTTCAGGGAAACAAATTCCCCTACCACCTCTTCAATGCGTGCATGATCAAGTATTTCCGATATTTTATCCTGTGGAATCATAACTAAAAACAAAGGTAACAAACATGATGAATCATTGCAGGAAAAAAATGCCCCCGCCATCGACAAGCGGGCCGTCATACAACTCAACGATTTCAAAGCCCAAATCGTGCAGAAATTCAGCCACTTTTTTTCCTTCCGGGAAATGGTTAAGGCTTCCGGCAAAATATATCTTATCCCCTGAAATCCCCGCTGCCCCCCCGATAAAACCATGCTCATAATTTTCAAGAAGAATGCCTTTCGGCGAGACATAAAGTATGTTGAACCGCGATTTTAGTATTTTGTAAATCCCTTCATCGGAAGTAATGAAATGGTTTTTTCCGAGAGGCAGCAGGTTGCATCTTGTATACCCCTGACTGATATGTATTCTTTTTGAGCTATCGAATTTCAGGAGAATTTTTTCATCAGTAAATTTCAGGTTATGTATCAGAGCCTCTTCAGTGGCTACTGCATTGTAATGGGTTGTTTCAGGATGGTAAAATCCAGTGGTTTTTTCCCCAAAGGTGAAGTTAACAGCATGTTGTTTCAGGCTTTCGATTATATTTCCGGGAGTTTGCGGCGAAAGGATTAGCTGTTGAGATGTCTGACACATAAAAATATCCGGGTGGCCGGAGATACTCTCATAGACAATTCCGGTTGTTTCAAATTCCAGTAACTTGCCTTCTTTTCTGAGGTTTGATTTGGCCTCCTCAGGCAATCGGTGATCAGCAATAATCAGCATAAAAAGCTCCTTTTGCAACGGTTTTGTCCCTGATAAATTTTACTTGCTGAAAGGTATCCAAAAGCATCTTTTTGTTTTTAGCCTGATAGCCCACAGCTGTGTTAAATTCATGGGGATTCACACGGAGGGTTACCTGATTTTTTTCCTTGTTCCACTGATGATTTTTGAGTCGTTCATTCCACACCTCCGTCATCACAAGTTCTCTGAAAGACTGGTGAAACGGTCCGGCCAGAAGCTGACTTCCGTCAAGAAAACCTTCTGAGGGGTGAAGCCCTATCCGGATAATTTTCACGTTCCCTTCTTCAAAAACCGGAACGAGTTTTCTCGTTCGGCCGATGGCTTGTTTCATGGTTAATGGCTGATATTTCCCATTTCGCCACATTTCCTCCAGCGGTGTATTTCTTACCACCAGGGTGGGATAGATTCGTGTAGAAGTTGCACCAAGCTCCACTATCCGTCGGGCTGTGTGAAGCGATTTCTCATCATTATCATCGGGCAACCCAATCATCATCTGTAGTCCGAGATGAAAGTTCTTTTCAACGATCATAACTGAAGCTCTCTTGGTATCTTTTACCGAATGGCCTCTTCCGGCTTTTCGAAGTACCGTATCATCCATCGATTGGGCGCCCAGTTCGATAGTGGTTACCCCAAAGCGTCCCAATCGATTTAAAACCGTTTCATCAATGTAATCGGGCCGCGTGGAAACACGAATACCCTGAACTCTCCCGCTCTTTTTGTATCCCGATGCCAGTTCGAGAAAAGCTTCCTGCTGCCGGACAGGTATCCCTGTAAAATTCCCGCCAAGGTAACCGATATCCACTTTAGCATCTACAGGAAGGGTTTTCAAATGGCGCTCAATGATATCTTTGGTTTCCTCCATACCCGGAACATGTTCACGAGAAGTGATGTGATTTTGGTTACAGAATAGGCACCGATGCGGGCAAGCCAGCTCGGGCACAAATATGGGTATGGTGAAATGCTTTTTCATGGTGCAAAGGTAAGGGCTTCTGAAATTTAAATACAATACACGCTCATATTTCAGGTTAAAATTGACTACCAATTTAATACGCAATCAGTGATTATTTTTTTAATTTTGCAACCATTTTGGTAAGGCTAAAAAACGCTGATTCATGAAAAAATACGCAGAATACAAGAAGTTCGACTTAACAGAGATTGCAAAAGAGATCAGAGAATTCTGGGAAGAGGACAACACTTTCGAGAAAAGCATTGAAACCCGCAAAGAGGCTAAACCTTTTGTTTTTTATGAGGGGCCGCCATCAGCCAATGGTAAACCGGGGATACATCACGTGATGTCGCGTACGATAAAAGATCTTTTCTGCCGATACAAAACCCTACAGGGATACCGGGTTGATCGCAAAGCCGGATGGGACACGCACGGACTACCTGTGGAAATCAGCGTGGAAAAACTGCTTGGCATTACCAAAGATGATATTGGCGAGAAAATCAGTGTGGAGGAGTACAACAAAACCTGCCGCCGCGAGGTCATGAAATATAAAGACCTTTGGGGCGAATTGACTGAAGAGATGGGATACTGGGTCGATCTGAACGATCCATACATCACCTTCGATAACAAATACATCGAGACAGTTTGGTATCTACTCCATACCCTTTATGAAAAAGGTCTGCTTTACAAGGGCTATACTATTCAGCCTTATTCTCCCGCTGCAGGTACAGGGCTGAGTACGCACGAACTTAACCAGCCCGGATGTTACAAAGACGTGAAAGACACAACCGTCACGGCTCAGTTTAAGGTTCAAAAAGATGAAAAATCCCAGTTCCTTTTTGATAAAACCGATTCGGATGTTTACCTGCTGGCCTGGACCACCACTCCATGGACGCTTCCTTCCAATACAGCGCTTGCTGTTGGTCCCGGAATCAAATATGCCGAGGTGAGAACATTCAATGTCTATACCGGTAAACCCACAACTGTAGTTTTAGCTAAGGAATTGCTTCACGTCTTTTTCAACGAGAAAAATAAAGATTTGAGGCTGGAAGATTACCGGGAGGGTGATAAAAATGTGCCTTTTGAGGTAGTGAATGAATTTGACGGCAGGACGCTTGAAGGCCTCCGCTATGAACAGTTTGTTCCCTGGGTCAAGCCTATGGGAGACGCTTTCCGGGTAATTCTCGGGGATTATGTTACAACGGAAGAGGGCACCGGAATTGTCCACATCGCCCCAACTTTTGGTGCCGATGACGACCGTGTGGCTAAAGTTGCCGGAATTGCTCCGCTGCATCTTATCGATGAAGAAGGGCAGAAAAGACCTATGGTCGACCTGAGCGGTAAGTTTTTCAAGCTGGAAGATTTGGATGAAGACTTTGTCGAAAAATATGTCAACAAGGAAGCTTACGGCGAATACGCCGGACGGTATGTGAAAAATGAATATGACGAAAGCCTCCCTGAAGATGCACCGGTGCTTGATATCGACCTGGCGGTGATGTTCAAGCAAAACAATAAAGCTTTCAAGATTGAAAAGTACGTTCACAACTATCCGCACTGCTGGCGAACCGATAAGCCCATTCTTTACTACCCGATGGATTCGTGGTTTATTAAAACCACCGATTACAAAAAGCGGATGCTGGAGCTGAACGACACCATCAACTGGAAACCGGCTTCTACCGGAACAGGACGTTTTGGGAACTGGCTGGAGAACCTGGTGGACTGGAACCTTTCACGTTCCAGATATTGGGGCATCCCACTTCCTATCTGGACAACTGAAGACAAAAAAGAACAAAAATGCATTGGTTCGGCAACGCAATTGAAGGAAGAAATTGACAAAGCGGTTAAAGCCGGTTTAATGAAGAGCAACCCGCTGGAGCATTTCGAACCGGAAAACATGAAGCAGGACAACTACGACCAAATCGACCTGCACAGGCCTTACGTCGATAATATCGTGCTGGTTTCGGACTCCGGAAAGGAAATGCGCCGTGAAAAAGACCTCATTGATGTGTGGTTTGATTCGGGGGCTATGCCTTATGCACAACTCCATTACCCATTTGAAAATAAAGAAAAATTTAAGGATAATTTCCCTGCCGATTTTATTGCCGAGGGCGTAGATCAAACCCGCGGGTGGTTCTTTACACTGCACGCTATAGCCTCTATGGTTTTTGACAACGTAGCCTATAAAACCGTTGTTTCCAACGGGCTGGTGCTTGATAAAAAAGGCAATAAGATGTCGAAGCGCCTGGGCAACGCCATTGATCCGTTTGAAAATATGGGCGCCTATGGCCCTGACGCCACCCGTTGGTATATGGTTACCAATGCACAGCCCTGGGATAATCTGAAATTTGACCCGGCAGGAGTGGATGAAGTACGCAAAAAATTCTTTGGAACACTATACAACACCTACAGCTTTTTTGCGCTCTATGCCAACATCGATGGGTTTAATTATGAGGAAGATGAGATTCCATACAGCAAACGACCTGAGCTGGATCAATGGATTATTTCCGAGCTCAATACGATGATACGGAAAGTGAAAGAAAATCTGGATGATTATGAACCAACTAAAGCAGGCAGGGTTATCCAGGATTTTGTTTACGATTACCTGAGTAATTGGTATGTTCGCCTGTCAAGAAGGCGTTTCTGGAAAGGGGAGTATACGAATGATAAGGTTTCTGCCTACCAGACATTGTACAAATGCCTCGAGACAGTAGCAATTTTGATGTCGCCTATATCTCCGTTCTATGCTGATAAACTTTTCCGGGATTTGAATGAAGTTTCAGGAAAATTTAACAGCTCTTCTGTACATCTTGTCGAATTTCCTGAGTTCATCAAAGAGCAAACGGATAAAGATTTGGAAGAGCGTATGCAACTGGCCCAGCAGATTTCTTCACAGGTGCTCTCGCTTCGTAAAAAAGAAGGCATCCGTGTAAGGCAGCCTTTAAATAAAATCATGGTTCCCCTGACCAATAAAAAGCTTCGGGAGCAACTCGCAAAAGTGGGAGATTTAATTAAAGCAGAGGTCAATATCAGGAATATTGAATTTCTTACAGAGACTACAGGGGTATTGGTCAAAAAAATCAAACCGAATTTCAAAGCACTGGGCCCGAAATATGGTAAACTCATGAAGCAGATATCCAAAGCATTTAACCAGATGCAGCAGGAGGATATCGATAAATTTGAGAAAGATGGCAGTTATAGTTTTGAGGTAGACGGTCAACAAGTTGTGATTGGCTCTGAAGACGCTGAAATCATCACCGAAGATATTCCCGGTCTGGCGGTTTCAACAGTGAATAATTTGACAGTGGCTCTTGATATTACGGTAACAGATGAGCTGAAACAGGAAGGAATTGCGCGTGAATTAATCAATAGAATCCAAAATATCCGTAAAGAAAAAGGGTTTGAGGTAACAGATGAAATATCAGTCGAAATTCTTCAGAATAATATCATAAAGAATGCCGTAGATAACAATTTTTCATATATTTGTTCAGAGACCCTATCTAAAAATTTAGTGGTAAAAGATTCATTAGAAGAAAAACAATCGGAAGAGATTGAACTGGAAGAAGGGTTAAGGACCGAAATACGAGTAAACAAAGTTTAGGATCAAAAATTATTTAATTATGGCTGACAATAATAACGAAAAAACCCGTTATTCCGATGAAGAACTCCAGGAGTTCAGGGAAATCATCGAGAATAAGCTGGAGAAAGCTAAAAGGGATCTGGCTCTTTTAACAGAAGCCTATACGACAGGAAACAGCCACGATACCGCCGATACCGCTCCTACCTTTAAAGTATTGGAAGAGGGACATCAGGTGCTCTCCAAAGAAGAAAACAGCAGGCTTGCAGCGCGTCAGCAAAAATTTATCAATAATCTTGAAAATGCGCTGGTGCGTATTGAAAACAAAACTTACGGGATTTGCAGGGTAACGGGTAAGCTTATAGCGAAAGAGCGGCTGCGAAGTGTGCCTCATGCCACATTAAGCATTGAGGCAAAAAAGAAGCAATACCAGAATAGAACACCTGGCCCGAATTACGAGGAAAAGAAAAAAAGATAGCAGGCTTTGAAGAAATCACTTCTTACGATATTTCTTGTTCTTTTTTTCGACCAGTTGCTGAAAATATGGATAAAAACCACCCGTGAAGATGCGGCCGTCGACGCTCACCAGCCGCCGCCGGGTGGCGTCGACCGG
>CAYFQK010000120.1:0-9455 GCA_964345255.1 uncultured Bacteroidales bacterium | reverse complement strand
AGCTGACCAGTTTAAGGTTGAATCCCTCCAGGTTTTCTGGGTTGTGTAAGTGATGCTTAAACGAAAGCATCATACTGTCGAGCTGTTGGGTATGGAAAGGCGGGGAATAAAGTGTGAAAACCTCCATTGCATCCTGGTCAGATTCAAAAACTATTTCCGGAGCATCGCCGCCGGCCTGGCTGCTATTTTCCAGGTTCCATCCTTCGCTGAATGTATTCCAGCCTTGCGGCCATTCTGTTTCCGGGAACGATTCTTCCCATGGGTACTGAAATACAGTAGCATCATAAGCCTCCCCGCTGATTTCTGCGGAAGCATCGGCAGCATGCAGGTTGATGGCTTTTTCTCCGGTACTTTGAGGTGTAAATGTAACGTTTACTTCCGTGCTTTCGCCACTTTGCAATTCAATGGGTTCGGATAGGTTTTCCAAAATAAAATCTTCGGTATCTGAAAGCAAGGTAAAGGCTGCAAAAACCCCAAAATGGTCAGAACCATAAACGCCGTCTTGGTTGGCTGTGTCAAGAACTACTTCAGCCATGAGAGGTTCTAAAGAGGTTTCGGTATCTTTTTTATAAAAAATGTAATCTATTCTGCGTTGGATATGTCCTAAATTATGATTTAACGTTCCGTGCTCCGGGTCCAGATGATTTTCATGAAAAAGCGGATAAACATCCTGATATTCTTCATACATAATCTCCATTTCATCCCAGTCGGGGTCGGCATTGTAATCGCCGGAAACAAAAACATAATCTCCGGTACGTGTTTCTTCTATGAAATCGAGTAAGTCATTGATTTGCTCTTCTCTTATATCGCTGTTAACAGCTACATTGTGCAGGTGCGTCGTGTAAAAGTCAATGCTGTGGCCATCTACCACAATATTCATTCTGGCGGCATTTCTGTAATCATCTAATGGTTCCAGGGCGGTCCAATCGGTCTCTTCTACAGGATGTTTTGACAGGATTGCATTACCGAAACGGGTGCTTGCCCCAAGGTCATCTACCGAACTAAAGTAATAATGATATCCCAGAGAGTCTGCTAAGGTCTGGGCCTGGTTTTCGAGATTAGGACGTTGAATTACCTCCTGCAAACCGATCACATCAGGGTCTAACTCTTCAATTTCGGGTAGCATACGCTCCAGGCGGTCGGGCCAGTTCTGGCTGTCATGCCAGATGTTATACGTTAGCACAGAAAAGTCAGTAGTTTGTGCTTCCTGTCCGGTGAGATAAATATCGCCGGGTTCAATAACTATGGGATCGTCACCAGAGTTGGTTATCTCAAACGACTTTGGTTGCGAACTATAGTTTATTTGTTGCGGATCGAACTGATAGGAGGAAGGCTCGATTTCTACCTGAGCAAAAACCTGGCTCATAAGGAAGAAGATGACGGAGAGTAAAGTAATTCGTTTCATAAGCTAAGTTTGTAAGTTACTAGGTTATTTATAAGATAAACAACACTTTATATAAAAAAATGCCCTGGCAGTTACATGATGCTGCCAGGGTCACTTTTATTTATGATTTAGGGAGACTCATCATTGTATAAGTCACCTACTTCTGTGGGTGTAAGCGCTGTGTTAAAGAAACGTACATCGTCTAGTAAACCATAGAACGTTTTATGTTCATTGTTACCTACATAGGTTTCATAATCCGCCCATGAAGTGGAGTGGTTGTCCGATGATCCGGCAAAGCCGATTCCGATGTTATTGCTGGCGTCTGTGGCGCTTTCCATGTCGATGTGGAAATCCTGCATTTTCCATTCATCACTGGATGCCAGGTTATTTTCCCATACCAATGTATTGTTTAGCCATACACGCTTGGTGCTTGTGTTGTGGTCGTATGACATTACAAAATGTACCCATTTGTCATGGACGAGTTCACGCAGATCGCCTTCCCAAACGTCGCCAAATTCATTTCCGTTTCCATGAATAGCATCTCCCCAGGCTGTAGCAGATTCAAAATCGCCTGTAGCTTCGGGGTGTGCTTTGTGGCGCGTGGCTACTTTGATCCAGGGATTTCCTTCTTCACCTAATCCTAATTCAAAGAAGAAGCCATATTCTGCTGTGGCGCCCATCATGAACATGCCATTAGCTACGTGCTCGTCATTCAAATCGGTTTTAAACCAATAGCTGATAGTAGTGCTTGGGTTAATCATATTGCCGTCATTTTCCACATCCAAAATATTGGTTTCTCCATTCATTCGGAGGGCGCTGTTCTGATAACCAAAGCGGTCAACAGCATATCCTTCGAAAGAAGAACTTGCTTCCAGCACATTATAGTTTCCGGTGTAGTCATCGATTGTTTCATTGAAGGTAAAGTAAGCAATTTGCTTATCAGCCTGCGGAGGTTTAACGATGCCTTGTCCGGCTGTTCTGAATGTTCTCGTTGCAGTTTGGAATTCGCCGCCATCAGCCGCTACAATTCCACTGGTAAGCGTAAGGGTGTATTCTGTTCCGCGCTCCAGATTTTCATCCGGAACAATGGTAACGGTACTACCCTGAGCATTCAGGCTGAGTGAAACATCGCCGTCAGCCGAAAGCGTGACGGTGGAGGCTGTAACTGTGGCAGCATCCACTTCTTTTGAGAAGGTTACTTCTATTTCTACGTCCAGCGGCACGTCTGTAGCCGCGGTGGCAGCATTCAGGTCTTTAGTCACCTCTTCTCCGGTTTCCAGGTCAGAACCGGTTCCGATAATGTCTGTAATGGTCACAAAATCCGGGTCTTCATCTTCTTCACATCCCGTAAAGGCAATGAAACCGGCAATTAATGCAAATGATAAAAGAAATCTTAATTGTCTCATGATAACTGATTTTTTAGTTAGTAATAAAATTGATTATAAAATTTGTCACACTTTTTAATATCCTTCGTTTTGTTGAATCATGCCTTCAGACATGTCGATAGCATTTTGCGGCACCGGCAGCAATTCATGCTTCCCTTCCACAAAACCATGTGGGCCAAGTACTTCAGGCGCTTTCCCGGTTCTTACTAAATCAAAGTAGCGATGACTTTCCAACGCTAACTCCCTGTGACGCTCTTCGATAATGATATCTCTGAGTTCATTTTGGTCTGTTGTTGTAATATCGGGCAGCACATCCGGGTTATCTCCACGTGCTCTTTCTCTTACCTGATTGAGATATGGAAGGGCTTCTGCAGACTGCCCCGTTTCATTCAGCGCTTCTGCCGCCATCAATAAAACATCAGCGTAACGCAGCATCATCCGGTTTACGCCATAAGAATAGCGTGGTTCACTACCGGGAGCAAATGTTTTTTGATTGTAACATTCTATTTCGACGATTTCATCCGGGTTTTCATCGCTGTAGGTAGTATCGGGTGTAGAATCATCTCCCAAAATTGTTATACCTTCAATGGTTTCATCAACAAACAACACCGTTGCGTCCATGCGCGGGTCTTCTTCATAGGATTCTATCCAATCGTATGAGGGTCTTCCAAAACCCCATCCCAGGTTAGGTTCTCCGCGCACGCCCCATGTGTTGGCATATTGATTACCTCCGTTAAAGTAATTACTTTCAGGAACGGCTCCTACTTCGAGCAACGAGCCACTGCCAAATGGTTGATTCACGTCAAAAACACCGGAAAAATCGGGGTGGAGTTCATATTCCCCGGAATTGATTACTTGCAGGGCATACTCTGCTGCCGTTTCAAAGTCTTTTCTGAAAAGGTATACTTTGGCGAGCATACCCCGTGCCGTACCTTTGGTAACCCTGCCCAGGTTAGATGTGCTGTATCCGCTGCGGAAAGGCAGGATATCAGCAGCATGCTCCATATCCGGGATAATGATTTCCTGATAGATTTCCTCTTTCGGAGAGCGGGGCAATGATCCCGGTGGTTCCGTAGAGAGGACTTTAGGAACATCACCAAAGGCTTTCACCAGCTCAAAATAGTAAAAACCACGCAAGAATCTTGCTTCAGCCACAAGTCGGGCTTTTAAGGATTCATCCATATCAATATCCGGAACATTCTCAAGTACGATATGCGCTCTGCGTATGCCTTGATATAATGTAGACCACCAGCGGTTAAAAGAGCCTTCGGTGGGCTCAAAAGTGAAGTTTTCATATGAACGAAGAAACGTTCCGTCTCCGGGATTACTACCTTTAAGGGCTTCGTCAGACATTACATCCAGGATAGGAAAGCCTCCGGTATGAAAATTCCATATGCGCATCGTATTGTATACGCCGTTTGTGGCCAGCTCTGCATCCTCTTTACTGGTTGGGAAAGAGCCGGTTGTAAGATAACCCCGTGGAGGATTATCCAGAAAGTCTTCGCATCCTGTTGTAAAGAGCAATATGAGTATGATTGATAAAATTATGTTTCGTTTCATTTTTATGCTTTTTAAAATTTAATATTTACACCCATTGTATACATTGAAGTAATCGGATAAATCCCCGAGTCGATACCTGAAGAGAGGGGAGAACCTCCCAGATCAGGGCTATAACCGGAGTAGTCAGTGATTGTAAACAGATTAGTTCCTCTTACATAGATGTTAGCTGCGTTTAGTCCAGCTTGATCCATCAAGGATTCAGGCAAATCATAGCTTAATACCAGCGATCGTAATCTCAGATAAGAGCCATCTTCTATAAAATATTCCGACGGTTCATAGTTGCCGGCTCTGCCATCGAGTTCAGGCTCGGAGTCAGAAGTCCCTTCACCTTGCCAGCGATCCTCTACACGCGCTTCGAAGTTGTATATTCCAAAGCGTGTTTGGTTTTTCGCATTGTAGATTTCGTTCCCGGTTTGGCCTTGGAAATCAAATGATAGTCCGAAGTTTTTGTACGATAAGTTCATTCCAAACCCAAAGGTGAAGTCCGGTATCGGCGAGCCGATTTTAACGCGGTCTTTGTCGGGTGTTATTTTACCGTCTCCGTTCTGGTCTCTGTAAATAAAGTCGCCTGCATCCTGGTTAGAGAGGTGCGGATATTCATTGAGCTGGGCTTCGTTCTGGAAAATGCCCTCAATCTCGTATCCAATAAAATACCCTATGGATTCCCCGACGCGGGTGGCGGTAATACGATCGCCGTTAGAGAGTCCACCACCAAAAATAACAGAATCTGTCGGTGTGGTGGCTCCGAGCTCTGTAACTTCATTATGTACGGTGCTGCCCATAGCATTTATTGTATAGTTAAGCTCTCCGATATTATTGCGGTATTGCAAGTCTAATTCAACCCCCTTATTTATTACACTGGCAGCATTAAACCGTACTTGCTGAAAAGAACCAAAGCCATAATAGCCCGGAACATCCAGCATCACGAGAATGTCTTCAGTATTTTTGTGATAGTAATCAATATTTCCGTTTATTTTGTCATCGTGTATACTGAATTCTACACCTATATTGGTTTGCTTTGTGTTTTCCCAAAGTAAGTTTTGATTGCCGGCACTAAAGAATGTAGCTCCGGGCTGTATGGCTTCCGGTTGCCCGAATACCGCACCATAACTACTACCAATCAGCGAAAAGCGGTCGTACCAATTTATCTTCTCATTACCGATGATACCCCAGCTTCCTTTGATTTTTAACTGATCAAGAGCTTCCCAGTCAGGGAAAAAATCTTCGTTCCTGGCATTCCATCCCAATGCAAAAGACGGAAAAACACCAAACCGGTCTCCTTCTGCAAACTTAGAGGAGCCATCGGTTCTAACGGAAACCGTAGCCAGGTACTTACCCTTGTAAGTATAATTGGTGCGGAAAAGTCCAGACACCATCGTATTTACAAAAGCATCTCCCAGATTGCTGCTGACATCAACCGTATCCGTTAGTGATGCATTAAAGTGCCAGAAAAGCGGGTCTTCTCTCACCAGCCGGTACATGGTAATATTGGGGCTTTCGAAGAATTGCTCCTGCATTGTAAACCCGGCCACAGCATTTAAAGTGTGGTCTTCAGTATCGAGGTCATAATTCAGTGTGTTTTCCCAAATCCAGGTTCTGTCTTCCGTAAACCCGATGCTTAATGAATTTCGGGAATTTTGTTGAGTTGGGGAAACAAAATATTCCGGCGAGAAACTGCGATTTTTGCTTTGGCGCAAATCAAACTGATAGCTTGTTTTAAAACGCAGGTTCTCGAGAATATTTATTTCTGTAAATAAATTACCTACCAACCTGTATGATTTGGTGTTGTTATTTGTGTATTCTATAGCCGCCAGCGGGTTGCCGTTGCCCTGCACTTCAGCGAAATTGCCTTGATCATCATAGGGAGTATCAATGGGCCAGGCTCTGTATGCCGCTCCCACCACGTTAGGTGCATTTTCGTCATCTGTGTAGGCTCCCGAAATGTTTAGCCCGAAAGTAAGATAATCGCGGGCTTCATAGTTCGTATTAAGTTTAAGGCTATATCGGCGATATTCCGATTTCGGGATGATGCCTTTCTGGTCGAATACTCCGGTACCGAGGTAGTAGTCGAGCTTTTCGCTTCCTCCTGAAACGCTGAGGTCATAACTTCGCATAGCCGGGTTACTCTGGAAAATTGCATCCTGCCAATCGAAATCATCCACAGCATCCAGGTTGTTAATCGTACCGGGCGAAATATCATTTAAAGCTTCGGCAAAAGCTCTTCCATCCAACATATCGATCTTTTTATTAAGTTGTTGAACTCCATATTCTGTTTTAAAACTAATGGATGGCTTGGTTCCTGCCTTGCCGGATTTTGTTGATATTATAAAAACACCATTGGCACCCCTGGAACCATAAATGGCTGTTGCGGAGGCATCTTTGAGTAATTCAACCGATTCAATGTCGTTTGAGCTTAAAAACGAAATATCATTTAAAATAACCCCATCTACCACGTAAATGGGATTGGCATTGTTCAGGGTTCCAACACCGCGAATCCTTACAATAGGATTGGAACCGGGTTCTCCGGATCCACTTGAAATTTGTGCTCCTGATAACTTTCCCTGCATTCCTTCCAAAGGATTGGAAGATGAAATTTTGGTAAGCTCTTCTCCTTTTATCGAAGTTACAGAGCCTGTAAGATCGCTTTTTTTAACGGTGCCATAACCGATTACCACCACCTCATCAAGTGATTTCGCTGTGGGTTCCAATGCGATATTGTAAGGCCCTTCGCCCACAATAACAGGTATTTCTTTCTTTTTATACCCGATGAACGAAATCACAAGCGTAGCTTTGGAATTGCTGATTTGCAGGGTAAATTTGCCCTCAGCGTCAGTCATAGTGCCTTGCTGTGTTCCCTTCACAACAACATTAGCTCCCGGCAAAGTCTCTGAGGTGGCCGCATCAGAGACAGTACCTGTAATTCTGTTTTCCTGCGCGGTTAAGGATACTGCCGGCAAAATCAGCGCCAGCATTATCATACCTTTAATGACAAATGATAAATTATGTTTCATATTAATAAAAGTATAGATGTTTAAAATTGATGTATATCATAACTGATAGTTGTTTTCATGCTTAGTATCGCCATTCTTGCACTGATTTCTGAGTTCGAATCATATTTTCTTGTTTATGCAATCGTTTTCGGTTTCCTTATAAAAAAATACACCCGCTGGTGATTTTGTTATTCACAAAGCTAAGTGTAAAAGCAGGCTTTGTAAAATTTATTACCCCTATTTAAGCACGTAAACCAAAAAAACACGATTAAAGTATTACAACATGACTACTACACTATACTTTAAAATATTATAATACAATATATTATATAAATATAACTTAAATAATTATCTTGTTAAATAAAAGCTTCCCTTTGAAAAAGGGTCTTCATTTAGCTTAATCAGTACTGAAGTAAAAATTCTACCAGGTTAGCATCATGATCCAAATTCAGGCGTTTTCTTAAGCGGTAACGCCTTGCTTCCACACCCCGAATTGATATATTCAGCAAGGGGGCAATTTCTTTGGTAGAAAGATTCATTCTTAAGTACGCACACAATTTCAAATCACTTTGAGTTAATTCCGGATATTCTTCCATTAATCTCTTGAAAAAATTCTGGTGTATCTGATCAAAATGGGCTTCAAACGTTTTCCATTCATCTTCTGAAGAAATATCCTTGTTTATGGTTTTCAGCAATTGCCGGTAGTAATAATTGGGAAAGCGGGGACCCAGGTCTCTTTTTAAGGCTTTGATGTTTGATTTGATATTCATCAGCACATCATTCTTATTGATCAGATTCATAGTGTGGTTGGCCAATTCCACATTCTTATGTTTCAACTCCGCCTCCAGTTTCTCATTCTTGATTTTCATCAGCTCTTGCCGCGACAGCATTTGCTCCTGTTCTCTTTTCTGTTTTTCTTGTTGTTCAAGCCTGACTTTATGTTTTCTTAACCTAACCAAAAACAGATGGCGGAAATAAAACATCAAGCCAATAAAAATAAGGATGTATACGGCAATTGCCTCGTTTGATAAATACCAGGGTGGTTTAATTGTGAATGAATATGTTAATGTGTTGCTGACTTTATCGTAAATATTCCTGGATTGTGCTATAAAAACATAATCGCCCGCCGGAAGGCGGTTGTAAGTCACTTCCGGGGTATTCTGCCAGGCTGAGAATGATTCATCTTCAAGTCCTTTTAATTTATAGCGATACAGTGGTTTAACATATTTTTCGGTGGTTGAAAAACGGAATGTGATGTTTTTGAAACCGGAGCTGAGCGTAATTAATTTTGTGGGTTGTGTGTGTAAATATTTAGTTTCGCCTTGACGATTAGTAGCTTTAATACGCCTCATGATTACTTTACCGGTTTGCAAGGTTTCACTGGGGGGTGAGTTAAAAACAGCAAAGCCATTATCTAATCCTATAAGATGCATATTATCCTTTAAGGGAATGATTTCAGGATATTCAGACGACATCGAAAGGCCTTGCTGGTGCAGGTTATAATTAAACAGTTTGCTAACAGTACCAGATGAGATTCTAAAAAGTCCGATTTTTTCTTTGTTGATAAACCAATATCGATTTCCTGCGGCCGAAATGATTTTACGAGCCTGCCTGAACTGGCCCAGTTTTTTGTTTAAAGCATCATAGGGAACAATAGTATCGTTTAAGTCATCATAGGTGTATAGTCTGTAGCCTGTGGAAAACACGATGCGTTCGTTAATTTTTGTTACGTGCACCATCCGGTCGTTTTGGAGTCCGTGGCTACTGTGAAAAAGCTTTTTTTCCTCCAATGAGCGTAATCCATCAGCTAAATGAAGCTTAAAAACACCTTTGTTGAGATGGGCAGCCCAAATATTGTTTTTATAATCTACCTGAAAATCAGGTATAGGTTCCAGAAAGTCTCCTATGGTATGCGAAAACTGCCATTGTCCGTTTACTTTTTCATAAACCACCAGGCTCGAATAGGTGCTTTGCAGCAGCAATTCTTTTTGATTGAGTGCTACTTTGCGGATATGAAAGCCGCCTGCTACGTCGGAAATTTTCTCCAAAGCATCATGGCCGGTAATCTTAAATGTACCACTATTATGCCCGCAAAACAGTTGAGATGATCGAAGCACAGCTCGACCGCACCATCGG
>CAYFQK010000119.1:0-9612 GCA_964345255.1 uncultured Bacteroidales bacterium | reverse complement strand
TGTCATTTGTAATTTATGCCAAAAAAAGCAACAATTTAAAAATTAAGACATTAAAGGGGCTTTTTCAAGATGTTGCTTTTTAGGCCGCACTTAATGCCCTAAAATTCATGTTCTAAAAATACTGACCCGCAATCAAGTGCCCGTGGGCGGTGGCGTAGATGATGCTTCGCGTGGCGCCGGAGCAATCGCCGATAAACTGTAAATTCCTGAACTTATCATTGTCCAGACGGTTGGAGTAAAACTTAATCTCGGGCGCATACACCAAATTGTCGGGATGGGCCACACCCGGGACAACCTCATTCAGATTATCTATAAAATCGATGATACTTTCGATAATCCGGCGCGGATAAGCCAGGTTGATGTCTCCCATGATGTACTGCTCTTCCTCAAGGGTAGGTTCAACGCGGTAAAGGTTTTTGGTCCGCTTCGATTTTTTGAAATGATCGTAAGTCTGCAGGATGGCTTTTCCCTCGCCGGCCAATAAATTAGCCATTTTGGCAATGTGTGAACCATATCCGACCGGGTCGTTGAAAGGTTGGGTCAGCTTAACTGTGGTAAGAATCGCAAAGTTCGTGTTCCGGCTTTTTTCGCGCATCTTGGCATGGCCGTTTACGGTGATAAAGTCGCCATAGTTTTCTGTCACAACATACCCGGATGGATTGTTACAGAAGGTGCGGACCATGTAGCCGGTTTTGCTTTTATACTTGATTTTGAACTCGTACATCTCTTTGTTGAGCTCGTCGACAATATGATCGGGCAACTCGTACCGAATTCCCAGGTCTACCCGCGTATTGTCCAGTACAAGGTCAGGATATTTTGAGATGACGTTGTTAACGAGCTTGTGGCCGCTTCTTCCCACGGAAACCACTGCGCTGTCAAAAACATGTTCGTTATCATTATTAACAATCACCTTATCTTCCCTGACTTCGATATTGGTAATCTTCTCATCGAAATGGAAATGGATATTTGATTTGCTCTTAAAGTCTTCGAATATATTGAAAAGAACTTCTTTAAGCTGATCGGTGCCCAGATGAAAGAACTCGGAAGAAACCGGCTCGAAACCGCAATCGTAGAAACTTTTGTACCAATCACTATGATTAAAGGAAAATCCTTTTTCGATGTTTTGGGTCATGGTTTTATTCACCCAAAAATTCACCAGTTCCCTCTGTAAATCAATATCAATATCGATATCCCCGCCCATATCTTTAGATACAAATAACTTCCCGTCGGCACGTATGCCCGAAATGCTTGAGGAATAAATGTCTTTGCTTTTCTCAAAAACATGGAGCTCGTGATTCGTGTCTTTCAGCCTATCAACAAATCCTATAGCTGCGGCACCAAAACCTAAAACTGCTATTTTCATATTCAAGATTCTTTACATTAGACAAAATTACTCAAAATGGAGCCGAATGTTAAGCGCCTGAATAATTTGAATTCATTTTACAGATTACATGAAAAAATTAAGAGAATAACGTTGTTGTATATAATTTTGCAGAAAATTTACGTTAAAGCATAACACCAAAGAAAATTCAAATGATTCGAATACTCAAAGCACTAACTTTTATAACAATAATAGGTTTTCTTTTTGTTTCCTGCGCAAAAGATAACAACGATACGCCTAATCAGCCGGGATATAAAATAGTGGAATATGGGGAAGTATCCCAAAACACCCAAAAACCGTGTTTCATCAACATTATGTTTCAGGTTACCGATATGCAGGGGAATGGCGTCTCCTCACTAACAACGGAAGATTTTGAGGTGCTTGAAAACGGGGATCCGGTCTCACCCACCGAATCGGCCATGCAAATCCGCAAACAGGGGGTGATACCATATACTTTAAAAACAGTTTTGCTGATAGACAACAGCTATAGCGTGGGCGAGAAGCTTTCGGAAATCAAGAATGCAGCCAAATCATTGGTCCTGAAAAAACTGGAGAACCAGGAAATCGCTTTATACGTCTTTAGTGAGAATCCGGTTCTTATAAAAGACTTTACGACAAATACCTCGGAATTGGTTCAGGCCATCGAAAATATCGAACTCGGCTACGCTACAACAAACCTTTATGGCTCGGTTGCCGAAGCTGCTACAATGTGGGAGGATTATTACAACACCGACGGTATTCAGCAGGGCTTTCTGGTAGCCTTCACTGACGGCAGTGATACACAAGGGTCATCCACACTTGAAGAGGCTCTGGCAGCAAGAGGAACGAAAAAAACCTATATGGTAGGCCTTGGCGATGAAATCGAACCTGATGTTCTGGATCAACTCGGAAACGCAGGCTCCTATTCCATCGATAATGTATCGGAACTGGCCGATAGGTTTGAGGAAATTCAGGATGAAATGGCCGAATTTTCCAGTAGTTTTTACTGGATGAATTATATGACGCCGAAAAGAGGAGATAACGAGCATACACTGCGTCTTTACATTAACGAAAATAGCAACACGGGTGAAGACTCTTATCTTGAGGGAACATTTAACAGTAAAGGGTTCTCTTCTGTAAATCAGGGGGTATTTGTGAACACCACAGAGACTAAACCTTACGGGGTGGATGAAGTAGATATGGGTAGCGGAGATACAATAACACTGGAAGCCAGCACTTACCTGGGCATGAATCCGCCTGATTACAATTGGGAATCATCCGATAATGCAAAAATTGATCTGATCCAGACTAATGATCCGGGAAACTATAATATCAAAGCCATTGCCCGTGGATCTGAGGGGGAATCTGCTCAGGTTACCGTTTCTGATTTGGCCAATGGGATGCAGAAAATTATAGGGGTGAATATCGTAGAGAGCTCAGGAACTACCGAAGGTTTGGTGGCCTATTACGATTTTACTGGCGGATCAGTAGAGGATAAATGGGGCGCTTTTAATGGCTCTAATCATGGGGCTTACGCTGGTCAGGACTATGAGGGGAATGCCGAATCAGCCATGTACTTTGAACCTAATGCTTATATCAGCACATCCAATTCGCCTGTTGCTAAGGGAAATAAAACTATTTCATTCCGGGTGAAGTTTGAAGAAAATGATCGGCGGCAAATACTAGTTGCAAATTCTATCGACAGTGAAAGCAGTGATGATGGTTTTGTTATTGCCAAAGGGCAAAACAATACGCTTGAGTTTTTTATAGGGAATGGTTTGGAAGATGGCCACTACCTCTCAGCCACTACAAGCCTGACGATAGAAGATAATGCATGGCATACGGTCTCGATGGTCATGAATGGCAACGAACTGAAAGGGTATATCGACAATACCCTCCGCACCTCAAGCTCCGCAACTACCGGTAGTGAGACTTCACCAACCATAGGGCTTCAGATGGGTGGGCCTTTTCAGCCGGTAAACACCTATTTTAAAGGGGCGATGGATGAACTGAAAATATTTGAGCAGGCACTTTCGCAGCAGGAACTCGGGGAGTTGTATGAATAAACCCGGGGATTTGATGATCCTGAAAATAAACAGTTCGAACTGATGATCTGACATGGAAAAAGTTCTTGTGCTTAAGTTTTTAGGTGTGTAAGTGTTTGATAAAAAGTAGCTTACCACTTAAGCACCTAAGCACGTAAACACGCTCTCGTTTTTTGTTAGCTGCCCATTGGCAATATCTACCCATTATTCATCATATCCAGCACCAGGTAGTCTTTCTCTTCCATCTGGAAGTCAACCGACTGGAAGTTCTCTTCTATATGATGCCGGGATGTGGCTTTAACCACTGTTGCCAATCCTTTTTTGTGGATTAGCCAGTTGATGGCTATTTGTTCAACTGTTTTATCATACTTTTCCGTAAGGTATTTAAAAACAGAATTATCTTTATCTAACTGGCCTTTAGCCAGGGGCCTCCACGCTATTACCTGTATTTCGTTTTCGCGGCAGTAGGGGATGATGGATTTCTCCATATCCACATTAAACTTCCCTGCATTTCGGGTTTGCAAATTGTATTCCAGCTGGTTAATATCCAAAGGATGGCTTGCCGCATCTTTTGCCTCTTTCAATTGCTCAACATTGAAATTGCTTACCCCGATGGAGCGAACCAGTCCTTTATCAACCAATTCATCCATAGCCCTCATGGTTTCTTTGATAGGGATGTCGGGATTGGGGTGATGAACAAGGTAGAGATCAAGATAATCCGTTTGCAATCGTTTCAGGCTTTTCTCCAGTGAAGCATAAACGTTGTCATAATTCAGATTGATTTTCGACACTTTACTCGTGATAAAAAGATCCCTCCGGCTGTATTCTTTAATACCTTCTGCTACGAGGGTTTCTGTATGCCCCTCGCCGTATATTTCGGCAGTATCGATATGTGTGAAACCTGTCTTAAGGGCCGTTTGAATGGCCTGGATGTATTTTTCATCTTCACTGTCATCTTTTGTGTTACGGCCGCCCATTTCCCAGGTTCCGAATCCGAGAGCAGGAATGATTATTCCGCTTTTAAGTGTTTTTTGTAACATGGATGATTGATTAATTAATTTGATGATGATCCTGCTGCTGTGGCTACCGTAGCTGCCGTTACTGCAGCTATCATGGCCGCCTGCATCTCTTTTATAGATTCGCCGACAGCAGAGGAAATCAATCCTTCTTTGATTTGTTTTTTGATTTTCTTTTTAGCTTGCTTACGTTCTTTCCTTTCCGGGAAAATGGTTTGAAACACTCCCGAAAGATACAACATAGAAATCAGTGTCCCTTCTTTTTCAGGATAGCTATCCTTATGAAGAATGGTGTTATGCAAATACTCCAGAATCTTTTGTTTTTCTTCCTGTTTGGTTATTGGGTAATTGGTGTAGGGAATTA
The DNA here is from genome assembly GCA_964345255.1 of uncultured Bacteroidales bacterium. Lineage (GTDB taxonomy): Bacteria > Bacteroidota > Bacteroidia > Bacteroidales > JAIPAH01 > JAIPAH01. The sequence goes on along the minus strand of CAYFQK010000119.1, from coordinate 4,827 downwards.
TTCCCAGAAACTTTTTTTCTTCCCTCACCAGGTACCTCTTCTGTATGAGGGCCTCCCTGATGGGATCTCTGATTTTTTTGAAATGATTAGTAAAAGCCGAAACCCAGTTTTTGATTTTCCGTGGCTTACGGCGTTTCCTGATTTTGCTGAAAACAAAATCCAGCGCTTTATCCCCCGTTGGTTTAGCATTTCTTACTACCAGTTTCTTGTTTTGGATTTCCACACGCTCCAGGGATGTCAGTTCCAGAAGAACTCCGCCGATTATACCGTAATAATAATGTTCATGTTTCAGAGTAGCTTTTCCCGTGGCGTTTTTAACAGCCAGGAGGTAAATAAGCTCCTTTACTGTCAGGTTTTCCGGTAACATTTGATTTGCATTTTAATGTTCGGGCATTCGTTTAAATTCTTTCGTTCTATCGAAAAGATAGCGGTAGGTATGATGCGTCTTCAGCACTTTTCCCCCAACCTGCTCAGCAACGCGCATCATTTTAGGGTTGAAATCACCAATCCAGTTCATCTCCAAATCGGTGTACTGGAAACTTTTTTTAGTTCCAACAAAATCGGCAAAAGCCAAAACAAGGGCCGCTTCAACTCCTTTGCCCTGGTATTCAGGGATTACTCCAAAGAGCGTTCCAATGGCTTTCGTGATTTTTCCAGTCTTTTTCATGTAAAGAAATCTTAGTTTCCCCATCCAGTCCATTTTACCGTTTACATGTTTAAAAATCTGGTTGAGGTCGGGTAACATCAGGAACATGGCTATGGGCTCCTTGTTATAGTAGCCTATCCAGAATAATTCGGGGTCAAGAATTGGTTTGAGTTTTTTTATCAAAGCCCTGGCCTGTGGCTCGGTAATTTTCCCTAATCCTACAAACTTGGCCCACGCTTTGTTAAAGATTTGGCGGAACTCTTCGGCATACTGCTCAAAATTGGTCCGGTCGATGTGCATAAAGGTGTAATTCTCATCTTTCGTAATGCGCCGGGCTTTCTCATAAACCCGCGCATCAAGGTCCTGAACATTAGCTTCAATCTTCCGGTGGTAGGTATATTGCTTGAAGTAAACTTTAAAGCCGTAATTTTCAAATAAATCCTTATAATATCCAAAATGGTAGGGCATTCCGTAGTTTGGCGGATAGTCGCCTTCTACCAACAGGCCCCAGTTTTCATTGCGGTCGCCAAAGTTGATCGGCCCATCCATGGCCTCCATGTCTCTTTCCTGGAGCCATTCTTTTGCGGTATCAAATAAAAGATTTGCGGCTTCCTGGTCATTGATGCACTCAAAGAATCCCGTGCCGCCTGTGGGCTGATCGTTTTTTTTGTTAGCCGAATTATAATCGATAAAAGCGGCTATGCGCCCTGCATTGTTCCCCTTATCGTCCTGAAGCAGCCATCTGGCGGCGGTTCCTTTTCTGAAAAATTTATTCCTTTTCTTGTCAAAGACTTTTCGAATATCATCGTCAAGCGGTCTTATCCAGTTTTTTTCATTCTTATATAGTTTTACAGGCAGATGGATGAATTCTTTATCGTCCCTTTCGCTCTTAACCTCTTTAATATGATAATTCATTTCCTTCTTTTAACCGTTTAAAAGTGCAATTTAATAAATTATTTTAATTCTGATATTTGAGTTTCGCCGGGTTTAATTATCCCTTTGTCCGTGATTATTGCAGTGATGTATTTTGCAGGAGTAACATCAAAGGCAGGGTTGATAGCTTGTGAGCCCGGTGAAGATACCCTGATTTTTCGCCAGTTCCCCTCTTCATCCGGGCCTTCCTGATACAACACCTCATTCTGTCCTCTTTCTTCAATAACAATTTCATCACCGCTCATGCAATCAAAATCTATGGTTGAAACCGGCGCAGTAACATAAAAGGGAACTCCGTAATGGTGGGCTGCTATGGCCTTTTCAAGCGTTCCGATTTTATTGGCCACATCCCCGTTGGCAGCAATTCTATCCGCTCCTACAATCACCAGATCCACCTTTCCCTGTGACATTAGCCATGCGCCGGCATTATCCGGGATAATGGCATGCGGGATGTTTTCATTTTTGAGCTCCCATGCCGTTAGTTTGGCTCCCTGGCCCCGCGGGCGGGTTTCATCGGCATAAACGAAAATGTTCTTGCCTTCCCTCTTGGCTCTGTAAATAGGCGCCAGGGCGCTCCCATGGTCCACAAAAGCCAGCCAGCCCGCATTACAATGGGTTTCTATTTGCATCCCATCTTTTATCAGGGAATTTCCATACTCACCTATCTTTTCCCCTTGTTCGATATTCTCCCCGGCAAGGGATTTGGCTTTTTTTACAGCTGCGTCTGCCGTGCTCAAACCGGCCTCATAAACCGCTTCTGTGGCATAAAAAAGGTTTTGTGCTGTCGGCCGGGTGGCTTCGATATCGCGGCGGGCGGCGGAAATATATTTCTGATATTTTTCTTTGGGTGCTTCCAGGCAGGCCTGGGCCATGGCATATCCGGCTGCCGCTCCGATAGCGCCCGCCCCTCTGACCACCATAGTCTTGATGGCCTCACATGTTTGCAGATAATCTTTCGCCCGAAATATTTCAAACCTGTAAGGAAGCTGGGTTTGATTAATCATGCAAACTTCCTGATTTTCAAGCCACACGGTCACATAATTCTTATTGCCTACTTTCATGAAACTTTCGTTTTTTGCTTAACGGTTAGTAAGATGTTGCAATGCAATCCAACTCATTAGTCCGATACTTGTTAAAAGGCTCTCCTCATCGATATCAAAACTTGAAGTATGCAAGCTGGATGTGATATCTTTTTTTTCATTTCTGATTCCTAAACGATAAAAACAGCCCGGTATTTTTTGGGAATAATAAGCGAAGTCTTCGGCCGTCATTCGGTAATCAAGAGGATAGACCTTTTCTTCTCCCAAATACTCCGAAGCATATGTACTACTTTTTTCCGTAAGAGTCTCATTATTAAAAAGCACAGGGTACCCCTTATCGATAAACACATCACAGTAAGCCCCCATGCTTTCAGCCACTCCTTTTGCAATTTTTGTAATTTTTTCGTGCGCCTCGGCTCTCCAGTTTTCATCAAATGTTCGCAGGATCCCGTCCAGTTTAACCTCGTCGGGAATGACATTGGTGCGGCCGTTGGCAATGAATTTCCCGAAGGAGACTACAGTAGGCATGCTGGGCAGGGCGTTTCTTGAAACGATTTGCTGTAAAGCAACCACAATATGGGAGGCAATGAGCACTGGATCTATATTCTGCTCGGGCAATGCCCCGTGACCTCCTCTGCCTTTTACGGTTAAATAGATTTCGTCGGTGGAAGCCATATAGTTCCCACTTTTCATACCTACTTGCCCGGCGTCAAGCTGAGGGTAAACATGCTGACCGATCATCATATTCACTTTCGGATTATCCAGAACGCCTTCCTCTATCATGACTTTTGCTCCTCCCGGGAATTGCTCTTCGGAAGGCTGAAAAATCAGTTTAACCGTCCCTTCAAAACGATCCTTCAGCTTATTCAGAATCTTTGCGGTTCCCAGCAAAGAAGCAGTGTGGGCATCATGTCCGCAGGCGTGCATCTTCCCTTTGTTTTCAGATATGAACTCATGGGTATTGGCTTCTTTAATAGGTAAAGCATCCATATCGGCCCTGAGGCCCACGACATAAGAATCGGGATTTTTGCCTTTTATGAGTCCGACAATGCCGGTTTTGGCAATTCCTGTCTTATGTTCTATGTTATATTCGCTTAGTTTCTTTGAGACATATTTTGCAGTTTTATATTCTTCAAATGCCAGCTCAGGGTTCCGGTGGATGTGCCTCCGCATTTCAACTACCTCCTGGTGATATTCGGCAGCTAGTTCCTGGATTTTTTCTTTAAGCTTTTCCATTACATGTTTTTTACAAAATTATAGATTTTAGAGAAGCATAGCGGTTAAATACCAGTGATACCTCATTTTTCTCTTATGTAAAAATCTTCGTTAATTGTTTTATCAATAATGCCGGCAAAGAGAGCAAATACAGGTTTAGCCTTCATGCGCTGTATAATTTCAGTAGTGTGTATATTTTTGTCAGCTTTTTTTAATAGGTTATGGCTGCTTACCAGGTAAAGGGTCAGGAAATCGCGAAGGTTAAGATTTTGCTTTTCAGATAAGTTAATCAAATATTCACGAATATTCCGTTGAATATTTTTATCAAACAGTGCTACCGTTTGTCCTGTTGGAAAAACCCCAAGAATTTTTTTTCTGGTATGAGCCAGAAGCTTGTTTTCCACCAAATTATCACTTACATGCTGGTATGTTTTAAGCTTGTCGGACAATTCCATCGTCCAATCGGATAAACTTTGATGCTGGTTAGCAGATTCAATTTCCCCGATAATATCATCAATAATGGAATGTCCTGTTTTTTGGGGATCCTTAACAGACACTTCTCCATCTTTTAAAGCAATCTTTTCCAGAAGATAGGCTTCTGCAAGTGCTGCCAGCGTAGTTAGCTTTTGTAATGCCGGCCCGGCAACCATTTTGCCTTTCGCGTCTTGAAGGTGATGCATAAGAACGAAGCGATGCGGGAGTTTTATTTTTTCCATGGCAGTTTAACAACAATTCGCATAAAATGTTGTAATGCCTTGAGGCCCTTCATTTCAAAAGGTCATTATTGTCTTAATTTTTAACTTACTGTTTTTTTTGGCTTGTAAAGGTAAAAGCTGAAATGATTGAGGATTAATCCGGGAGTTTTTGAGGGATTCGTTATTTAAGAGTTTTAAATAGGATGCTTCTGATACGGATGAAGATGCAGGGTTGAAATGTAGAAATACCCTGAAACCCTGGAGAGCAAAATGATATCGCTCTGATGCTTTTGTTTCA
>CAYFQK010000118.1:0-9711 GCA_964345255.1 uncultured Bacteroidales bacterium | reverse complement strand
TGGCTCCAAATCAGGATTTGACCGCATGGAAGACTGTTTCGAAGACCTTACTGAACATATTCACGCAGTGGAAACCGGTCTTTCAACAGATCCACCGCTTAACTGGATGTGTAGCTTTCTGGATCAATACACTCTGCTCTCCAATTCCGATGCGCACTCTCCGGAAAAACTCGGCAGAAACGCAAACCTCTTCAAATCCGGGTTGAATTACGATTCAATGATAGAAGCAATGAAAACAGGCGATCCTGAATCGTTTGGCGGAACTATTGATATGTATCCCCAGGAAGGAAAATATCATTATGATGGACACCGAAAATGCCAGGTTCGGTGGGACCCCGTAAAGACCATGAAACACGGTGGTATATGCCCGGTGTGCGGAAAAAAAGTAACCGTTGGAGTTACCAACCGTATTGTAAAACTGTCGGATCGGGAGGATATCACCCAAAAGCCCAACCGGCTACCCTATTACTCCCTTATCCCGCTAAAAGAAATGCTTTCGGAGATTGAAGGGGTCGGTGAAAAATCAAAAAAAATTGCTAAGAAATACGACCACCTGATCGAAAAATCCGGCTCAGAATTCAACTTATTACACTTTATGCCGCTTGAACAGGTGAAAGAGGTTGCTGGTGATGTACTTGCAGAGGGTATTCGGCGTATGCGCAATAACGAAGTGATTATCCGTGAAGGATTTGACGGGGAGTACGGTCAGATCAAAGTATTTCAGCCCGACGAGGTAAAATACCTGTCGACCCAGGAATCCCTGTTCAATGTTTCTGACCAGTTCAGGCAAACAGAAAAACGCAAGTTGATCAATTTTGACCTCTCGGAATACCGGAAATTGAAGGACTCCGCCCAACCTGACACTGCCCGGGCCGCTGAACCCGAACCAGAGTATAAAACGCCCCAGACAAGTTCATTACAGGGAATGAATCCCGGGCAACAGCAAGCCATTCAACATGCCGAGGGACCGGCGGTGGTTCTTGCCGGCCCGGGAACCGGAAAGACACGCGTGCTTACCCATCGTATGGCCTGGCTCATTGAACAAAACCATGTGAACCCGGAACATATACTGGCCATTACCTTCACAAACAAAGCAGCCGAAGAGATGCAAAACCGCTGCAACGCATTAATCTCCTCAGAGGAATCCCAAACGTCACCAACCATTTCTACATTCCATGCGCTTGGATATTCTATCCTGAAACGTCATGCGGAAATAATCCAGCGAACCAAAAAATTTGTCATCGCTGATGAAACCGTTAAACGAGAACTGATAAAGAAAACTTTTCAATGTAGCCAGCAGGAAGCCAAACAGAAAGCCGCTGCTTTTGGCCGGATCAAACAGGAATACATAACGCCAGAAAACCAGGACAAACCCGCGTTCCGGAAATATGAAGAGATGTTAGCTCAATACAACTTATTCGACCTGGAAGACCTGATATCCAAAGTCGTACAAATAATGGATGCGCATCCCGGCATTCAAAAGGAACTCCAGGACCATTATCAGTGGGTACTAGTAGACGAGTCCCAGGATATGAACACCATCCAGTACGAATTTTTGTATAAACTTGCCGGAAGCGAGCGTCCGAATCTATACATCATCGGGGATCCCAACCAGGCCATTTATGGCTTCCGGGGGTCCAGCAACCGGTTTATCAGCCGGTTAATCGAAGACTTTCCCGACACCAAGGTATTCAAACTTCAAACCAGTTATCGCTGTTCGGGTAACATCCTAAAAGCCTCCGGGAATGTCCTGCAAGAAAACAATCTAAATGCCCTAAACAAGGGGGTACAGATAAAAATCGCTCCCCAACAAACCGAGAAAAGCGAGGCAGAATATATCGCCCGAACCATCGAAGAACTCAGCGGAGGATTGCGATTTTTCAGCATGGACAGCCAGGTGAGTAGCGGCGAAAGCGACGATGCTATTGAAAGCCTCTCTGATTTCGTGATCCTTACCCGCACAAAAGCTCAGATGAAACCCATTGAGAAGGCCCTGAATGACCATACCATCCCCTATCAAAAGGTTGCAGACGATGTTTTCTTTCAACATCCACTTGTGAGAAAAACTCGGGATTGCTTACTATTCGCTCAGGATCCCCACAATCAACACCTGAAAAACCGAATCGAACTTCAGGGGATAAAACCCACTGATCACGAAGCATTAGTAGAACAGGTCAATGCGGCGGGTTCTATGGAAGAACGAATTGCTACCCTGACAGATCAGTTTATCCATGAAAGCAACAGAGATGAAGAGGTATTAAAACGGCTCAGAGAAGCAGGAAAAGCCTATAATCATACTCCCGATGCATTTCTCCGCTTCCTGACATTAGGCAGCGCCCCGGACACTTATGAAAAAGAAACGGAAAAAGTTACTCTGATGACTCTACATGCCTCCAAGGGACTGGAATTTCAATGTGCTTTCATCGCTGGCTGCGAAAAAGGATTGCTTCCGTATGAGCTTTTCCGCAACCAATCGACCGATAAGGAAGAGGAGAAACGGTTACTTTATGTGGGCATGACCCGGGCCAAAACCTACCTGTATCTGACGCATGCCCGTAAAAGGTTTCTTATGGGAAAAGAAGCCCAAATGCAGCGAAGCCCGTTTTTAAACCGCATTGAGAAGGAATTAACAGAAATCGAAAAGAATACCTACAAGAAAAAAACACCAAATGACACCCAGCTAAAATTATTTTAAGGCAAACAATGCTAAAGTTAACATCAGACTGTATGATTTCTTACACCAACTGCCAATAGGGTAGATTAACTTCTGGACAGGAAAAATCATATGAGACTGTCTAAGAAGTTCTTCCGAGACCAAACCCGGAAATCAAGCTTACATGCGATTGATACAAGGTCACTTTGCAAAAAAACCGGAATCTTTTGTATCTTTGAAAAAAGAAATAGAATTAAAATGAAGATACTCATTGTTGACGATTCCACGGTTAATAACATCATGCTGGAAAATATCCTGTCTGAATACGGTTATGAAGCCCATTCGGTCATCGACAGCAAAAATGTGTTAAATACTATACATAGCTACCAACCCGATGTCATTCTGCTGGACATTATGATGCCAGGTCTCAGTGGTTTCGATATTCTGAAACAAATGAAACAAAAAGACATTTCCATCCCCACCATCATTCTCTCTGCCTATACGTCTGAGGATTACGCAAAACAAGCATTAGAGTTGGGTGCCTTTGAATATTTTTCCAAACCCTTTAATCAAAAGAAACTTATTCAGACCATCGAAAATTCAACTACTGCTTAAGGCTCAAATCCACTAAAGACACGCAGCTGTATTTTACATCTTCCTGATCACCAAAACAGATAACCACAGCCAATTGTAATCTTATGTAGGATTGATCTGTGAAATGTAATTTTTCTCACACTTTTCTTTTTTCAAACCGTTCTCTTTAAATTTCTTAAGCACTGGCATTCAATCATTTGAAAGATTTGGCACATCTATTGTTTGTTTATTATCAAATAAATAAAAGGACTGTGCTATGAAAGATAGAAAGAATTTACTTCCAATTAGCCGAATCGCACTCGTGATCTTCTTAATACTTACCGTAAAAATCGCGGTAGCTCAGAATAAACTTGCCAGCAATGAATTGTTAGGCTTATCCTACAGCTATGAATCCAGTCGACTAATGGATGAACGAATGTTTGCAAAAGGAAATTACGTTTTAGGCCGCAGGTCATTTGAGATCGGAATAAACGTGAATTCTTATAAAATGAATACCCAGGGGATGTCTTTTGAGCACCGAGTTTTTCTGAATAAAAAGAAAAACGAACATGGGCTTATCCTGGAATATTAGCCTGAGCATGAACTACTATTTCTAAAAGAATAGGTAACATAATCCCTATTTGCCATACTATCAGAACACATGAATAAGATTTCCACGTAATTTTTTGCTGAAGCTTAACTTTTATTTGCGCAAAATCGTTATATTAGCAAAATGAGACTGTCTTAAAAAAAACTTACTAAGATTTTTTGCAATTTCAGCCTTCTCACCCGGCAATTGACGAATGAGGATGCTAATAATCAAGCTTTCTTCCTAAATCAGGAGCATAGCTTATTTTTCAATTCTAATTTTTCAAGAGTTTTTTCAGACCGTCTCACGATTAAAATTTTCATCACAAAAACGACTATTATGCGCAAAATCATGTACATCCCGGCAATCTTATTCCTGGCAATAGCCACATTTACAGCTTGTCAAAACCAACAAAAAAAAGGCTTTACCATAAAAGGAGAAGTCACAGGTTTCAAAGACAGTACCAAACTGTATCTTAAAGATTCACAAAAAGAGAAAACAGTAGATTCTTCTTATGTTACAGAAGGGACATTTCAATTTTCCGGAAAAGTGGACGAACCTGGTAAGATGATGATTTTAACCCGGCCTGAAGAGAAAAGGCGACCTATATACACCTCCTTATGGGTGGAAAATTCCCCAATAACCATAAAAGGCAAAGCATCGAATTTTAAACATGCCTCCATTACAGGCTCCAAACAACAAAATGTGGCAGATATTTTAAAAGATCGTGTTCGCCCTTATCAGCAGGAGAGGGATAGCCTGGTTCAGGTATGGCGAACAATGCGCAAAGAAGGAGCACCGGAAGAAAAGCAAAAAGACCTCTGGGAAAAGATACATCGGTTGGATAGCGCTCGCTCAGTGGCTCGTATGGAATTTATCAAAGAACATACGAACAGTTATCCCGCCTTGTATCACCTGAACTTCAAAAAATATAAGATGCCTAAAGATTCCCTGGCCAGCATTTTTAAAACACTTGACCCCAAGTTCAAGCAATCCAGGTATGGTCAAATTCTTTCCAGGTATCTGGACATCAAACATGCAAGTGTAGGGGAAAAGTATATCGACTTTACCGCTCAAACCATGGAAGGCGATACATTTCACTTATCCGACATTAACGATCGATACATTATCCTGCAATTCTGGTCTCCGGGTTGTGGTTTTTGCAGAAAAGCCAACAAGCACTTTGCTGAAACGTATTCCTCGTTTAAAGATAGTGTAGAAATTGTCAGTTTTGCCCTGAGTAAAAATAAGCAAGACATTGTAAAGGCAGCCGAAAAAGACAGCATTCAATGGGAGCTTGCCTCTACATTCAAAGGCATGGAAGGAAAAACTGCGTTACAATATAATGTTAGTGGCGTCCCTGCCTTTTATATCATTGCCCCGTCGGGTAAAATCATCGATAAGGTGGTCGGTTTTTCTAAGCAACGATACCAGGCTATCATGACGGCCATTGAAAACCATGAAAGTTAACAATATTTATTAAGCCAGTTCCTTTTTCAACCCGGAGCTGGCTTTTTTCTTTTTCGGAATTAAAGTTAACTTTTATCTCCTTGCCCCTCATTCATCCGCTCATACAACGATAAGATTTTTTCTGAGTATTCTTCGGGAGCCTCTAGATGCCCCCAGCCGCGCTGGGCCTGAAATATTCCATCATACACTGAATCATGATACGACCGTACAACATGCGGGATTTGTTCTTCCTCTAGAATACCAGTTAATCGCTGAGCTTCCATCTCATTTTCTAAAATAAGGATCTTCGAATAATTTTTCATTGTCATTTTATTTATATGGTTATCCATTTTTGTACCTAATTTCGCAAACGATTTTCTGAATAATTATTACATGTTAGGTAAACAAATGGATAATCTTTTTTTATTAAACGTATGCAAGCTAGCAATTGTTTAAATACAAAGCCAGTTGTTCGAATCTGTCGCCTTACCCCTTCGAATCCTTGTCGCCTCTGCAAATAGCTATGTAAAGGATCAAACAAAAAACCGGGCAATCCTGTTTGTTTTTTCATACCTTTGGGTTAATATTGAACAGTCATGGAGCAGGAACAGAAGACCCATAAAACCTATGAAGCCGAGCAATTCTGGCTTCCCCTGGATAATGCTGCAAAAATTTACCCTGCCAGCCTGTCTAAAGAGATCACCACGGTATTCCGCTTAACTGCAGTCCTGCAAGATCCTGTAAGAATACAACCGCTGATGCGAGCCGTTACCCGGCTGGAAAAGCGTTTCCCTTACTACAAAGTTCAGCTCAAGCAGGGATTCTTTTGGTATTACCTGGAACATTTGCCGCTCAAGTTCCCGCTAGAAATAGATAACAAAAGGCCATGCAGAAAATTCCCAAAAAATGGCTTACTCACCCGGATTTTAATAGTGAAAAACCGCATCAGTGTGGAATTCTCACACATCTTAACCGACGGCAGTGGCGCTTTTCAGTTCATGAAAACCTTACTTATCACCTATTCTGAAGAGTGCGGAGCATCAATTCCCGAAGCATACCAGTTCTATCGCCCCGATGACGAAATTACAGAAGAAGAATACGAGGATGCCTATAACCGCTATTTCAAACAAGATATTCCCCCGGCTGTTCCAAGCTCTAAAGCATTTCATCTCCCCTGGCCCCTGGCTTCCAAACCCCGGCTCAGCATTCTGAATGCCATCGTTTCTCTGGATCAGATAAAAACCCGGGCCAAGGCTAAACGGGTGTCTATTACCGATTACCTGATCAGCGTTTATATGTTTGTACTCCAGGAAATTCACGAAGGGCTGCCTCACTTCAGCCGCTTCAGAAAACAAAAAGTCATACGGATGGAAGTGCCCATCGACCTTAGAAACATCTTCCCCTCAAAAACAATGCGTAATTTCACCCAGTTTGTGATGCCCGAAATCGATCTGCGACTGGGACATTATACCTTTGACGAGATCCTCAGAAGAGTATACCATCAAATGCGACTGGAAAACGATGAGAAACTGATTAATAAAAATATTTCCAGAAATGTGGGTAGCGAGCGGAAAATATATGTCAAAAGCATTCCGTTAATCATCAAAAGTCTAACTTTGAAAACAATATATTACGCTCTGGGAGCCAGGCAATATAGCGGCGTAACCACCAACCTCGGGAAAGTGCTACTCCCGAAAGAGACGGAAGCTATGATCAGCTATTTCATCTTCACGCCGCCCCCGCCTAATCCATTGCTGAAATTAAATTGCGGCATTATTGGATTTAAGGACAAGCTGGTGCTGAGTTTCGGAAATGTAACGAAAACCAGAGCGCTGGAAGAGCGGATCTTCCAATTCTTATCCAACGAAGGAATCGAAGTCAATGTTGAAAACCAATATCCCGATAAATCATGAAAACCTGTAATTACTGTGGCGTTGAACTGGAAAAAAACATGAATTTTTGCCCCTTATGTGGAGAACCTGCAATGGACCAAAATCCGGACAAGACAGAATACATCCGCGTAAGAAAACGGCAACAAGAAGAAAAACTGTTGACGACCTATCAGAAATTAACTGCTGCGCAAAAAAGGAAAATATTTCGCCAGGTCTCTGCCATTATCCTTCTTTCCGGAATACTGGTCACCCTCACCATTGATCTCATCGGCAATGGCACCATTACCTGGGCAAAATACCCGATTTCCGTGTGTGCTGTATTGCTGATCAACACCAGCCTCATCAGCTACCTGTACAGAAAACTTCCGCTATTTCTTTTCGTAAGCTTTTTGTCTACCTCTGCTCTGCTCGTACTGTTTGACATCTTTACCCATAGTATCGGCTGGGGCATTAAACTGGGAATCCCAATCCTGCTTGCAGCCTACATAATCGTGTATTTTCTCATCATAATGATTAAGCTCGCCGAAAAACAGGGACTGAACATCATTAGCTATGTATTCATTGCCGCTGGCATGCTCAGCTTATGCACCGAAGGTATTATCTCCCTGTACGTGAAAAATCACCTTCAGTTCGAATGGAGCATAATTGTCATGGGCTCGGTGCTTGTTATTGCTTCCATCTTGTTGTTTATTCACTACCGCTTGAGAATGGGCATGGATCTGAAACGGTTTTTTCATATATAAAACAAACGCGATCGCTTAATTGGGGCACGTAACAGTTCCTCCGGGCATACGGACCGGCAGGTGACTGAACCAGAATTTTTACCTTCCCGTTTTTCGTCTTCCCAAAAAAATGCTAATTTCGGTGTGAAAATGCTTCAGCAACAAAAAAACAAGAAAAAACACCCCACCCATGAGCAACCAGGCTAAACTGCAACGATCGCTGGAACTTCTGATGTCCCTCAATTGCAAGTATGGCATCAGCGTGAACGAAATTGCAGATCGTTTCCAGATTTCTGAACGAACGGTCTACCGATACATTGAAACCATACGCAATGCGGGGTTTGTAGTGGACAAAAAACAAAGCGACGGCAAATTGTTCTACCGGATCAATAAGGAAGAATCACAACACCGGGATATTAGCGAGCTATTACACTTTTCAAAAGAGGAAGCCTATTTGCTGAGCCGCTCCATTCACTCCATCAATGAGGAGAATGAGCTGAAAATCAACCTGATCAGGAAACTCTATTCCCTTTATGATTCTGAGCGGGTGTCAGTGCCCATCATTAAGAAAGAAAACTCTGCGAATATTCACACCCTCGCTGATGCGATCCACGAGAAGAAACAGGTGATCCTCAAGAACTATAACTCCTCGCACAGCGGACGTACCTACGACCGGGTGGTGGAACCGTTTAGCTTTACCACCAACTTCGTGGCCGTCTGGTGTTTCGACTCAGAGAATCAGGCCAATAAAATCTATAAAACCTCACGAATCGAAGAAGTAGAGGCTACAGACCAACCCTGGCAATATGAACGCCTGCATGAAGAGGCTTTCATGGATGCGTTCCGGATCAGTGGATACACCAAAATTCCGGTAAAACTCAGCTTAAGCATGCTGGCAAAAAATCTGCTCGTGGAGGAATACCCGCTAGCAGAACCGGATATCACACGTACCCATGACAATGAATATATTTTCGAGTCGGAAGTGGCCGGAATGGACGGTGTGGGCCGGTTTGTCCTGGGACTGATCGACGAAGTTACCATTCACTACCCGGAAAGCCTCAAACAACACATCAAAGAAAAATTTCACGCAAAAAATTTTTAACCTGACACAAATTGACAATACGGGATAGTACCTTGCCTTTCCAATCAAACAGAAACGATATGGAAACACAACACACACGGTACATTACCCTGACTTTCACCTGCACACACGGCAAACTTCTCTTTACCGATGAAAGCAGCAGGTTGCACTTTCTTCAGCTCGCTGAAAAATGGCTGTTCCCGGTAGCAACATTGACTGCATGGAGTCTTGGAGATGACAAAGCGACTTTCATGATGGAACTCCCGGCGGATATGACACAGCTTAAATCGGCCACAAATCAACTCAATCGAAAATACAGCCGCTACCTGCGCAAAAAAACGAGAAACAAAACGCGCCTCATAACAAGCAAACTGACTTATCTGCATGAGTACACGCACACCGACTTGAAAAATCAGGTCGCCTCTATCCACCTGGCCCCGTTAATGCAGGGCCTGGGCGAAAACTTCATAGAATACCCCTGGACTTCTTACCTCCACCTGCTCAACCCCAAACACTGCAAACTGGACTACATCGAAGTGCTGAGCTGGTTCGGCGGAAAACAGAAATACAGGACCTTCCACCACCATCAACTAGAAAAAATAACAGGCACCGAATAGGAACCGGGAAAGTTTTTATTAACTTTAGGTTACGTAAAACTGGAAAAAGATATGAGATTTAAACTAACAATCGAAAACATACCAGAAAATAACAGTAACATATTGCCATTAAACTATCAATATGAATTGTCTTCA
>CAYFQK010000117.1:0-9717 GCA_964345255.1 uncultured Bacteroidales bacterium | reverse complement strand
CTCTTTTATTTAATACGGGAGAGTTAATTCTGTTGAGGTATGAAACAAGTGATGTTATATTTATTTGATTTTTATGCGAAAGGATAAACGCATTAATCTCTGACAGGTATACTTTGGATGAAAAATAGGTACAATCGATGATGGTTTTCTCAATATTCGATATAAATACTTCCGTTTGGTTGATTTTAACTTTAGTAAAGCCGAAGAAGAGATTCTTTTTTACTTTATGAAAGTTAACTTTTATGTTTTCAACCGTCTGGTCTTTAAGTATTTTATTCGTAATTAGGTCGAGGTTAGTAAAACGTTGTGTAGTGCTTCCATAATATTCCAATGCCGAATAAAGCCCAATGTAGGTGTTCAGAAAAAGTTTCTGGAATAAAAACTTGTTTTCAATCCTTTTTAGTGAATAAAACTGATTCTTCAAACGGATTATTTTTCCCTGGCTCACCCACCTTGCAAGGGTATTTATCACCACAGCTTTTCGCTGCCCTGTAATTTTCACCACGTCATTCACGGTAAATATTTCAAGACCAAAATCATCCAGCGTTCTATATAAGGTAAAAAAATCCATTTCAACCTATTTCTTAAAGCAAAGATAAAAAACTTTTAGTAGTTAAAAGTAAACATTATTGTTTATTTTTAGTGCACGGATGTTATTTTTTTTGTCAGAATTTCTATAAATAAACAGGTGATGCCTGTGGCATCAATTCTATATGGCATGTTTAGAGAAATGACCCCCCGGTAATCGGACATACGACTCCCAGGAGTCGTGAAAGGAAAGCGGGCAGCATTTTTTCTATACACATGTGATGCCTCCGGCATCAATTCCTACAGAACCTGTATTTGCTTCGCGTGTTTTAAATCCCCTGGGATTTATATGTTTATAGAAACATTGGTTAGCACAAAAATCGCCGACTCCAGCGGAGTCATATTTTCAAAACCTGAAGAGCGCATTAAAGATCTGAGAGACGATAAAGGACAAGTGGCCGGGACCAAGGTAGTGGTTAAAATTCCTGCAAATTTGAGCGCAGGTATTCGCGGAAAGCCTTCTGGCCATATTGAAGGTTTTTCTGAGTAAAATGTTAAATTTTAAAAAGTTTTACAGAATATATTATTTATTTTTTGAAATAATATCTTTTTTTCTATCTTTGTAATGATTCGTCTACATACTTCCTTTTTTAACAGACGAATCTAGGGGGTTAGTGAAAGTCGTCCTCGTGGTTGGGGACGGCTTTTTTTCTTTTAAGCTGGTTATAACAAGAAATTTGGTAATTACATGAATTTTGTATTTTTACCCCACAACAACATCCACTAAAAATCTTATTATGGCGGAATTTGACTTTTCAAATCGGGACAGTTTCGGTACTAAAATTGGAGTTATTGCAGCTGCCGCAGGTTCAGCGATAGGATTGGGAAATATCTGGCGTTTCCCTTATGTGGCCGGTGAAAATGGTGGGGCGGCTTTTTTGATAATATACATATTATCAATAATTGCTATAGGTATGCCGGTTATGCTAAGCGAGTTTGCTATCGGTCGCATGGCGCAGCGTAACGCTTATGGCGCCTTCCGGCGTCTCGCTCCCAAACAACCCTGGTATCTGATTGGACTTATGGGAATCCTGGGGGCCTTTATGATTCTCTCGTTCTATAGTACAGTAGCCGGGTGGACCATGGAATACCTTTACAATTCTTTGCTCAATAATTTCCAGGGCCAAACAGCAGATCAGCTGACGCAATCTTTCCAGATATTCCAGCAGAGTGGATGGAATCCGGTATTATGGCAAATCATCTTTATGATATTAACAGCTGGTATCGTTTTGTCGGGAGTTGAAAAAGGTATAGAAAAATATGCCAAAATTCTGATGCCGGTACTTCTTATATTGATAATGGCCATGGTGATTCGTTCGGTTACGCTTCCCGGATCGGAAGAGGGATTGGCGTTTCTTTTTGCCCCGGATTTCTCTAAAGTGAATGCCTCTGTTATATTGCAGGCACTCGGGCAGGCTTTCTTCTCATTGAGTATAGGCATGGGAGTATTAGTCACCTATGGATCATATATTAATAAGAAGGACAATCTTGGCAACTCTGCAGTAGCTATCTCGGCGGCTGATACGATGATAGCTATTCTTGCCGGAGTGGCTATATTTCCGGCGGTTTTTGCGTTTGGTATCGACCCAAAGTCAGGACCGGAACTGGTTTTCATTACATTGCCTAATATTTTTAACCAGATGCCTGCAGGATATTATTTTTCTATCTTTTTCTTCCTGCTGCTGGTTATTGCTGCTTTAACCTCTTCAATATCCGTTTTGGAGGTCGTTGTGGCTTTTCTTACAGAACAGCTGGGATGGCATCGCCGGAAAGCAACACTTATTGCAGCGACTGTAATAACCATTACAGGTATTGTATGTACCATGTCGCAGGGGCCATGGAACAGTGTAGAGCTGTTTGGGTTAAATATTTTCGAAATACTCGACTGGACATCGGCTAACTTGCTGTTGCCCTTAGGTGGATTTTTTATCGTTGTTTTCGTGGGATGGTTCCTTGGCAAGGATAAAGTCAAACAAGAGATAACCAATCAGGGTGAAGCCAGAGCTGTATTATTTGATGCTTATGTCTTTATCCTGCGCTATATTGCACCCATAGTTATTTTATTGATTTTCCTATTCGGTTTAGGTGTTTTTGGAAACTAAAATAAACACAGGGAGTGGTCACAGCATGATGACTCCCTGTATGCTTTGCGCTTTTCTATAGCGGTTAATGATTTCATCAGCACTCATCATTACTTCTTTTCCTGAAATACTGATATAATTCCCTTTTCGGGATTTCGTGTATTTAAGATAAGCTTCTTCCCCGAAGAGTTGCTGAACCTGCGTTATTCTTGTTGGATCATCTGGTATAATAAATTTGAATAAATATACCGAAGGCCATTTATGTATATTGTTTAACTGCTTTTTCAGTTTGCCGTAAAACTCTGATTTCATAACTAAAACTCCTCGCGGATTCTATTCCGACGATTTTTTGTTTTTAACCTCTATTTCTTGCCCCATAACCTTAACTAAATCTCCGGCATAAAGTTTTCTTCTATACCTGTTTTCTATCTGCCCGTTTACTTCTACTTCCTCTTCATCAATCATGTCTTTGGCATCACCTCCCGAAAGGGAGATATTCAGAACTTTCAGAAGTTGCAGGAGATTGATATATTGGGTCTCTAAATAAAATTCTTTCATATTGCAAAGTTAACTCACCAAACCGATGGCGGGCAAATTTTTATTTATCCGACAATAAAATGAGCTTCCGGGTATTTATAGTTTTTATATTTTACCTAACGGCTTAATGCAATGCCCAGTGCTAGCGAGTCTAATCGTCCAATATACATTAAAAAGATGAGAATTATCTTACCAATATCCGAAAGGTCGGCAATGTTGTTGATGATTTCTTCATTTCTGTCAACGACCATTACTTCTGCTCCCCTTTTCATGAGGGTTCTGGCGATGACCGAACCAAAACGCCCTATTCCGATAACCACAAACTTTTTCTGTGCCATATTATTTGGTTTTCAGAACGAATGTGCAAATTATTCCTTATGATTTTGGTGGATTTTTACCGCAGTCCTTTGCCTACTCCTTTCCGTTATATTCAGAATGTTCGCTAAATAATTTATACTTTTGCACCCGTCGTGTTTAAATCACTTCTCTGAATGGCAGAGCAAAAGAAATTAAAGATTGTAGCTGATAAACATATTCCTTATTTGAAAGGTGTTTTGGAATCCCTGGCAGATATAACTTATCTTCCGGCCCGGGAGATTACCTCCAGCGTTGTAAGAGATGCCGATGCCCTGATTGTGCGGACGCGAACCCGGTGTGGGCGTGAACTATTAAAAGGTTCTAAGGTACGGTTTATTGCTTCAGCGACTAGTGGAACGGATCATCTCGATTTTGATTATTGCCGCGAGCAAGGGATAGCCTGCCAAAATGCGCCGGGATGTAATGCTTCCTCAGTTGCTCAGTATCTGGCTGCTGCATTCATCCAAATTGCAGAGAAGGAGCAGAGGTCTTTTAATGAGTTGACACTAGGAATCATTGGAGTAGGACATGTGGGAGAAAAAGTTCGACAGGTGGGGGAGAGCCTGGGGATGAATGTGTTGCTGAATGACCCCCCGCGCGAAAGAAAAGAGAAGTCAAGCCGGTACACCGATTTGGAATATTTGCTTGAGACGGCCGATATTATTTCCCTGCATGTTCCGCTCAATAGATCAGGGCGTGACCAAACCGTGGGGTTAGTCGACAGGAACTTTTTGAAGCTGATGAAACCCGGAGCCTGGTTGATTAATACCAGCCGCGGTGAGGTGGGCATCACCAAAGATTTAGTGAATCACTCATCCGATAAAAATTACATTTTTGATGTGTGGGAAAATGAGCCGCATCTTAACGCAACTTTGCTTTCAAAAGCAATGATAGCTACTCCTCATATTGCCGGGTATTCGGTGAATGGAAAAGCCAATGCCACCAGGGCAGTTGTCAGAGCGCTCAGCAATTATTTTAATTGGGATCTTGATGATTTTGAACCGGATATTCCCTTGCCGGAAAAAAATCGGATTAAACCCTTATCAGGTAATGATTTTGAGGAGCTTAAGGAAATTGTGAAGCATACCTACTATATTTTGCATGATGACCGGCTTTTACGAGAAAATCCCGGATCATTCGAAGCTTTGCGGGGCAATTACCGGAAGCGTTGGGAGTTTGACGACTACACGGTCCTGATGCGGCGTAACAGCAATCGGCTGGCATTGGTAGTTGATAAATTGGGATTTAATTTGCAAATTCGGGAAAATAATGACACCTAATTACATAAAAATTATGGATAACAAAGTAACCAACAAAGCAGCAGACAACATCAGAGCACTATCCATTGCTATGGTCGAAAAAGCCAAATCGGGCCACCCCGGTGGCGCCATGGGGGGAGCGGATTTTATAAATATTCTGTATTCTGAATATATGAACTTCGATCCCGAAAATCCGGATTGGTTTTTCCGCGACCGGTTTTTCCTTGACCCGGGGCATATGTCGCCGATGATTTATTCTGTACTTGCTTTTTTTGACTTTTATTCTGCCGAAGATTTACAGAATTTCAGGCAGTGGGGAAGCCCTACGCCCGGTCATCCTGAAAAAGATTTCAAAAGAGGGGTGGAAAACACATCGGGTCCCCTTGGGCAAGGCCATGCTATGGCTGTAGGTGCGGCCATTACCGAACGTTTTATAGCGCAACGCTTTGGTGAGTGGACGGCGCACAATATTTTTACCTTTATTTCCGACGGCGGTATCCAGGAAGAAATTTCCCAGGGAGCAGGGCGAATTGCAGGTTACCTCGGCCTTGGCAACCTGGTTATGTTTTATGACGCCAATGAAATACAACTTTCTACACGAACTGCAGAAACAACCACAGAAGATACGGCAGCCAAATATCAGGCATGGGGCTGGAAGACGATAACCATCAATGGAAATGATCCGGATCAAATTCGGGGCGCATTAGACGAGGCGGTAAAAGAAAAGGACCGCCCCGTGCTTATTCTTGGCAACACTGTTATGGGTAAGAAGTTGATAAAAGAAGACGGTAGCAGTTTTGAGGGTCAGGTTTCCATTCATGGCCAACCGGTTTCCAAGGCCGGAGCGTCACTCGAAGCTTCTTACAGGAAGCTGGGCGCCGATCCGGAAAACCCGTTCGCTGTTTTCGAAGAAACACGCCAGCTATACGAAGAAGCGAAAAAGAACAAACGTAAATATGTAGAAGATAAAAAGCAGAAGGAAAAGCAGTTCAGGGAATCTCATCCCGATAAAGCGAGAGAACTGGAGGATATGATCGCCGGTAAAGTTCCTGAGGTCGATTATGCTGCCATTGAACCTGCCGCCAATAATGCTACACGTAATACATCAGGAAATGTACTGGGAGCTTTTGCTGAAAAGCTTAACAATATTATCGTTGCTTCCGCCGATTTGTCAAACAGTGATAAAACGGCCGGTTTCCTGAAGCATTCAACCGCTTTTAAGCATCACGATTTTTCAGGCGCTTTCCTCCATGTCGGCGTTTCCGAGCTTACCATGGCCGAAATCGCTAATGGCATGGCATTGCATGGGGGCGTGATTCCTGTCACAGGCACCTTCTTTGTTTTCTCTGATTTTATGAAACCGGCCATTCGCCTGGCAGCCTTGATGGAGCTACCGGTGAAGTATGTCTTTACCCACGATGCATTCCGCGTAGGCGAAGACGGCCCCACCCACCAGCCGGTAGAGCAGGAAGCACAGATTCGTCTTATGGAGCAACTGCGAAATCATTCGGGTAAGCGTAGCATGATGGTATTGAGACCTGCCGATAGCGCCGAGACCAAAGCGGCCTGGAAACTGGCCATGGAAAATACGGAAACCCCAACGGCATTGGTGCTGTCGCGGCAAAAGATTAAGGACATCCCTGCGATGGAATCCGACCGGTTCAAAGAAGCCCTCCAAATCGAAAAGGGAGCATATGTGGTAAAAGAGAGCAGCGGCAAGCCGGATGTGGTATTGGTAGGAAACGGTTCTGAAGTTTCTACATTGATTGAAGGGGAGAAGATTTTAAGCCGGGAGAAAGGGCTCAACGTAAGAGTTGTCTCAGCCCCGTCAGAGCATCTTTTCTATGATCAACCCGAGGCTTACCGCAAAACTGTGATCCCGGCCGATGTCCCGGTTTGGGGGCTTACAGCAGGATTGCCCTCTGCACTCGAGAAGCTGGTGGGAGCCAGAGGTAGCGTATACGGATTGGACCATTTTGGCTATTCAGCTCCGTTTGAAGTGCTGGACGAAAAATTTGGCTTTACTCCGGAGAATGTGGCTCATCAGGTAGAAAAATACCTTGCGGAATATAAGTAATTTAAGCAAAACAGATTTCCGGATGGTTTTTCAATAAAATTCCATCCGGATTACTTTTATGAAGCTTTCAAAAAGAAGCGCCGGATGATGATTCTATTCGGTCTTTCTTGTTTTTGTAATGATAAAGAAATCCTAAAATAAACCAGGTGCCGATACCGCTAAATGCATGCCACAAAAAATGGGTGCCCATAGGGAGCAGCTGGAATTCCCATGAATCCATCTCTCTGAAAAGCAGGGCCAGTCCGAAAGATATGACGGTATAGAGGACGTAATCGGTTTTGACCAATTTTTTCTGGAAAAGCAGGATAAACAACGGCAGCGCTACCATGATGCCGGTTAAAGCATAGGAGAGGTTGATGGCTAAATTGTCGGGCAACGTATTGAATATCAGGAACCGGACACCAAAAAGGGGAGCAATTACCAATATCACATACCCCCAGCGCTTGAGCACATCATGCCAGAAATAGACGCTTAAGGAGAGTGTGAGCACCGCCACAGGCAAAACATCCATAATCAGGAAAAACACCGAAGCCCGGAACGCATGGAATAAGGTGCTGCCAAGGCTTCCCAGGATGATGAGGATGCCGGCATAAACGATGAATTTGTATTGTGCAAAGTGCTGGCGCAGATACCACAGCCAAATGAGTGCCGGCAGCATATACAACAAAGAGGAGAAAGCATTCCAGGGCTCTACAATAAACTGATCAGGTGCTGTTTCCGTGTAGATCGGTCCCCCGTCCGGCAAATTCATATCGTACCATTTTTCCTGTGAATCCTGCATCATTTTATCAAAAGATTAAAATTTTATTGAGAATAAACACATTTTGTCGAAAAGCGTTCAATCAATCATTAAACACCTGCGGTTTACCTTTCACGAGCATGACTATCCCGATAACTCTGTACAATTGTTTTTATTGAGTCCAGACCTATTTGGTTTATCTCAATTTCATCCGGTTTCAGAAAAACGAACCCGCTGATATCATCCCGGGCTTTAAGTTTTCCAAAATTTTTAGCATGGCAGATAAAGGTAAAATCAAGGGTGAAATAGGTCATACCATTATAAGTGTAGGTATTGGGCTGTGAAGTAAAGTAATCGATGGATGAAAGCTCAAGGTCCAGCTCTTCACGGATTTCACGTTTGAGGGCTCCCTCAGCCGTCTCGCTGATGTCAACGAAACCGCCCGGAAGATCGAGGGTATCGGCGGCAGGAGCTTTGGCACGCCGGGTAAAAAGTATCCGGCCCCGTTTGTCCAGGATAATGGCCGCTACGGCTGATGCCGCGTTTATGAAAAACTGAAAACCGCAGTTTTCACAATAGACAAAACCTTCCTCCTCATGGTATTTTGTGGTGCTGTTCCCGCAATCCGGGCAATATTTAAAACGATGTTTGGGATGCATACGCTGAAGTATTAGTGAAAGAACAAATAAGCGATTAAAATCGATGCGATGATTCCGGCAAAATCGGCAATCAAACCACATTGCACGGCATGGCGGGTGTTACGGATTCCCACCGAACCAAAATATACGGCGATGATGTAGAAGGTGGTGTCGGTAGCTCCCTGAACAGTTGAAGCCACACGTCCTACAAATGAATCCGCCCCGTAGGTTTCCATAGCATCTACCATCATGCCCCGGGCACCGCTCCCACTAAGCGGTTGCATAAATGCGGTAGGTAAAGCCTCCACGAAATCAGTATTTACTCCCAAAGCGCTGAAAAACCAGCTCAGCCCGTCAATAAACATCTCCATGGCACCCGAAGCCCTGAATACACCAATGGCTACCAGGATGGCAATGAGATAGGGGATAATTTTTATTGCTGTCGGGAAGCCTTCCTTAGCTCCTTCGATAAACGCTTCGTAAATATTCACACGGTTTTTGACCGCTACAAGTATAAACGTGATAATAATTCCGAAAAGGATGATATTGCTGGCCGCACTCGAAATAACTTGTATCTTATCCTGCGATATTGTCGAAAAATAGACGATAATACTCACGATGATCGCCGTAATTCCTCCCAGGTAGGCCAGAATGACTTTATCCCACAAACGAATTTTTTGTACGACACTCACTGCGATAAGGCCTGCCAGTGTAGAGAAGTAGGTAGACAGCATGATGGGTATAAAGATATCCGCCGGATTGGCGGCGCCCATCTGCGCGCGATATACCATCACACTGATGGGAATAAGCGTTAGCCCGGAGGTGTTGAGCACCAGGAACATAATCATCGCATTGGAAGCCGTCTCCTTTTCTTTGTTGAGCTCCTGCATTTGGCCCATAGCCCTGAGGCCAATAGGTGTAGCCGCATTATCCAGCCCCAGCATATTGGCAGCCACATTCATCATGACCGAGCCATAGGCGGGATGCCCCTTGGGAATTTCCGGGAAAAGCCTTCTGAACAGCGGCTCCAGCCCCCGGGAGAATACTTTTATCACCCCGCCTTTTTCACCGATTTTCAGCAAACCCAGCCAAAGGGTAAGCACTCCGGTTAACCCCAGCGATATTTCAAAACCGGTCTTGGCCATGGACATGGTTTCATTCATCATCCGTTGAAATATCTCCACATCCCCAAAGAACAGGGCTTTTACCACCCCGAAAAGGAAGGCCACTACAAAAAAAGCGATAAACAGATAGTTCAAAGCCATAGGCCATCGTTTGGTTCAGGCAAATTTACCCAATTTTATGAATTAGCCACGGATATAAAGGAGAAAGCGAAATAGAAACAAAAGAAAGTTCAGTAATGCTTCCAAAAAAAAAGGGAATTGATGTAAAAATAAATACTTAACATTATGTATTCATCTTCAAATCAAAAAGAAAAAAT
>CAYFQK010000116.1:0-9743 GCA_964345255.1 uncultured Bacteroidales bacterium | reverse complement strand
GGCATTTTTTCCGCTATCCAAAGCAGAATCATAGCCCGGCTTTCATCCGGAATATCCTTTCGGGAAAAATGATAGTGAAAGCCCTCGATATCGATGGTGGTTTCCAAATCCTTCTCAGAAAACCATGCAATGCGATAGGTCTCATTGTAGCAGAATTCAATCTTATCCTCCGAAACCTCGTAAAGCTTAGTTCGGAATTGTTCTCCATCGATTTTGAAAAGATATTCGGGAGGTTCTGTTTTTTCCACCTCAATCTCTATGAGATTTTCATCTTCAATTACCGGCACTACGAGGTAGTCTTTCCAAAGTCCGATATTACGCCAAACATTCTCGTTATCCGTATCGGCAAGCTCTTTCAAAAGATAGGCAAGTACCGGCACCGGATATCCGGAGGCCTCACGTTCATCCTTAATTTGTTTTACAATCAGCGGGGTCTTTTTGTCGCAATAATTGGTAGAAATCTGATTATTCCGGAAATCATCGGAGTGGATCAGTTTTTTCAGATACAGCACATTGTTTTTAATGCCATGAATTTTGTAATGGTCCAGGGCATACAGCATCTTCCCGATGGATTCCTCGCGGCCTTCTCCTTTAACAATCAGCTTACTGATCATCGGGTCATAAAAAGGCTTGATTTCTGTGTTCGAAGAAATTCCCGAATCCACCCGGATGTTTTCGCCTGCCGGCTCTGTGTAAAGCGACATTTTGCCGGGTGAGGGCATGAAATTGTTTTCGGGGTCTTCGGCATAAACGCGGGCTTCGATGGCATGGCCCTGCTGGGTGATTTCCTTTTGATGGAAGGAAAGCCGGTTTCCGGCGGCTACCTTGATTTGTTCCTTCACCAAATCCACCCCGGTCACCATTTCCGTGACCGGATGCTCTACCTGGATACGGGTATTCATCTCCAGAAAATAATAATTCAAATTTTTATCGACGAGAAACTCGATCGTTCCCGCGTTGTAATAACCAATACCGAGAGCAATTTTGACGGCGGTTTCACCCATTTTACGTTGCACAGCTTGGTTCAGCGTGGGAGAAGGAGATTCCTCCACAATTTTCTGATAGCGGCGCTGCAGGGAACATTCCCTTTCGTAGAGATGCACCATGTTTTCGTAGTGATCGCCGATCACCTGAATTTCGATGTGACGGGGCTCTTCAAGGTAGCGTTCGATGTAGACGGTTTCATCCCCGAAGTAGGATTTGGCTTCCCGGGCCGTGGATTCTAGCGCCTGCTTCAATTCTCCCGGTTTGTGGACAATCCGCATCCCTTTGCCGCCGCCTCCGGCTGCTGCTTTAATCAAAAGCGGATAGTCATGCTTTTCGGCGTTTTTCAATAATTCTTCGGGCGTTCCTGTCTGGCCTTCCAGCAACGGCACTTCGATTTCCCGCATCTTTTTGCGGGCTTCAATCTTATTCCCCATTAACCGGATGGCTTCCGCCGAAGGGCCGATAAAAGCAAGTCCGGCATCTTCCACCGCCCCGGCAAACTGCGGGTTTTCCGCCAGAAATCCGTACCCGGGATGGACGGCTTCGCAACCTGATTTTTTGGCGACATCAATTAACTTGTCGATGTTGAGGTAAGTGTTCGCCAATTCTTCCTGCCCGATACGATAGGCTTCATCAGCCTGCGAAATGTGCAGCGAATCGCTGTCGGCCGCTGCGTAGACAGCCACCGTTTTAATGCCCAATTCCCGTGCCGAGCGCATAATCCGGACAGCTATTTCACCACGGTTAGCCACAAGGATTTTTTGAAATGTTTTCATTGTTTCTCGAGGTTTATTGAGCCCACCTGGGTTTGCGTTTTTCCAAAAATGCATTCATCCCTTCCTGACCTTCGTCCGAGGCCCTGATTTCGGCTATCATGCGGGCTGTTTCACTCAAAGCGGTTTTCATGTCCCAATGATTCGCCACGTTGTTCAGTAGATTTTTTGCATGCTTCATGGCTTCCGGGCCGCTGGTGCGCAGCTGGGCTATCAGTTCGTCCACATGATTTTCCATCTCATCCATGGGAATCGAGCGGTTGATCAACTTGTATTCTTCCGCTTCAATTCCCTTGAAGCGGCGACCGGTCAGCATCAAATCCCGGGAAGGATATTCGCCAACCCGTTTTACCACATAAGGAGAAATGCAAGCGGGAACGACCCCTTTTTTCACTTCGCTGAGCGAAAAACCTTTTTCATCATCCGAAAAAGCAAAACCACAGGCAGCAAGAACCCCGTTGGCCCCGCCGATGGCCGCGCCGTGCACCATTGCAATGGTCGGCTTGCTGCAGGTGTAAATGGCATAAAAACACTTGGAGAGATTGTAGCTTTCCTGGTAGTTTTGCTCATAGGAGTAATTCACCACATCCTTCATCCAGTTCAGATCGGCTCCGGCACAAAAAGATTTTCCGGTACCGCGCAAAATCACAGCCCGCAAATCCTCCTTTTTTTCGATCTCCTCAAAGACGTCAATCAGTTCGGAAATCATCGTTTCGTTGAATGCATTGCGAATATCGGGACGATTGAGCCAGATAGTCCCAACATCCTGTTTCTGATCAAATTTTATGGTTTGATAGTCTTTCATTTTTCTTTAATTAATGTTTCTATTGTCGATGGTGCGAATGGGTATAATATTTCATTTTTATAAGACCATCACATCCTATAAATCCCATTATCGGGTTCAGAGAATTTTTTATTCAAAGAAGCCGCAAGGGCCATAGCCAATACCTTGCGCGTATCTACCGGGTCGATGATACCATCGTCCCATAATCGCGAAGTGCTGTAGTAAGCTGAGCCTTCCGCTTCATACTTTTCCAAAATCTGCTTCCGAATCTTCTCTTTTTCTTCATCTGAGAGGTTTTGCGACTTCGCTTTCATCTGGTCTTCTTTTACCGTAATTAATACATTGGCAGCCTGATCGCCTCCCATAACCGAAATTTTAGCATTGGGCCACATGAAAAGAAACCGTGGCTCATAAGCCCTGCCGGCCATAGCGTAGTTGCCGGCTCCGAACGAACCCCCGGTAATAACAGTAAATTTGGGAACGTTAGCTGTTGCCACGGCATGAACCAATTTGGCACCGTCGCGGGCTATACCTCCTTGTTCGTATTCTTTCCCTACCATAAAGCCGGTAATGTTTTGCAAAAAGACAATCGGGATTTTTCTGTGCTTGCAGAGCTCTATAAAATGCGCTCCTTTGCGGGATGATTCGGAGAAAAGGATGCCATTGTTAGCCAGAATCCCCACGGGGTAGCCCATAATTTTCGCAAAGCCTGTGATTAACGTTTGCCCGTAACGGGCTTTGAATTCATGAAATTTACTACCATCTACCACGCGGGCAATAATTTCACGGGCATCCACCGGCTTCTTAAAATCGACCGGGGCAATGCCGTAAAGTTCACGGGGGTCATAAGCCGGCTCTTCAGGTTCGTCCGTATCCAGCTTTTGTTTTTGCGGAAAATCAAGGTTTTTGAAGATATTCCGGCAGATGCGCAAGGCATGTTCGTCATTTTCGGCCAGGTGGTCGGCAACCCCCGATACGGAGGTGTGTGCTTCAGCTCCTCCCAATTCCTCGGCCGAGACATCTTCACCGGTAGCGGCCTTCACCAGGGGTGGTCCCCCGATAAAGATCGTTCCCTGCTCTCTGACGATAATCGTTTCGTCGCTCATGGCCGGAACATAGGCGCCCCCCGCGGTACAGGAACCCATCACGATAGCTATCTGAGGAATGCCCCGGGCAGACATTTGCGATTGATTAAAGAAAAATCGCCCGAAATCGAATTTATCAGGAAAAACTTTGGCTTGATCCGGGAGGAATACCCCTCCTGAATCCACCATATATACGACCGGCAGATGATTTTCCATGGCAATTTCCTGGGCCCTGATATGTTTTTTAATTGTTTCCTCTACGTAAGTTCCGCCTTTAACTGTTGCATCATTGGCAATAACTACCATTTCGCGGCCATGCACCACCCCGATGCCCGTTACAATGCCGGCAGAAGGAAATTCATCGTCATGCTGTCCATAAGCGGCAAGGGGCGAAAGTTCAAGAAAAGGAGTGTTGCGGTCGGTTAAAAGGTCAATACGCTCACGCGCCAGCAGTTTGCCCCGTGATTTGTGCTTATCAATAGCTTTATCACTGCCTCCTTTTTTTACTTTCTTAAGAATGGCCCGGTACTCTTCTACCACCTGTCGATAGTTTTCCCTGTTAGACTCAAACGTTTGCGATTGTGTGTCGATTTGACTTTTTATTGGGAACAAAGCTTGATAATATTTAGTTATATGATATTTTTGAGATTATATTTACCTAACAACCTTTCTTTCAATTTTGTTTGAGGTTCTTATAGCTGTCATTACAGTATCTTCCTGTTATGTATTTAAGTATGTAAATATAATGATTTAAATTTATTTTAAAAATGATTATTTTTACTGCCGTGTTTCCCGGTCAGGCCCTATAAATATTTACTTTTGGAAGAACGATTTCATGGGAAACGGATGGGAATGTTAAATTCGGAAAAAAACAAATATGATCAGCAGCATCTCTTTTGACATTGATTTTATTCCTCTGCTTGTTGTCGTGGCCATTGCCTGGGCTATCCCAATGCTGATGAATCTTCTGGGATTAAAAAAAATTCCGACAGTGATTGTTGAGATTCTTGCCGGTTATTTCATTGCTCGTTTTTTTCTGCCAATAATCGGAGATGAAGGAATAAAAGAGCTTGAATTTCTTGCGCTCTCCGGCTTTCTTTTCCTGATGTTTGAAAGCGGTTTGGAGATCAATATCAACAAAATCCTTTTTTCCCTGCCGAAAAGAAAATCCCGGAAGGGTAATATTCTTGAAAATCCTTTGATATCGGGAATTATTATTTTTTCCGGCACTTTACTGCTCTCTCTTATATCGGCATTTATGCTGCATTTAATTGTTCCCATAGATAATGTCTGGTATTTTTCTTTGATTTTGGTGACAACTTCAGTAGGGATTATCCTTCCGGTGCTTAAAAACAGAGGTGAGACAGAGACACAATTCGGCCAGATGCTGATAACCGGAGCGGCTGTAGCAGATATTCTTTCGATCATCCTTTTTACGTTCACCGCTTTTATCCTCAGGAATGGATTTCAGGCAGAGATTTTTCTCATCCTGGCATTGTTTATCGCCTTCTATGCTTTTTATTACGTGGGGATAAGAATTCACAAAAAAACTTTCATCCGCAAGGTTGTTTATGAGCTTTCGCATGCTGCTTCACAGATACAGGTGCGGGGAACTATTCTCCTGATTTTGATATTTATTGTGATGGCTCAGTATCTTGGGGAAGAAGTTTTGCTTCTTGGCGCGTTTCTGAGCGGCATCCTGCTCTCTGCCTTTGTGAGTAAGGAGAGGAATTTACTCATCCAGAAGCTTCATGGTATTGGATATGGCTTTTTTATCCCGATTTTTTTCGTCATGGTGGGAGCCCAATTTGACACCACGGCGCTTAGCCACATGGACTCCTCGCTGATACTTTACCTTGTTCTTCTCCTGGTCGTTCTTTTTGCGGTTAAAATTATCCCTAACCTCTTACTCAGCAAAATTTTCGGACTGAGAAAATCGGTTGCTGCGGGCTTTTTGATGGCTTCAAGGTTGAGCCTGATTATTGCTGCTTCTCAAATCGGATTGGATTTGGATATTATTTCCCCCGGCACCAATGCGGTTTTTATCATTATGGCTGTGGTTACCTGCCTGATTTCACCTGTAATTTACAACAGCCTCCTGCCGGTTGAGCCACACAGGGCAGGGAGTATCATTATTGTCGGAGGGAGCAGCACGGCTGTTTTGCTGGCCAGGCGCCTTAAAATGCATGATAAGTTTTATACGATCATTGAACGCTCACCTGAAAGATACAGGGAAATCAAATCGAAGGGATTGAATATAGTTTTGGCTGACGGGTTAGTTAAATCCACTTATGAAAAAGTTAAGCTGCGTCAGGACAATTACGTGGTTGTCTTAACCGGAGATAACGATTTAAACTATCGAATCAGTAAATTCCTGAGAGATGAGTTTAATCATAAGCTCATCCTGACCAAAGCTTACAGCCTGGCGATGGAAGAGTTGTATGGTGCCATTGAAGTGAAGTTTATGGACGTAACACGCGTTTTGGCTACAACGATTGAAAACTATATCTTACGACCTACGACTTATAGCGCCATAATAGAATCTTTTGAAGATTTCAGTATTGAGGAAATGAAAGTCACTGGAAACAAATACGATGGCAGCCAGTTAAAAGATATTCCTTTTCATCAGAATGCATCACTTATTCTTTACAAAAGGGGAGAACTTATGGAGCTTCCTCACGGAGACACACCTCTAATGAAAGGCGATACTGTGTTTGTATTCGGAACAAATACAGCCCTTGAAGACACGCGCGAAAAGCTTACTTCCTGATTATTCCTTCGGTTTTGCCGGGCAAGAGCTCATTCCAAATATCTTGTACAATCCGCAAAAACCGGTTACTGCCGTTATCAGCATGGCAGCGCCAACAATTCCGACCACTATGGCCCAGGTTCCTGTAAGTGTTTTCGTGATGATTAATCCAGCCGCTACTGCAGCTATGACGATTCTGATTATTTGATCGGCAGTTCCAACATTCTTTTTCATAACCTTTTTATTTTTTACAACAAACTTTTAATCGAATGGTTTGTAGCTTCGTTCTCTTCAAAATTACAAATTAAAAATATTCAATGGGAGGTTCATTAAATTGAATTCAAAATTGGCTTGTTTTCTTTAAATTTACACCAACCAACAAAACCGAAAACTTATGGGAAAGAAAATTTCATTGCTTTGGGCTGTATTAGTCCTGATGATGCCGGTGATGGCACAAGACCTGCCGGCATTGATCGAAAAAGCGGGGGACAAGGAAGATTACCCCGACGCTCATCGACTGGTGGTTTTTGACAGTATCAAGGTCGATGTGGAAGAGAGTGGATTAAGTCATGTGCACACCCACCGACTTTATAAAATTCTGGATAATAATGGTGCCAAAAACACCCGCGTTATTCAGTACCGATACGATCCGCTTTCGGCGCATGTAGAGATTCGTAAAGTGAAAATCCACAGAAAAAACGGGGATGTAATTACCCTTGGGCCGGATAAAGTGCTCGATTATCCTGCGCCTGCGCGGATGATATACTGGGGTGCCCGCAAAAAAATGATGGAAGTGGGGCGTCTGGAACCCGGCGACGCCGTGGAGGTCTTTCTTTACAAAAAAGGATTCACTTATGCGCTGCTTCAGGGGGATGATGACGATAAATACATCCCACCGATGCGGGGACATTATTATGATATCGTGCGATTTTACGGACCAAATCCGATTCAGGAAATGGTTTACCGCGTGGATGTTCCCAAAGACAAACCGATGCAGTATCAGTTTTATAACGGATCGGTTCAGGTAGCATCGCGATTTATGGATGGAAAAATCCGATACCGTTTCACTAAGGAGGACATCATGCCGATTGAGCGCGAGCCCAGGATGGTAGCGCTGGACAATGTGGCACCGAAACTTTTGATGTCGACCAGCCCCGACTGGGAAGCCAAATCGCGCTGGTTTTACAACGTGAATGAGGATTATGGCAGTTTCGAAACCAATGAAGCCATTAATGAAAAGGTGGATGAAATTCTGAAAGACGCTGAAAACGAGATGGATTCTATTTCACAGCTTACGCACTGGGTGGCCGATAACATTCGCTATTCCGGAATTTCCATGGGAGAAGGCGAAGGCTACACCCTCCACAAGGGGGCGACGATCTTCCGCGATCGCTGCGGGGTTTGCAAGGATAAAGCCGGAATGCTTATCACGATGCTAAGAGCGGCAGGATTCGAATCATACGCAGCGATGACTATGGCCGGCTCAAGAATCGAAGATATTCCTGCCGACCAGTTTAACCACAGTGTCACATTGGTTCGTCTTTCTAACGGAAACCTGAAGCTTTTGGATCCCACCTGGGTGCCTTTCGTAAGAGAGCTTTGGTCGAGCGCCGAGCAGCAACAGAATTACCTGCCCGGACTTCCTGAAGGAGCAGACCTGAAGAAGACCCCAATTTCCGATCCTGAAAATCATTACGTTAAAGTAAAAATTAACGGGAAGCTCAATGAAAATGGGGATTTAAACGGTAAGTTTTTCATTACCGCCGAAGGGCAGTCGGATGCGGCTATACGCAGAGGGTTTAGCAGCAATTTCAGGAGAGAATGGAAGCGGCATATCAAAAGGGAAATGAAGAAGATTCACCCCGGGCTGAAAGTAAGAACCTTGAATTTTAGCATCCCATATGCATATCAGTCGGGCCCGATAAGAATCACTGTGCGGTTCGAAGCACCTTCCTATGCTTTCAAAACGAACGATGGTCTGGTTTACCTTCCCGTAAGCGGAAAGGGCGCTTTCAAATCAGCTATGGCTCATCTTAATTTCAATACTTCTCTTAAGGAACGAAAATTCAGTTTTCGCGACCGGTGCAGCCGGGAGGTAACCATTTCTGAAGAAATAAAACTACCCACTTATCAAAAAGTGGAAACTGTAGCAAAAGAAAAAGAAAGTAAAGGTGATGCGGTTTCCTTTGAAGGGACTGTGAATGTGAAGGATAAAACGCTGAAAATTAGTCAGCACGGACTATTTGGCAAACGGGTTTATAAGCCTGAAGAATGGCCGCAATTCCGCGCTGCGGTTAAAAACCAAAAAGAAATCAGCAACTCACCCATTATTATTAACTTCTAAAAACCGGAAATTATGAATAAACTGAAACAGATATTTTCGATTTTACTGGTATTTATGGTTTTCAGCGCCTTTTCACAGGAAAAGCCCGATGCCGTTTACCATAAAATCGTTAAAGAATACACAATCCACGAAGATGGCAGTTATGACCTGCATTATTTCAAAAAACTGGAGTACAAGACTCATTTTTCCTTTAACCGGCTGTATGGTGAAACATTCATTGTTTACAACCCGGACTACCAGGATTTAAAAATAAATGAATCTTACACGATCATGAAAGACGGAAAGAGAGTGGAAACGCCGGAAAATGCTTTTAACGAGGTTTTACCCAGGGATGTGGCGGAGTTTCCAGCCTATAACCATCTCACGGAAATGGTGGTAACCCATACTGGTTTGGCACTCGGTGCTACCGTCTACCTGGATTATACGCTTTCAACCGATGAGCAAATGTTTGGCGGGCTTTCGGTAATGGAGGAAATTAAGAGAAGATCGCCGGTAAAAGAGTTGGAAATTATTGTTCACGCTCCAACTGATATGGATATTTTACATAAGGTTCGGAACCTGCGGACGTCTCCCGAAACGAGCGAAAAAGAGGGCATGAAAGCCTACAAGTGGCTGTTCAAGGAGATCAAACCCTTTCCGAATGAGGGAAATATTTGTGAAGCTTCGAAACCGGCGCTCTATATCCAAAGCGGAAGCAAAGGAGTTGATAAGGAAATAAATGTTGAAAGCCTTGATTTAAAGATTCCTAAGGCCTTTAAAGAAAAAGCATTAGAACTTGCTAAAGATCAAAAAAGTGGAATTGATAAAGTCAATGCCATCAGGGATTATGTCGTAAATCAAATCGATTATTCACGTGTGGATCAGGAGTCCGTAGGAAATAGGATTCGATCATTCAAAGAAATCTACGAAACGAATGTAGCGTCTTATCCCGAAAAGGTTTTCCTGCTTTCAGCGATGATCCGTGAAGCCGGACTCAGCGCTTATCCTGTGCTTGTTTATCCGGAAGGAAAGCTGCCGGTAT
>CAYFQK010000115.1:2410-9885 GCA_964345255.1 uncultured Bacteroidales bacterium | reverse complement strand
CATAAAACTCCCGCATTTTCTCCAAATCCATGGGCGAGAAATAACAGTACTTTTTTCATAGTGGTTGCGATTGGTGTTGCGGCGTTTTGCCGAAGTGATTGCTAAAGTCATTTTTTGAATTCGGTTATACGCTTTTTGCAAAAATATGTTTTTTAACAATTAACAGATTTAAATATCTGAATTGCTACGAACGATTGCCTATTTTTGCCGGTTTATTGGCTAAAAAGAACAGACTATGGATAATCTTTTTGTGAAAACGTTTCTGGATGTGTTGCATGTCCTCGCCACGGTGGTATGGATTGGGGGGATGCTGGTGAATGTGATGGTCATCAGGCCTACTACGGTTAAAGTGCTGGAACCTGCTGTTGCAGGTCAGTTTACCCAAACGATGATGAAACGCTTCCGGATTTTTGTATATGCCTCTATCATGATACTGGGTATAACCGGTATCCCGATGAAAATTGTCAGTGAGCATTATGTGAGTATTATCAACTTTGAGAGTTTCTGGGGTATCCTCTCTTTTGTCAAGCACTTGTTGTATGGCGTTCTGGTGGTGCTGGCCGTTTTAAATTTTGAGGTCATTTCACCCAGGATGTCCAGAGCTGCGGCCACCTCCAACAATCAGCAGTATGCAATTTGGAAAAAGCGGCTGGCTGTAAGCGGAATGCTGGCACTGATCACCGCCATTGGTACACTCATCATCTCATCGATGATGCGGTATATCTGAGTGGTTTAGATTAAGGTTATAAGAAAGAAGAGGCGCCAGAATTCGGCAGGTACTTTAAAGACAAAAATTCCCACCAGCATCGTTCCTGCAGCTCCGATGCCTGTCCAAACCGCATAGGCTTTGCCGATGGGTAGCTGTAGCCATAATCAGCAGATACATACTAATGGCCAGGCTTACAACAAATCCTGTATACCAATAGGTATGTTATACAATGAACCTCTTGCTATTTTGGGTTGTTGAAATTTATTGAGTTTGTGTTACGCAGCTAATAGTTGAACAGACAATTCAATATGAAAAATATGTTATCGGGTCGGAACAATAGTCCAACCCTACAAAGCCGGAATATAGCATTCATTCGCAAAACCGCAGCGCATCTTTTGCTTCCGGGATTCATTCTGGCAGGGATTGCAGGATGTACACCGCAAACAAAAATAAGTTCCCTGCAGGTGGAAGAGGCAGAAGAATTTTCCGCAACGGGAAAGGAGCAGGTGGCTGACCGGTGGTGGCAAACTTTTGACGACGAGCAATTAAATAAGTTGGTTGACAGTGCATTGGCCAATAACTTCGACCTTCGCACAGCCTGGCAGCGCCTAAAAGCGGCTGAAGCCAGTGTCAGGCGGGAATCGGCATCGTTGTTTCCATGGCTGGATGCTTCTGCCCAGGGGCGTTCGAGTCGCTTCGGTGGTAATACGTTACTGCGCGATAACCTTAGCTTGGATGCCTCAGCTTCTTATGAAGTGGATTTGTGGGGGAGAATACACTCGCAAGTAGAAGCCGAACGATTCAGAGCCGAGGCTTCGCGCTGGGATTATAAAACGGCAGCCCTGTCGCTTTCTGCAGAAATATCCCGCACGTGGTTTCAATTGTCGGAAACCCGCAATCAGCTGGAGTTGATCAACCGTCAAATCGAGACCAACCAAAAGACACTCCGGCTTCTTAAAGCCCGTTTCGGCAGTGGCCAAATCCGAAGTGTAGACATCCTTCGCCAGAAACAGTTGCTGGAAAGTACCCGCGAACAGAAAGCCTCATTGCAGGCCGGCGTGGAAGTGCTCGAAAACCGGCTGGCTGTGCTCACAGGACAACCTCCTCAGGAAGCCTTCAATTACCAGGGCGATAGTCTGCCTGATATACCGCGATTACCTGCAACCGGGTTGCCTTCAGAGTTGTTGCGTCGCCGGCCGGATGTACAGAGTGCTTTCAATGCACTGAAGGCGGCCGACAAGGATATGGCTTCGGCTATCAGTAATCGTTATCCCAGGCTGTCATTAAGTGCCTCCCTTTCATCTACGGCAAGCTCAAACAATGTGGGAGATATTCTAAATGGTTGGGTCAGTTCCTTTGGAGGGAACCTGTTTGCTCCGATCATTTACGCCGGGCAGCGAAAAGCCGAAGTGGACCGTGCCGAGGCAGTGAAGAAACAACGGCTCTACCAATACGGACAAGCCGTGCTTACTGCTTATCGCGAACTGGAGGATGCACTGGTGCAGGAGGAAAAACAACGCGAGAAGATTGAAAGTATACAAAAGCAGCTCGAATTGGCGCAGCAAAGCTATGAGCAACTCCGGCTGGAATACTTCAACGGTATGGCCGATTACCTGGATGTGTTGACGGCCCTGGATGAAGAACAACGGCTGCAACGTGATTTATTGTCGGCCCGCATGACGCTGCTGGAGTATCGTATTGCATTATATAGGTCACTGGCCGGAGGTTTTGAGACGAAGAGGGAAGAAGCAGTGAGTAGTGAGTGATGAGCAGTGAGAGGAGAATAGTAATTGCGAACTGGCGAGTTGGCGATAGGGCGAAAGTGTGAGGGTGCGAGTGAAGAGAGTTGAGTTATGAGTAATGACTTGAGGGGTTTGTGCAAGGTGTCGAATGAGAAATTAGAACACGGATGCCGTTGCTTAGTGCGGATTACCTGATATCCGCGAAGATTCGCGTTATTGAATATCCGGAAAATCTGCGTTCTGATTATTATGAATAAAACAAAACACTGAAAACGAAACAATGAATAAACGATCATGAATAAAAAACTAACCTTAATTATTAGCCTGGCCATCCTGGCAGCAGGGGCACTGGTGACGGTGATCATATTTAATACCGAGCCCACTGCACAACGGGGTGGGGCAACCAAAGAAACCGCTATGCTGGTAAACGTTACCGAAGCGGAAAGAGGGACGTATCAACCCACCATAGTGGCCATGGGGACTGTTGAGCCCTCGCAGGATATTGTTTTGAGTCCGAGGGTGAGTGGCGAGATTGTTGACCGGGCCAAAGAATTTATTCCGGGCGGTTATGCAGAAAAAGGAGAGACGTTAGTGCAAATTGATCCGTCGGATTATAAAAACACGCTACAACAAAGGAAAAGTGAGTTGCAGCAAGCCGAGGCCAATCTTAACATAGAAATGGGGCGTCAGTATGTGGCAAAGCGAGACTATCAATTAGTGGATGAGACCCTCTCCGGTGAAAACAAGGACTTAGTGCTGCGAAAACCCCAGCTCAATTCGGCCCGCTCAAGAGTAAAATCGGCGAAGGCTGCCGTTGATCAGGCTCAGTTAGATTTGGATCGTACTACCATCGAAGCTCCTTTCGATGCCCACATCATTGAACGTAACGTGAATGTTGGTTCTCAGGTTTCTCCCGGACAAAATCTGGGACGCCTGGTAGGGATCGATAGTTATTGGATAGAGGCAACCGTACCGGTTTCCAAACTACGGTGGCTGTCTTTTCCTGAAGCTGGAGAGACAAAAGGCTCTGAAGTGATTATTCGTAACCGTTCGGCCTGGCCGGAAGGCGAAATTCGGAAAGGATATATTTATCGCTTGATTGGCTCGGTGGAGGACAGAACGAGAATGGCAAGAGTACTGGTAGAAGTCCCTGATCCACTGGCCTATGAAAAGGAAAACATGGATCGACCGGTATTGATGATTGGAGCCTACGTGGAATCAAATATTAAGGCCAGAGAAGTATCGGATGTTGTACGGTTAAGCCGTGATTATGTCAGGAAAAATGAAACCGTATGGGTTATGGAAGATAAGAAGCTCCGCATACGGGATGTGGATATTTTGCTCAGAGATGCCAAATATGCCTATATCACCGGCGGACTTGGCGAAGGAGAGAAGGTAGTGACTACCAATCTCAGTACCGTAGTGGACGGAGCCAGATTGCGCATGGAATCAGATACGGCAGCATCGCAAAACAATGGATCAGTGAACGCACAGTAAACACAGAAACCAGGAGGAGAGTAAATGAAGAATTCCGATTCGAATACCGGAAATGGCCGTCGGGGCCCCATTGCATTTATGGCGCGCAATTCTGTTGCCGCTAACCTGTTGATGCTTATTCTTATCGGCGGCGGGTTGTATACCACCTACAACATTCAGAAAGAAGTCTTTCCGCAGTTTCAGCTCGATATCGTGGAAGTGAGTGTGGTTTATCCCGGAGCTGCTCCCGCCGAAGTAGAAAAAGGGATTTTACTTCCCGTAGAAGAAGCGATTCGAGGCGTTCAGGGAATCAAAGAAGTGACATCAACGGCTTATGAAGGTTTCGGCAGCATCAGCATTGAACTGGTGGCCGGTTCCAACCGGATGAAAGTCTTTCAGGATATCGACCAGGCCGTCAACCGAATCCGCACCTTCCCGGATGATATCGAACAGCCCGAGGTGAGGCTGCAGTCCCGGCAGCGGGATGTTATGCAGGTAGGCTTGTATGGTGATGTGGATATCTGGACGTTGCGTAAGCTTGCGGAGCAGTTACGTGACAGGATGCTGAGCACCGAAGGCATCACACAGGTGGAAATCGGGAATGTTCCGGATTATATTACTCATGTGGAGATTCCAAGACAAACTTTACGCAAATATAACCTGACACTTGGCGAAGTCGCCGGGCTTATTAGCCGTTCAAGCAGGGATATTCCGGCCGGGGCAGTAGAAACCAATGCCGGAGAGATCCTTTTACGAATGAAGGAGCGCAAACAGTGGGCTAAGGAGTTTGGAAAAATTGAAGTGGTTACCTCTGAGGGTGGAGGTACGATTACTTTGGATGACATTGCTGAAATAACCGATGGTTTTGAGGAAACCGGCTTTCACGGACAATTCAATCGCCAGCTTTCTATCGGTCTTTCAATTTACCGAATCGGTGAGCAGTCTCCACTGGATATTGCCGAGAAAGTTGAAACCATTCTTGCAGATTATGAAAACACCCTTCCGCCGGGCGTTAATTACCGTATTGATAGTAACAGAGCTGAAGATTACAGCGACCGCCTTTCTCTGTTGACTGAAAATGGAATCATTGCCGTTATAATTGTACTTTTAATCCTGGGCCTTTTCCTTGAATACCGCCTGGCATTCTGGGTGATGATGGGCATGGTGATTTCCTTTATCGGAGGAATGGTTTTTATGCCCTTTGTCCCTATTAGCATCAATATGATTTCCATGTTCGGGTTCCTGGTAGCCCTGGGCATTGTGGTTGATGATGCCATTGTGGTGGGAGAGAACATATACCAATACCGGCAGGAGGGCTATGGTTTTATTGATGCCTCCATCAAAGGCACCAAAGACATTGCCAAGCCGGTGATCTTTAGTATCCTGACCAACATCATCGCTTTCATCCCCTTACTGTTTATTCCCGGTACGACGGGAAAATTCTGGTGGCCATTACCGGCGGTGGTTATCACCGTTCTGGTGGTCTCCCTTTTGGAGGCACTCTTTATTCTGCCGGCCCACCTGGGACATAGCAAAAGCAAATCTTCCAACATTGTCGGACGAACCATCGAAAAATGGCAGCAAGCCTTTGCCAGAGAATTTAACAAGTTTGTGGACCGTTATTATAGGAGATTTTTGAAATTTGCTCTGAGTCATCGTTATATCACTCTTAGCGTGGCTATTTCGACTCTTTTGATGGCCGGGGCTTATAGCTACAGCGATCACATGGGTATTATTATGATGCCGGAAGTGGCTGCTGATGAAATCGAAGCGGGGGTAAATCTTCCTGTGGGAACCACACCACGGCAAGCTGCAAAAGTGGCCGAAGAGATTACCAACTCCACACACCGGATGTTTGATGAGCATAATCTCTATGAAGTGGCCGAGGGTATCAAGACAAATGTCAGAGGGCAAAGTTTCATTGATGTGGAAATTGTGATGAAGCGCCCCGATGAACGGGATATGACTTCTCAGCAAGTCATTGAGCTATGGCGTGATGAGATAGGTGATATAGAAGGTATCGATCAAATCACTTTTGAAGCCGAAAGTGGCCCGGGAGGCTGGCAACAGGACATTAGTGTGGACCTGAGCCATTCGGACATCCAAGTGCTGGAAAAAGCCACTAGGGAATTTTTTGAAAAGATGGAGTCTTATGAAGCCACGCGGGATCTAAATGACAACTACAATAAGGGGAAAAAACAGTTTGATTTTAAACTGCTGCCTGAGGGTAGAAATCTTGGCTTAACCCCTTCAGATGTAGGGCAGCAATTGAGAGATGCTTTTTATGGCGCCCTGGCCATGCGCCAGCTGCGGGGTACCAATGAAATAGAAATACGCGTTAAATTGCCCAAGGAACAACGTGTGGATATTCATCATCTGGAAGATTTTGTGATTCAGGCGCCCGGAGGGTCGGAAGTACCTTTAATGGATGTAGTAGAGCTGGAGGAAGGGGAAGCCTTTACCAGTATTAACCGGCGCGATGGACGAAGGGTGATCACCGTGGGTATGGATGTGGAGCCCAAAAATGCCATTTCACGGGTGTTGGGCTCTATTCGAACGGAGGTGCTGCCCCAGTTACGGTCCGATTATCCGGGTATCACCTGGAGCTTCGAAGGAAGCCAGGCCGAAATGCGTGAATCGACAGCCGTGTTGTATAGTGGATTTGCCCTGGCAATGATGGTGATTTACGCCCTTTTGGCGGTGGCGTTTACTAGTTATACCCAGCCGTTGATCGTAATGGGGGCTATTCCATTTGGTATTTTCGGGGCAGTGGTAGGTCACATTCTCCTGGGTTTTGACCTGTCACTGGTCAGTTTGATGGGAGTAATTGCCCTGTCGGGAGTGGTAGTAAACGATTCCCTGATTATGATAGATTATGCCAATAAGCGCCGTTCTGATCATACAGCCTTTGAAGCAATACATGAAGCAGGTATAAGACGTTTCAGACCAATAATCCTGACGACGCTGACAACCTTCGGCGGATTGACGCCCATCATCCTTGAGACTTCAAGGCAGGCGACCTACCTAATTCCGATGGCCATATCATTGGGCTTTGGAATTGTGTTCGCAACAGGAATTATCCTGGTCATCGTTCCCAGTCTTTATATGATACTGGAGGATTTGAAGGGAGTGTTCAGAAAGGCATCTACAGCGAGAGAGGAAAGAATTGGTGATTAGTGAGAAGGGAGCTGTTTCCTTGAAGAGGTCATTGATAGTCATTAATAGTCATTTGTGATCATCCAGTTGCCTGCTCCGTGAAATTGCGAAGCATTATTTCACGGGGTCATTAGCAGTAATTTGTTATTATTTTTAAGGGTCTGACCTTCCAGCTTTTAGCGTTGGCCCTGCGGGGAGGAGAAGGTGGAAGGTCTCATTAAAATGAATTGATTAAATCCTCGCATAGAAGGTTTGGTTCTTAATCCTTAAGGGCGACCATTATTTCATCCTAATCAATCAGGATACCCCAGCGGAATGATGTACAACGGCTGATGGTCTTCAGGAATATCCAACACCTTCTGCACTT
Organism: uncultured Bacteroidales bacterium; assembly: GCA_964345255.1. GTDB lineage: Bacteria > Bacteroidota > Bacteroidia > Bacteroidales > JAIPAH01 > JAIPAH01. The sequence goes on along the minus strand of CAYFQK010000115.1, from coordinate 2,435 downwards.
GTTTTGCCTGAAAAGCGCCTACCGT
>CAYFQK010000115.1:0-2310 GCA_964345255.1 uncultured Bacteroidales bacterium | reverse complement strand
TATGTCCGGCTTCCATATGGACATACCGTTCCCCGTGATGCGTGTACTTACGGGTGGTCCTTTCGTAAACCCCGGTTATTACAATACTTAATGGAGCCTCTTCCACCCATTCCTGGTTAAGCGCGGCGGAACTAAGGTTAGCATAATGATTTGGTTTGTTTCTTTAGTAAGATACAAAAACAAAAGTAGCCTGTTCAAGTGGATGATTCCGTTCTTTACGGCACCTGTTCCCCAGCCGCCGCTTCCCACGGGGCAAACCATTCTTCGCGGGATAGCCGGATTTTTGTTGCTTCCATCGCTTGCTGCAATCTTTTGGGACGGGTTGTGCCCATTACCGGGTAGATACCGGAAGGATGCCTGAGCAGCCATGCAGTAAGTATCTGGGCCGGTGTTGCGTTGTGTTTTTCCGCCAATGTTTCCAGCAGCTCATGAACCTCTTTTGCTTCGCTGAAGGGTTTGCTGGCAAACTGTCCTGCGGCGATAGGTCCCCAGGCCATGGGGTGTATTCCTTTGCGCATGCATTGGTCGAGCGTGCCATCCAGAAAAGGAGCGCGGTGTAGCAGGGATATCTCTACTTGGTTGGTGGTCAAAGCAAAAACATCGTTTAAAAGGTTGAATTGGCTGGGGGTGAAATTGGAAACCCCGAAATGCAACACCTTGCCATCTTGCTTTAGTTTGTGAAAAGCTTCGGCTATTTCATGAGGGTTCATCAGCGGATCGGGACGGTGGATGAGCAGCAGGTCGAGATAATCGGTTTGGATATTTTTCAGTGAATTTTCGGCTGACCATACGATATGATCAAACGAAGTATCATAATGCTTTACCGTGTATTCAGGCCGGGTATCTTGCGGGGCTTTTATTCCGCATTTCGTGATGAACTGCACTTCTTCACGTTCGATGCCGGCATTCTTCCACCCTTCCCCAAAAAGCGATTCCGTGGTATAGTCGCCGTAAATATCGGCCATGTCAAAAGATGTGATGCCCGTTTCATAAGTTTTTCGGATAAGGTTGGTCACTTCCCGGGCTGAAAGCTCCTTTCCGCCTTTGCCGTAACTCATGGTGCCGGCGACTACAGGGGAGAGCTTAAGTTTTGATTGATATCCCATAATGCCTGGTTTTGGATGCGAAGGTAAGAAAGAATCGCTGTTTTTAGGTATGGAGGTTACTGAGTTTGTAGGTTGATATGTTTTATTTGTCAGTAGGTCAGTGTGTCTAAGTGCTTAGGTGTTTAAGTGTTTGAGTTTGATAGACTCAAAATGTCTATGCTAGCTCTCAGTATACATGAGTTTGGTCTGAAAAAAGTCCTCTTCAGGGGATTAGGGGTTAAGCTTTTAGACAGTGTTCATACTTCATCTATTATTTGTCATTTCAGCTTATTATCGATATATCTATAATCTTCTGTGGTCTCATCGATATCGGATTTTAAAAGTGAGTCATCAGAGGCTTTTTTCAACGCGTTCATTTTTTCTTCTCTGCTTACTTCAATATCTTCGACAATAACGCGAACTTTTTTTCGCTTTTTAAAGTAATCAGGGAGTTTAATAATTAGTTTATTATCCTTATCGATTTTATATGTCTTTTCAAATGTCATATTGTGTTTTGATTTAATTTTTAAACATACAAAAAACCATGAAACACTGCAAGTGGTATCAGATGTGCCCGATAAAACGATTTACGGATAAAGGGAAATTGAATCCTTACTGGGTGAATACCTACTGCAAAGGAGACTGGACCAAATGCAAGCGCTTTCAAATGGAAGAGCGGGGTGAATATCACCCTGATAATATGCTTCCGGATGGGAGTGTCAGAGAAGATTTGATGTGATTCAATCTATCTGCGACAATCAAATCATTTTATTGTCTATCATTGTTTTATAGGCAGGCATTATATGAATCCATTTATTGTTCACTTTCATTTGTTGCTCCACCTCGGCTGTTAGTACAACTCCATCGGCTATGCCAAAATAGTCCATAGCTTCAGTTAAGCCTTTTATTTCTCTTTGCAGGGTTGTTGAAGTGCTAATGTTAAAGCTCGCCTGAATGCAATAGGATGGCTTGTCCCGGTCAAATAAAACAAAATCACATTCACTTTTACCTTTAAAATAAAATATATCGGAGTTTTGATTGCTCCATAACCAGATTGCAATCATGTTTTCGAAAAGCTTTCCATCGTCCTTTGAGAATTTGAAAGTGATGGCATTCAATAGCCCATTATCGATGCAGTATACCTTTTTATCACTCATTTGGCGGTTAAGGACACTATAATTAAATTTATACAACATATCTTTATATGTGCATATACATGCATATA
>CAYFQK010000114.1:0-10046 GCA_964345255.1 uncultured Bacteroidales bacterium | reverse complement strand
AGCCACCCGGAGGTCTTCATCGACCGCAACCGGTGCATCCTCTGCGCCCGGTGCATCAGGATGTGTAATGAAGTAGTGGGAGCCAATGCTTTGGGTTTTGTCAACCGCGGCTTCAAGACATATGTTGCCCCAACCATGGGAGATGCCTTGCAAGATACAACCTGCGAAAATTGCGGGATGTGTATCGAAGCCTGCCCTACCGGAGCAATAACGGAGAATTATCCCTTTAAACCCGGTCCGGTCAAAACCGAGCGCATAAAAACACCTGATCCGTATGGCTCGGAAGGATTTGATATTGCTTTGCGACATAAGAATGGCTTTTTCTATGGAGCAGAAAGCACCGAAGGCGAAGTGAATACTCAAATGTATATAAGTCCGCAGGCCAAGTTTGGCTACAAGTACCTCAACAGCAGTGAGCGGATAAAAACACCATTGCTCAAAACAGAGCAAGGGTGGAAGCCCATTTCGTTTGCTGAAGCTTTTGATTTGATAAAAGAGAAGAGCGAAGCAGTAATAAATTCGGAGAATGCAGTTTTTGCAGGAGCCCGGCTTACGAATGAAGAGATGTATCTCCTTCAGAAATTTGCCAGAGCGGGCCTTAAGACCAATAATATTGCCAGTTTCCACTATCTGGGAAGGGGAGACGGATATGCCGGTATGGCAAAACAAAATGTGCCTTTCGATCAATTAAACCAGGCAAAGAAAATCGTTGTATTTGGGACGGATTTATCCGAAGATCACCCGGTGACAGGGTACATGGTTAATGAAGCCCGCAAAAAGGGAGCGACGGTTGAATACATTACCAACCGAAACAGCGGCCCAATGCTTAAGAAAGCTGATAAAGTGTATGAGGTGAAATCGCTTTATCATTATGTGAAATCGCTCAACCATTACCTCCTGAACAGTGGTTTGGAGAACGGGATGTTTCTGAAAGATGTGGAAGATTTCGAAGAATATAAGCAAGAGTTGCTGAGCAAGCAATTTGATGATTTGTACATCAAAGCTAAGCCCTGCTGTATGGACCATTTTGCCGAATTTGCCAAATCATTCAATGACAGTCAGAATACAGTCCTTATTTTTTCTGAGAAGCAATTATCGGCAAACACAGCGATTGAACTAAGGAATCTCAGCATGATAACAGGGAAGCTGGGTAAAACAGCAAGCGGACTGATAGCGCTTAAAGAGAAGAATAATTCCCAGGGGCTGTTTGATATGGGTATTAATAGCGATACAGGGGTAGGTCTGGTTTCAGTTCATGACAACCAAATGGTTTCGAGGATGAAGGAAACCTGGGAAGTTGATAGTTTACCATCAAACAGTTCCGATATTAAGGAAAAACTTGAATCAGGTGAGCTAAAAAATCTCTTTATTTTTGGTGAAGACCCCTTGGGTTGCGCCATCGATAGGAAAAAGGTGGAACAATATTTTGAGGAGGCCGATTTCATCGCAGTACAGGATTATTTTTTAACGGATACTGCTCAAAAGGCCCACCTTGTACTGCCCGCTTCAGTTCATCTGGAAACAGACGGAAGTTTTACAAATACACAGCAGCACATTCATACGTTTAGCAAGCAGAAAGCCCCGGCAATAGAGAAAAGTAATGCACAACAAGCCATCGGGTTACTTGATAAAATGGGCATTAATGGAGTAAACAATGAAAAAGAAGCGCTGGATGAAGCTTTCTCATTATTCCAGGGGAATAATGCAGGCAGCAGAAAAATGATTCTTACAAACAAGGATAATGAAAACCGGATGTTTGAACATGGATGTGATGCTATTCAGAAAAGGATAGAGGAGGAATTCCAGGAGAAACTTCACCAATAAACATTACCGCATTAAACCGGAAGAAAGCCGCAGGTTATTTTTAATCTTGCGGCTTTTTGTTGAGATAATTTTTTATTGCGCTTATAGAACCACTTCTCACTTTTATTTCTCTGTTATCTCCGAGGAGAAAGAAAGAAGGCGTTCCAAATACCTGGTATTTTTCAACCGGAACACTATCCCATCCTTTTAAGTCGCTAACATGGATCCAGGAATAATTCTTAGCTACATTTTGCCATTCCTGTTTATCAGTATCCAGTGAGATAGCGTATATTTCAAGGTTATCGCTATACCTGCTGTATAACTTTTGCAATTCCGGCAGCATTTTCATGCAATGAGGGCACCAGCTGGCCCAAAAAACCACCAGGATTTGGGGTTTGTCCAGGCTGCTCAGACTGACCGTATCTCCTTGCAATCCCGGAAGATTCACCCCCGGGGCCTTGGTTCCCGGAGCGGCAAGACGTGCTTTTTTGATTTTTTCTTTCAGTGCATCCCTTCGTTCACGGTTGATACATTTTAATGCGGCCTCGGTTTGATTGGCAATATGAGCGACTAATTGGTTGAATTCATAGCGTTTAAAACCGTCTATCAGGAAGTTAATGGTAAAGTCGAAAACCTCCGGATTAACCTGGGTATATTTAATCAGCGTGTCAACAGCTTTACTGAATTCTTTTTGCTGCTGCGCTTTGGTAAAGCCCGAATTTCTGTATAAGCTGAGGAAATCGAGTATTTTGTTTGGAATGGCCTGGCTTCTTAAAAGAGAAGCATCCGAGAACTCGGTATGATCAAAAAAATGGCGCTTCTGATAGACCTGCCATTCTGCGCGGCGACTGACATTTTTAACAGGGATCATATTCATTTTGATAATATCCGCCATAAAAGTTTCAGGGTGAGCATTTACGATAATTTCAGATGAATCGTACCGTTCTCTCTGCAAGTGAATGTATTTTTTCTCAATTTCTTTGTAAAAAGGATCTGCTGCCGGAAACTTTTGCAGCATCTGATCAATTACATTCTCTTTGTAGCGAATATATCCTTCAGCCCGCTGGTAGCGGTGATAGAGTCTGGTTTCAAGTGATTTGAGGATTTGCAGCTCCTCCCTGGGGTTGGCGGAATGGGTTTTGACAGCAATATCCTCTCTATTGTAAACAATATCGATCGAATGATTCGCCTCTTTATCTATAATAATCCGGTATACTCCTTTAGGCGTTCCGTAAGGGATATTATAAATAAATGTATCAGTCCTATTTTGATGGATGGTATCAAGTGTCAGGACTTCGTCTCCGTAAATCTGGTTCAAAAGTAAAGTGGTATCTTCATAATCTTCTACCTCTATACGAAGGACATGATTTGGGAATTGCCTGTTTTTCTGGGCCATGAGCGCATGAGCCAATAAGAATAACGAGATGAGACATCCCAACTTTATGTAGTTTCGCATGGTTAAGTTAGCTTGTTTGTGTAATACAAAACGGAAGATTGTTTCTTCCGTTTTGTATTAATTGATTAATTTTTAACGCACCGCAGGGCGTTCGAATAGCCCTTATCTTTGTAGTTATAATATACGCCGTTGAGGTTGTTGTCAAAATGTACCTGCATAGCCTTATCACCCTCCTGACTTGTAGAAGACCAGTAGAACCCTTTCAAATTAAGCATTTCATAAGTTCCGCCACTATTACGTGTTCCACTCATAAGCGCATCAAAACCTGTTGAGCCGCCTACTTTAAGCTTTCCTCCTGCTTCAAAATTTCCGCCGAGGTAATTCACCAGGCGATGCCATTCTTTTTCTGAAGGGATATGCCATCCTTCGGGGCAAATCGCGGTTATCTCTTCATTATCAACGTAATTCATCATCTCATCCCATTGATATAGCGCACCAAATTCATCACAGTTTGCTTCGTTATCATCATAGCAGAATTTTTCAGCCAGGTTGTTATCCGAGGGAGTACCGCCCTCCAGAAGTTCACCGTAGTTGAGGTTTTCCGCCATCCAGCATTGCATACCTATCTGAACAGTTTTGTAGCTATTACCGTTTCTCGGGTCTGTTATTTCTGAGGGACAGGTTAAGGTACTGGTTCCGGTTGTAAATTGCCATAATTCACTCTCTGTAACCGTATCAGCATCTTTGGCTTTAATTTTCCAGTAATACGTAGTATTAGGTTCAAGACCATCAGCACCGCCGGGGTTATGAGAGTTTGAGGTGATATCCACAGCCACCAGGGGAGGTTCTTCTGTTTGCCCGAAGAACACTTCATATCTTAAATCATCACCATTTGGGTCGCTGGCTTCCCACTCCAGCAGTTGGTTCAGCGGGCGGTTTTGTGAATAGGGTTCTGGATAAGGGGATGTGGGTGGGTTTGGAGGCCTGTTAACTCCTGGGCCTGTGCCCTCTGTGGTGAAAGACCAGACGTTGCCGGCTGTTTCTCCTCCATTATTATCTTTAGCTACTATTTTCCAGAAATAGGTGGTATTTTCTTCCAGCTGACTGCTTTCGTAGGTCGTGCTCTCATGATTCTGTTTTATGAGCTGGGGGGGTGAGTTGACGCCCAGGTAAATATCGTAGAGCAGGGGATCCCCATCCGGATCAGAGGCAGACCAACTGAGCGTTGGGCTGGTGGGGGCACCGGCAACTCCATTTGGAGGAGAAGCAACCGACGGTTTCGAAGGAGACTGGTTGCTTCCGCCACCTCCTACTTCAATATCTCTGGTCACTGTTTCAGCATTCGTATAGCCCTGGCTGTTTCGCACTTTTAATGCTACCGTATACGTATCGGCCGCATTGTACTCATGGCTGGCTGTACTACTTTCCGTGATTAGGTCCCAATTTCCGTCATTCTCCCAATCCCAGTAGTATTTTACAATTTGACAGTTATCGCATGTTCCGGGATCGCTCTCGCTTGCATCAAAATTGATGGGATCGTTTACATCACCTACTTCCGGCTCATAAGTAAAACTGGCAACAGGTGGGTCTACTTCTTTAGTGCAACCATACATGAGAAAAGCAGTTATGGCGAATAAAGCAGCAAAGTGGATTATGGTTCGGTATTTTTTCATTGATTCTGGGATTTTAAACCTTATAGCAAATGTAAGCACCCCGTTCTTTATCTCAAAGTCCGAGAGGTAATTATTTTCAACACTGCTTCAAGATTTTGTTGATTAGATTTTCAGAATTGATGTAATATACGATTATCTTTACTGTTGTCAAATTATTTATCCCTAATACCTTAATTCGATGCAAGAATAATTAGCTACATAACAACCACTTTTTAATCTGATTATTACACTATTCAATCGTTTGCAGACAATCTAAAATCGATATAAATTACCGATATGGCGTTATTTATAAAAAAAACGATTCCTTTATTTTTTAACTTCGCGATGAAATTCAAACAGGATAACAACCTTATTTATAGGTGTTCTAAATATCAAATATTATGAAAGAACAGAAAAAATTTATCACTTGTGACGGAAACTATGCAGCGGCACATGTGGCATATATGTTCAGTGAAGTGGCTGCAATATATCCTATTACTCCATCTTCTCCTATGGCAGAATATGTGGATGAGTGGGCTGCTAATGGAAGGACAAATATTTTTGGCGAGACAGTAGAAGTATCCGAACTGCAATCTGAAGGGGGAGCCTCCGGAGCCGTTCATGGTGCTTTGCAAGGTGGCGCCCTAACAAGCACATTCACAGCTTCCCAGGGGTTGCTGCTGATGATACCCAACATGTATAAAATCTCCGGAGAGTTGCTGCCGGGTGTTTTTCACGTAAGTGCAAGAAGTATTGCCGCTCAGGCCCTCTCCATTTTTGGAGATCACTCTGACGTTATGAGTACCCGTATGACTGGTTTTGGAATGATTGCAACAAGTGGTATCCAGGAAATCCTCGATATTGCAGGTGTTGCACACCTTGCAGCCATTAAAACCCGCATACCTTTCCTCCACTTTTTTGATGGATTCCGTACTTCACATGAAATTCAGAAAGCAGAATATTTTGACAAAGAAGATATTCAGCATCTGCTCGATATGGATGCTGTCCGGAAGTTTCGTGACAATGCCCTAAATCCGGAGCATCCTGTTACACGAGGTACGGCTCAAAATCCTGACATTTACTTCCAGACGCGGGAAGTTGTTAATAAGTTTTATGATGTTGTACCTGATGTGGTGGAGGAATACTTTCAGGAAGTATCCAAGCTATGCGGCAGGGATTATCATTTATTTAACTATGTAGGTCACCCTGAAGCTGAAGAAGTTATTATAGCTATGGGTTCGGTCACAGAAACCATTAAAGAGGTGGTAAATCACAAAGTGAAGAATGGTGAAAAAGTAGGGATGATTTCTGTTCACCTTTATCGTCCATTCTCTATCAAACACTTCCTTGATTCGATGCCCGATACTGTTAAGCGAATTGCCGTTCTCGACCGCACTAAAGAGCCCGGAGCTGTTGGAGAGCCACTTTATCAGGATGTGAGAAACGTATATTATAAAAGAGAAAAGCAACCGCTCATAGTTGGCGGACGCTATGGCCTCTCTTCCAAAGATACAACGCCTGCACAAATCGTAGCCGTTTATGATAACCTGAGAATGAAAGAGCCTAAAGATGGTTTCACAGTTGGGATTGAAGATGATGTTACTTATCTCTCTCTACCTGTTGGTAAAGATATCTCTGTGGTCCCGGAAGGCACTTTTGAAGGAAAATTCTGGGGTATTGGCTCAGACGGTACCGTAGGCGCCAACAAAAATTCTATTAAGATAATTGGTGAAAATACAGATAAATATGCTCAGGCTTACTTCTCTTATGACTCTAAGAAGTCGGGTGGGGTAACCATATCGCACCTGCGTTTCGGAGACTATCCTATTGGATCTCCTTACCTGGTTAACAGCCCTGACTTTGTGGCATGCCATGTGCCTGCATATCTTGGTAAATATGATATGCTTCGTGGCCTGAAGAAAGGCGGCACGTTCCTGCTGAATAGTATCTGGGACGAAGAGGAGACTATAAAGCATCTGCCTAACTCGATGAAGAAGTACCTCGCCGATAATGATATTAAGTTTTATATTATTAATGCAACCAAAATAGCTACAGAAATTGGATTAGGGGGAAGAACCAATACAATCATGCAGTCTGCGTTTTTCAAAATCGCTGAGGTTATACCTCATGAGCAGGCTGTTGATGAAATGAAGAAAGCCATTAAGAAAACATTTGGTCTGAAGGGCGAGGATATTGTGAATATGAACTATGCTGCCGTGGATAAAGGAAGCGAAAATGTCCATAAAATAGAGATTCCTTCAGAGTGGTCAAAACTCAGTCCTGAAGATGATACGGTGGAAGCCGATGTTCCCGAATTTGTTAAAAATGTAGTGCTTCCGATGAATGCCCAGAGAGGCGATGATCTGCCAGTAAGCGCATTTGTTGGTCGCGAAGATGGAACCTTCCCGCAGGGAACTACAAAATATGAAAAGCGCGGGGTTGCTGTTGAAATACCCGAATGGCAACCTGATCTCTGTATTCAGTGTAATCAGTGTGCTTTTGTCTGCCCTCACGCTTCTATTCAGCCATGGCTGATTAACGAAGAAGAGATGGCTAATATGCCCGAAGGTAAACCGACACTTAAAGCCAAAGGAAAGAATTTTGAAGGGTTGCAATATGTTATCCAGGTAAGCCCGCTGGATTGTACCGGATGTGGTAATTGCGTTGATGCATGTCCTACCAAGGAAAAAGCGTTGGTGATGAAGCCTCTCGAAGATCAGAAGGAAGAGATAGAACGCTGGGACTACTTTGCCAATCACGTAAGTTATAAAGACAATATTGTTCCTAAGGATAAAACCGTTAAGAATTCTCAGTTTGCACAGCCATTGTTCGAATTTTCAGGAGCATGTGCCGGATGTGGTGAGACATCATATGTGAAAGCCATCACACAACTTTTCGGTGAGCGTATGATGATCGCCAATGCTACAGGATGTTCCTCTATTTGGGGAGGCTCGGCGCCATCCACACCTTATTGCGTCAACAATGAAAGCGGACATGGTCCCGCATGGGCTAATTCGCTTTTTGAGGATAACGCTGAATATGGATATGGTATGGCTATCGCTGTTAATAACCAGCGTGCAAGAATCGCCAATATCATGAAAAGAGCTATGGACAATGGGGCTACTGAAGATCAAAAGGCAGCCTTCCAGGAATGGATTGACAGCAAAGATGATGCGCAGCAGTCAGTAGATGCCTCTGCCAAAGTGCTGGATGCGATTCAAAACAGCAGCGATCAGTTTTCCAAAGATATCCTGGCGCTTCGCCAGTATCTCGTGAAGAAATCCAACTGGATTATTGGCGGTGACGGATGGGCTTATGACATTGGATACGGCGGCCTCGACCATGTGCTGGCTTCGGGTGAAGATGTCAACGTACTGGTACTTGATACCGAGGTTTACTCCAATACCGGTGGACAGGCTTCAAAAGCCACTCCTGCGGGGGCTGTGGCTAAGTTTGCAGCCTCAGGTATGAAAAGTCGGAAGAAAGACCTTGGTATGATGGCCATGAGCTATGGGTATGTATACGTAGCACAGGTGGCGATGGGATCAAGTCAATCGCAGTTCTTTAAAGCAATGAAAGAAGCGGAAGCTTATCCTGGTCCATCCATGATTATTGCGTATTCGCCATGTATCGCTCACGGTATTCGTGCCGGTATGGATCAGACGCAGACTGAAGAGAAGAAAGCAGTAGAAGCCGGATACTGGCAGAATTATCGTTACAACCCATTACTTGAGGCGGAAGGTAAGAACCCCTTCTCGCTTGACTCTAAGGAGCCTGACTGGTCTAAATTCCAGGATTTCCTTGCAGGAGAAGTACGCTACACTGCTCTCAAGAAAGGATTCCCTGAAGAGGCCAGAAAACTCTTTAAGCAAGCTGAAGAGGATGCCAAGTGGCGGTATAACAGCTACAAACGAATGGCCGAGATGGATTTCTCTAAAGAGCAATAGAATAATAATATCCACCAATATGAAGGGGCGCTGTGTGGCGCCTCTTTTTTTATGGAACAAATAGGGCAATAAGGTGTTTTTATTTCAAAATAGTAAGGTGTTATGACAGATAAATCAATAGAAAGAAAGTACGATGAAGTTTTTAATTCAGTGTGTGATTATGTGGACCGGCAAAAAGAAAACGATCCTTCATTCAACCTCACGCATTTACAAAAAATGCTGGAAACAGAATATATTAACGAGGGAAATGGATGGGTTGGAAAAAGCGAAGTGCAGGAAACCATATCAGCTGCAACAATAGCCGCTTACCAGCATAAAATCGTTGAGTGGAAAAAGGAAAAAGAACAAAGCGCTTAGGTATGAAAAATTATTTAGCTTTTGCTTTACTTGTTTTAATTTTATCCTCCTGCACAGTTCATAAAAGCACATCTGAACAAGCTACAGGGGATGACGGCGATAAAAACCTTCCTATCCTGCAATCCACTTTGTACCATCAAACGGCTGCTGAAATAAGGGCCCTGACTTTTCAGGCATTCAACACAGCAAAAATGCAACTCGACAGGGAACTAAGGAAAGCAGGGTTAGGTAAAAGGCAGGCAGTAATACTCGATATTGACGAAACGGTTCTTGATAACAGTCCGTTTGAGGCTAAGCTCATACTGAATAATGAATCGTATCCTACTTATTGGGCAGAGTGGATTAAGCAGGAAGAGGCACGCCCTATTCCCGGTGCCCTTGATTTTTTGGAGTATGCCGACGAAAAAGGAATTGCTTTGTTTTATGTATCCAACAGGCATGATTCTCTCAGGCAATATACCTTGTCGAACCTTAAGAAGCACGGTTTCCCGCAGGCTAGTCAAAAGCATCTTTACTTAAAGACCACTACTTCGGGGAAAGAAAAACGGCGACAAAAGATTGCTGACGATCATAATGTGATCATGCTTATTGGCGATAACCTGAACGATTTTTCGGAGGTTTTTGAAGGCAAAAGCGTGAAGCAGCGCTATGTGGCCACCGATTCGTTGCAAAAAGCTTTTGGTGGAAAATTTATTGTACTGCCAAATGCCATGTATGGCGAATGGGAAGGCGCTGCCATAGATTATAAGTATGGAGCCACCAGGAAAGAGAAAATACGTATTAAGCTTAATAGCTTGAAAAGCTTTAGCAGATAGAAGCGGGTTAAAAAAGTTAGCAGGTCTGTCAGGAGTCAGTGATGACGGCATCCATCTTAATATCATGCTGGTTGGT
>CAYFQK010000113.1:0-10074 GCA_964345255.1 uncultured Bacteroidales bacterium | reverse complement strand
GATTCTCCGGGATGTTTTTATGAATGATTTAATCGATTTCGGATTTACTTTTCCGCTTTACTTTTAGCATTTAAAAATTCACGATTCATGCGGGCAATATGCGCTACTGATATTTCTTTCGGACATTCGGCTTCGCACGCATAAGTGTTGGAGCAGTTTCCAAAGCCCAGCTCATCCATTTTGGCCACCATTTTTTGTGCCCGCTCTTTGGCTTCTACCTTACCCTGTGGCAGCAGAGCCATTTGCGAAATTTTAGCTGCTACAAACAAGCTGGCTGAGGCATTCTTACATGCCGCTACACATGCGCCACATCCGATACAGGCAGCGCCTTCAAAAGCCAGGTCGGCATCTTCCTTACTTACAGGGGTGGTGTTCGCATCAGGGGCATTCCCTGTATTTACAGAGACGTACCCTCCGGCCTGAATGATCTTATCAAAGGCGCTGCGGTCTACCATCAAATCTTTGATGACAGGGAAGGCTTGTGCCCGCCAGGGTTCTACAGTAATCGTTTCCCCGTCTTTAAAGTTCCTCATGTGCATTTGGCAGGCGGTTATTCCCTGGTCAGGTCCGTGCGGACGGCCATTAATGTATAAACTACATGTGCCGCAGATGCCTTCGCGGCAGTCGTGGTCGAATTCCACGGGCGTCTGGAACTTATCCACCTGCTGTTCATTGAGGATATCGAGCATCTCCAGAAAAGATGCGTCGGGGGATATATCTGAGACTTTATATTTATCAAAACGTCCCTTATCTTTAGGGCCGTCTTGTCGCCATATTTTCAGTGTAAAATTCATAGCTTGTTTATTTTTATGAGTAAAATGTCCATAGCCGAGGCTTATTTATAGCTTCGGGTTTTTACTTCAATATTTTCATATTCAAGATTTTCGACATGTTTTTGCGGGTCTTTGCCATCCTGGTATTCCCAGGCAGTTACGTTCATGTATTTCTCGTCATCCCGTATGGCTTCTCCCTCTTTTGTCTGGTATTCCTCGCGGAAATGTCCTCCGGCGGATTCTTCGCGCTCCAGCGCGTCTTTGGCCATCAATTCCCCAAGTTCCAGGAAATCGGCCACGCGCGTGGCTTTCTCCAGTTCTGAATTGACATCTTCATTATCTCCGGGAACACGAACATTTTTCCAAAATTCTTCCCTGAGTGCTTGTATGTCTCTTATCGCTTTCTCAAGATTCTCCTTGTTTCTCGACATTCCGACATACTCCCACATGATCTTTCCAAGTCGCTTGTGGAAGTGATCAACGGAATGCTCGCCTTTGATGTTTAGGATTTTGTCGATTTTGCCTTTTATTTCTTTTTCGGCTTCTTCAAATTCCGGAGTATCGGTCGACATGCGGGGCTCATTAATTTTGTCAGCCAGGTAACTTTGGATGGTATAAGGCAGCACAAAATATCCATCAGCCAGCCCCTGCATGAGGGCGGAAGCTCCAAGGCGATTGGCCCCGTGATCGGAGAAGTTGGCTTCTCCTGCTACAAATAACCCGGGAATGGTAGACTGTAACTCGTAATCAACCCACAATCCTCCCATGGTGTAGTGCACGGCCGGGTAAATCATCATGGGGGTTTGGTAAGGATTTTCGTCCTGGATCTTTTCATACATCTGGAAAAGGTTTCCGTAGCGTGCCTCAATAGCGTCTTGCCCAAGCCTTTCAATGGCATCTTTAAAATCAAGATAAACCGCGAGTCCGGTGGGGCCAACGCCAAAACCGGCGTCGCATCGTTCTTTCGCCGCTCGGGAGGCTACATCTCGCGGAACCAAATTTCCAAACGCCGGATAGCGGCGTTCCAGGTAGTAATCACGGTCTTCCTCTTTCAGGTCCGTGGGCTTCAGTTCCCCTTTTCTTATTTTTTCGGCATCTTCCTTGTTCTTAGGCACCCATATTCGTCCATCGTTTCTCAGACTCTCACTCATGAGCGTTAGCTTCGACTGGTATTCTCCATGAACGGGAATACAAGTCGGGTGGATTTGAGTAAAAGAGGGATTGGCAAAGAAAGCTCCTTTTTTATAGGCTCTCCATGCGGCGCTGGCGTTTGAATTCATAGCATTGGTTGAGAGGAAAAATACGTTGCCGTATCCTCCTGTAGCCAGCACCACCGTGTGGGCTGAATATCTCTCCAGCTCTCCGCTTACGAGGTTACGCATGATGACCCCGCGTGCCCGGCCATCAACTTTCACTACATCCAGCATCTCTCTGCGGGTATACATTTCTACCGTTCCACGCTCTATTTCTTTGCTTAAGGCCCCATAGGCTCCCAGCAGCAACTGCTGGCCTGTTTGCCCTTTAGCGTAAAATGTCCTGGATACCAGGGCTCCGCCAAATGAGCGGTTGTCGAGCGCCCCTCCGTATTCCCGGGCAAAGGGCACCCCTTGCGCCACCGCCTGGTCAATGATTTCGTTACTTAGTTCGGCAAGCCTGTAAACGTTGGCCTCGCGTGAGCGGTAATCGCCTCCTTTTACCGTATCGTAAAATAGCCGGTAAACGCTGTCACCATCGTTCTGGTAGTTTTTGGCGGCATTGATTCCTCCCTGGGCGGCAATAGAGTGAGCACGCCGCGGGCTATCCTGTATGCAGAACACTTTGACTTTGAAACCAAGCTCTCCGAAAGAGGCGGCGGCCGAAGCGCCGGCCAGTCCGGTACCTACCACAATAATATCCAGCTTACGCTTATTGGCAGGATTTACTAACCCTTGTGTATCTTTGTATCGGGTCCATTTTTCTGAAATCGGACCTTCAGGTATTTTCGATTCTAATTTTGTCATGGTACTTCTCCAGTTTAATTGCTTATGAAATTATCCGGTTATTAAATAGTACAACGGAATAATGGTAAAACCTACGCTAACGACAATTGCATAAATGGTTCCTATGGTTTTAATGGTAGGGGTGTATTTCGGATGATTTAACCCCAGCGTTTGAAATGCCGATTGAACAGCGTGATTCAAGTGCACAGCCAGGAAGCCGAATGCAATGATGTATAAAACAGAATATAAAATTTCGTTAGAAAACAGGTACACGGCCAACTGATAAAAATGTTCCTCGTGCGGTGTTGCCAGCTCTGCTCCGCTGATGGGATCTACGATTCCCAAACGCACAAAATAAAAGTTGATAAAGTGCAAAATTAAAAACAGGAAAATAGCAATTCCCGTATGAATCATAAACCGCGACCCAAAGGATACCGTTGATTTGCCATATACAGCATAGCGTTTGCCTCTCGCCTTCCAGTTCTGGATTTGAACAGTGATGCCCAGCACAATATGTATCAAAAATGCAGCCATCAAAACAATTTCAAATACACGGACTACCGGATTGGTGCCCATGAAGTGAGCGGCTTCTGTAAAGATCTCGTCGTGATCCGGCGCAATGGGCAAAATAAATAAATTAATACCCAGGTGGACCAGCAGAAACAAAACGAGAAAGAGCCCGGCAATGGCCAGCACTGTTTTCTCGGTAATTGACGCCCAATAAAAGCCTTTTTTCTTCATATTGTAATATTATTACCTTTGGTTTTGTGTTATTATTTATATTTTTAGTTATTTTTAAAAGAATTGTTCATTTTAGATGAAACATTGAAAAAACTATATACGTCTGTCAAATATATGATTTCCTCTTGTCAGGAAAAATAAAATGAATTATTTATAAAATATCTAAATAGAGAAATAAGTATATGCGATATAAAACTCCGCAAAGCAACCTGTTTTTAAAAAACAGGAATAAATTAACCAGGCAATTTTTTGTCAATTCATTAGCTATTATTCTTTCAAATGATGAAATGCCCAGAAATGGCGATCAAACTTTTCCTTTTCGCCAAAATTCCGATTTATTTTATCTCACCGGCCTTGACCAGCCCAAATGTGTCCTTGTCCTTTGCCCAGATCATCCGGACAAGAAAAAGCGTGAGATGATTTTTACCGAGGAGACTAATGAAAAGATAGCTACCTGGGAGGGACACAGGTACACAAAAGAAGAGGTGACCAGCATTTCAGGTGTGAAAAATGTCCATTGGCTGGAGAATTTTGAAATGCAGCTCCGGGATTGTATGCTGAAGACTGATAATGTCTATCTGAATCAGAACGAGTATCTGAAATTTCAAACCGATGTTCCTGTAAAGCAAGAGCGATTTATCAGGGAGCTTAAGGAAAAATACCCGCTGCATCAATATAGCCGGCTCGCCCCTTTGCTTAAAACCAGTAGAGTGATTAAGGAAGAGGAAGAAATAGCTATGATAAGGAAGGCAGGAGAGATCACTGGTAAAGGCTTTGAAAGGGTGCTGCGACGCCTGAAACCCGGGGTAATGGAATATGAAATGGAAGCTGAGCTTACGTATGAGTTTGTGCGCAATGGGGCGGCAGGCCATGCTTACCCTCCGATTGTTGCATCCGGCAAGAATACTTGTGTATTACATTATATAGATAATGAAGCCCAGTGTCGCGAAGGCAGTTTGCTGCTTATGGATTTTGGCGCGGAGTATGGCCACTATGCATCGGATGTTTCACGTACAGTTCCTGTCAGCGGGAAATTTACCGATAGGCAGCGCGAATGCTATGAGGCTGTCCTGAAGGTGCAGGAAAAGGCAATAGAGCTTTTAGTACCGGGGAATAATCTGAAGGAGATAAATGAGCAAGTGGGCCTCATGATGGAAGCAGCCATGGTAGAGCTGGGGCTTTTTACCCGCCAGGAAGTGAAAAATCAGGATAAGGACAAGCCTTTATACAAAAGATATTTTATGCATGGGGTGAGTCATTATATGGGATTGGATGTGCATGATGTGGGCGATATGCAGGGTGAGTTAAAGGAAGGAATGGTATTGAGTTGTGAACCAGGTCTTTATGTGCAGGAGGAGGAAATTGGTATCCGTATCGAGGATGATATTCTTGTAGCGGAACAGCCTGTGAACCTTACAGCTCAGATTCCTAAAGAAGTTGAAGCTATCGAAGAACGTATAAACAAGGAAAAATCGTAACGGTGACAAACACTTAAATGGCAATGTTGTTACCTTCATATTATAAAAAGTGCGTGACATGAGAAAATTATATTTCATCTTAGGACTAATTGTAATGGCTTCTTTATCGGGATGCTATTACGGGTCTTTAAGCGGTGAAGGCGAACGCCCCAAATACGCCGTTGTGATTCACGGTGGAGCCGGCTATATCGCCAAAGAAGATTTATCGGCTGAACAGGAAAAGGCAGTGAAAGAGAAGCTGAATGAAGCGCTGGATGCTGCTGAAAAAGTGCTAGAGAATGACGGTAGCGCCGTGGAAGCCGTAGAAAAAACTATTCAAGTTCTGGAAAAATCCCCGCTGTTTAATGCAGGGAAAGGGTCCGTCCTCACCAGCCAGGGAAAGGTGGAAATGGATGCTTCCATAATGAGAGGGAAGGATCAAAATGCCGGCGCAGTAGCCGGGGTTACCAATGTAAAGCATCCCATAACTGCTGCCCGTAAAGTTATGGAAGATTCCAAACACGTGATGTTTGCCAGGGAAGGCGCCGAGCAATTTGCATTGGAGCAGGGGCTTGATACGGTCCCGAACGACTATTTCATCACCAAAGAGCGCTGGAAAGGTTATAAGGAGGACCATCCCGAAGCCCGCGAAATGCATAAGTTTGGTACGGTAGGATGCGTGGCCCTGGATAAGGAAGGAAACCTGGCCGCGGGAACTTCCACGGGTGGCATGTCAGAAAAAAAATATGGCCGCGTGGGGGATTCCCCCATTATAGGCGCCGGAACGTATGCACACAATGAAACGGTGGGCGTTTCCGCTACAGGTCATGGAGAATATTTTATCCGCTATGCTGTAGCTCATGACATTCATGCCCTGGTAAAATACAAAAACTGGACTGTAGAAAGAGCCGGCGACCACGTTATTAAAAAGAAGTTTGTTTATTATAATGTTAACGGGGGATTGATAATCATGGACAAATTCGGTCATATTCATACGCCATTTAACACTATGGGAATGTATCGCGCATATCTTAAAGCCGGCAAAGAGCGAGTGGTAAAAATGTATAGTGAAGACGAAGAATAGAAATACAAACAGAAAAGTAATTTATTGATATACATTGGGCGGGGTTTTTTTGCTCCGCCTTTTTAATTCATTAGATTATATGGGTTTTGCCTGTCGCATTTCCTTTTTTTATTGAAAGATTTTCCATAATATTTTAAAAGTCGCTCACAGGTGTGGAGAATTTTTGAACGAAAAATTTGGGGTTTTGTAATTAAGTTTTTACATTTAGCCAGGAAATATAGAACAAATCGAATATGTTTTATATTAATCTGGTTAATATCTGCAACTTATGGTTAAATCTTAATTGTATAATCCTATGAGCCATTTCTTTTCGTCATCTATCGGAGAAAAATTTATTATGAGTGTCACAGGACTCTTTCTGATACTCTTCCTTATCGTACATCTTACAATCAACTCTATGATTGTTTTTGATGATTCCGGGGCTTTGTTTAACCAGGCAGCACATTTTATGGCTACCGACCCATTAATCGGTGTTGTAGAACCCCTGCTGGCTATTGGCTTGATTGCCCATTTCGCTTTTGCTTCCGTTATCACTTATAAAAATCAGCGA
This sequence comes from uncultured Bacteroidales bacterium, assembly GCA_964345255.1. Classification (GTDB taxonomy): domain Bacteria; phylum Bacteroidota; class Bacteroidia; order Bacteroidales; family JAIPAH01; genus JAIPAH01. The sequence continues at coordinate 3,490 of CAYFQK010000113.1, read as the reverse complement.
AAGCGTGATATCAATTATTCCGGCCTGGGACGTTATAAAAAATATGATGCCGGCGCCGCCAGCACATGGACCTCGAGGAACATGTATATTCTGGGGGCTGTCATTCTTATCTTCCTGGTCATCCATCTCATTAACTTTTTCTGGAAGATGAAGTTTACGGGCGATCCGCTGCTGCATCAGCCTACCGGTCTGGAAGGGGACGTTGAAAACGCCTACGCTCTTGTAACTACGAAATTTATCGAATGGAAATGGCTTGTGGCTATTTATGTGGCAGGAGCCGTTGCCCTGGGGCTGCACCTTCATCACGGCGTGTGGTCGGCTTTTCAAACCCTGGGATGGAGTAACCGCAGATGGCGCGGCATCTGGAATATAATCGGCATTTTGATTGCTATCCTTTTTGCCGCCGGATTCGCTTTTATCCCGCTCTTTGTAATGATTCAATCGATGGTTTAACCCGATAAAAATACTTCAAAATGACTCTATTAGACGCAAAAATACCCGAGGGACCCCTCGCCGACAAGTGGAAAAGACACAAGGACTCGCTAAAACTGGTAAGCCCTGCCAATAAAAAGAAACTCGATATCATCATGGTTGGTACGGGCGTGGCAGGAGCTGCAGCTGCGGCCAGCCTGGGACAAATGGGATACAATGTAAAAGTATTTTGCTACCAGGACTCCCCGCGACGTGCCCATTCTGTGGCTGCACAGGGCGGCATTAATGCCACAAAAAACTATCGTAATGATAACGATTCAGACTATCGCCTGTTTTATGATATGATTAAAGGAGGCGATTTCAGAGCCCGGGAAGCCAACGTCTACCGTGCGGCTGAAGTCAGTAACAACATTATCGATCAGTTAACTGCTCAGGGTGTTCCTTTTGCCCGTGAATACGGTGGCACGCTGGCAACGCGCTCTTTTGGAGGAGTGCAGGTATCGAGGACTTTCTACGCATCGGGGCAAACCGGCCAGCAGGTACTTTTGGGATCCTATTCAGCACTGAAGCGACAGGTGGCTAAAGGAACGGTCACGATGTACGAGCGACGCCAGATGATTGAAATTGTTGTTAAAGAGGGAAAAGCCAGAGGCATTGTGTGCCGCAACCTGGTGACGGGAGCAATGGAACGTTATGCCGCTCATGCCGTCGTGCTGGCCACCGGCGGATACGGCACCATCTACTTTCTCTCCACGCTGGCTGTGAATTCCAGCGGAGCGGCAGCTTATGCCGCTTACAAGAAGGGCGCTTTGTTTGCCAACCCCAGCTTTATCCAGATTCACCCCTCTTCTATTCCACAGCTTAATGAATACCAGTCGAAACTGACGCTCATGTCGGAATCCCTGAGAAATGACGGTCGCGTGTGGGTTCCCAAAGAAAAGGGAGATAAAAGAGCCGCAAAAGATATCCCGAAAGAAGAACGCGATTACTACCTGGAAAGAAGATACCCGGCATTTGGTAACCTGGTTCCGCGCGATATCGGAGCGCGCGCAGCGAAAGAGCGGTGCGACGCAGGCTATGGAGTAGGGGAGACCGGTTATGCCGTTTACCTCGATTTTGAGGACGCCATCAAAGAACAGGGTAAAAAAGCTATAAAAGACAAGTACGGGAACCTGTTTGATTTATATCAAAAGATTACCGGCGAAAATCCCTATGAGCAACCCATGAAGATCTATCCTGCCGGGCATTATACCATGGGCGGTCTTTGGGTGGATTATAACCTGATGACTACCGTGCCCGGATTATTTGCTATAGGGGAGGCCAATTTTTCCGATCATGGAGCAAATCGCCTGGGCGCAAGCGCCCTAATGCAGGGCAGCGGCGATGGGTATTTTATTTTGCCATACACCATAGGCGATTACCTTGCAGAGGAAATTAAAACCGGGAAAATTTCGACAGAGGCGCCTGAATTTGAGCAGGCCGAAAAAGAAGCTCTGGAGCGAATCGACCGGCTGATGAAAATCAATGGAAACACCACCCCTCTGGCGTTCCATAAAGAGTTGGGCAAAATCATGTGGAATCATGGAGGAATGACCCGGAATGAGCAGGGCCTTAAAGAGGGCTTGCAGAAGGTCAATGAACTGGAAGAGCGTTTTTATAAGGAACTCAAGATATCAGGAACCACCGACAGCATGAACCAACCTCTTGAGAGAGCTTTGAGAGTTGCTGCTTCTTTTGAGTTGTCGCGCCTTATGATTAGGGACGCCTTAAACCGGGAGGAATCCTGTGGGGCGCACTTCAGGGAGGAGTATCAGACAGAGGATGGAGAAGCACAGCGGAATGATGAGAAATTTATGTATGTGGCAGCGTGGGAATACAAAGGAGACAGTAAAACACCTGTGCTCCATAAAGAGCCCCTTGACTATCAATTTGTACAAGTAAAACAGCGAAGCTACAAGTAGCGATCATAATAAATTCAGAAATTATGAAACTTACATTAAAAATATGGCGCCAGAGCAGTCCGAAAGATACCGGACGATTTGAAACATATGAATTGGATGCATCACAGGATATGACCTTTCTGGAAATGCTGGATGCTTTGAACGAAAAGCTTATTGTGGAAGATAAGGACCCTGTAGCTTTTGAGCATGATTGCCGTGAGGGGATTTGCGGAAGTTGTGCAATGATGATTAACGGGCGCCCTCATGGTCCGGGAGAGGAAACAACTACATGCCAGCTGAATATGAAGGTCTTCAGCGAAGGCGATACTATTACGATAGAGCCCTGGAGGGCAAAGGCTTTTCCTGTGATAAAAGACCTGGTGGTTGATCGCAGCTCCTTTGAAAAAATAATGGAAGCAGGGGGATTTGTGGATGTCGATGTGAGCGCCGTTCCGGAGGCCAACACCTACGGTGTTTCGAAAAGGGATGCTGAAGAAGCTTTCGATGCGGCAGTATGTATTGGCTGCGGGGCATGCGTGGCAGCCTGTAAAAACTCCTCGGCGATGCTTTTTGTCGCAGCTAAGGTATCGCAATATGCCTTGCTTCCACAGGGCCGGATGGAAGGGCTGGAGCGTGCATGGAATATGGTGGCCAGGATGGATGAGCTGGGCTTTGGCTCCTGCACCAATACCGGCGCGTGTGAGGCCGAATGCCCTAAAGGGGTGAGCCTGGCGCACATTGCCCGCTTAAACCGCCAGTTCCTGAAAGCAGGATTCAAAAAAGTGGGCGCGGAAAAAGATTAGGGGATTAATTAAAAAGCTCCCTTCCATTGTCAGCAGGGGAAGGGTTGGGAAGTGGGTAAGAGATCAAACGAGTAAAGATGACTTCATTGCCGGTAAGTTCTAACCGTTGTCTTTTCGTCTCTTTCTTCGTTTAGACGTATTTATTTAGGTAGTGAAATCGTTTTTCCACTATAAAATAGGATAGGCTCCAGTGCAAACAATTAACGTAGCTCATGAGGCGGGAGTAACCCGGCTCTGTTTTTCGTTGCTGGTCATATAACAAATTCCATAGATTTCTCCCTGCGATACTTCACTTACGCTCAGTATCTTGCTCGA
>CAYFQK010000112.1:0-10190 GCA_964345255.1 uncultured Bacteroidales bacterium | reverse complement strand
GTATATTGTTGTTTTCCTTTACCATCTACTCCTCTGAAAGCGGCAGGTCGATATAAAAAACCGAACCTTTGCCCGGCTCGCTCTCTGCCCAAATTTTTCCGTTGTGGGCTTCCACGATGTTTTTCACAATTGTAAGTCCAAGTCCGCTCCCTTTTTCTCCTTTCGTGCCTTTCTTATCTATCTGATTAAAAGGCACAAAAAGTTCACCTAAACTACTACTTTTTATACCTTTTCCAAAATCTTTGAAGGTAATTAACATATGGCTGTTGTTGCTATTTATAGAAATTTCAACAATAGAGTCAGGATAAGAAAATTTTATAGCATTGGATATCAGATTATTAAACACCTGTTCCATTTTGAAATAATCGGCATGGACTACTTTTTTATCAAATTCAGAATGAAACTGAATTTCGATTTGCTTACGGGAAGCGATTTGCTTATTCGTTTCAACCACACGGCGCATTAGCTGAACTACGTCAAAATCTTCCTTTTCCAGCTCCATATTTCCGGATTCAATTTTTGAATAATCGAGCAGGTTTTCGATGAGTTTCAGCATGTAGTTGCTGGATTCAACAATCTTGTTCAGAAAATCATTCTGCTCCTCATCCAGCTTATCACCGGCTTCTTCCTGAAGGAAATCGGCATAACTCAGGATAATATTCAATGGATTTCGCAGGTCGTGAGCGGCAATACCCATAAAACGGTTCTTCAACTGGTTAACCCGTTCCAGTTCTGCATTCTTTTTGGTGAGCTGGCGCTGAAGATTGGCCATTTCGTTGTTCAACCGGGTAATCTCATCAAACATCCCTTCATCCTCCGGGCGGCTTATGGTGGTATCCCGGGTATCCTGTGTTTGTTTTTTGAGCAATTCGCGGATGGTATTGGCCTGTTCGTTATTAATCTGTTGGAGGTAGTTGGTAAATTCGATGGCTTCATTGCGATTGACTGCCCCCAATACTAACAATTCATTTTTCAGCTGAACCCCAACAAAAGTTAAGGTTTTAATTTCTCCATTTAAGGATAAGTTTAACTGGTAATCGAATGCTACATTCTGCGAACGTATCTCATAAATGAAATTAAGCGCTTTTTTTCGCGATCCTTTATCTATCAAATTGACAAATAATTTCCCAATGGGGTTATCTTCATCCAGTCCCACATCGTCGCGCCATAAATCGATTACATACCCCTGGGAATCACAAACCAAAGCAATTCCTTTTATATTTTCTGTTTCATTTATATTCATGTTAACCTGCTAATTCAAAAGCACGTGCAACTGCTTTTTGAGCATTGCTGGCATACCCGTCGGCCTCAAACCATTTCCAGTCATCGGGATTATTTTTAACAGCGTTTCCTCCAACCATTATTTTTAAAGAAGTACCGGCCTGAGTTTTTATTTCCTGAATCACCTCCTTTAAAACACTCCGGTGGTAGGGCATAGCGGCTGACAACGCAACAACATCGGCATTATACTCTTTAACCGTCTGAATAATGCTTGAAGCCGGTGTATTGGCTCCCAGATAGTAAGTGTCCCATCCTTCCATCTCGAAAAAATCAGCCACCATCCGGATGCCGATTTCATGGAGTTCTCCTCCAACAGTGGCTGCCACCACAGTTTTACCTATGCGGTTCGTATTAAAAATATGCGGATAAAGCTGCGACATGATTTGCTGGGTGGCTGCCGAGGCAAAGTGTTCCTTCGCCACCGATATTTTGTTAGCCAGCCATAACCGGCCTACCTCGTACTGGGAGGGCTGAAAGACATGGATATAAATATCCCTGATATTCACTCCCGAATCCAGGGCATCCATGATTATTTCTGAAGCCGTATGGCGATCGCCCCGCAAAAGCGCTTCATTATAAGCTTGCGCCAGGGAAGCGTAAGGATTGTTCCGGTTAAGGTAAGAACGCTCCTCGCTGATAGGAACATCCAAAGCAGCAATCCCTTTATCGATATATTCATCAGCCAACGGTTTCATCTGCTCATCCAGATACGTGCCTATCACCTCTTTGCTGTATTCAAGAAATTCCCGTAAAGTATTCTCAGGGAGTTGAATATTCTGAAACAACTTCCGGGTCCATTCGATGTAATCCGTAAAAATGGTTTCGTCACGGGTAATAATTGCTTCGGTAAGAAAAGGGAGGTGGTATTCGGCATCTCTTATACTCAACTCTTTGCCTTTTTCTCCATACTTTTCCCAAACCTCCGGACGATTTTCATATTGCTTCTCAACAATATGTTCGGCTATCTCTGAGCGCTTTGCATTGATAATATTAACCACTTTACCTTCGATATCCATACTTTTCTAGTTTTGAACACTTAAAAGTAATAAAAATAAAAGAGAATCAATAAAAAAAATAGATTCCCGCCCGTACCGAATCCCGAAGATTCGGTACGGGCCTCACTAAATCACTTCGCTGTCAATGACACTGGTCTTTTCTGATGTTCGTATTACCGATTGATGACGGACATTAAGGACGATAACAGGAAAAAAAGCGAATAGATTCCTCACTAAATCACTTCGCTGTCGCTCAGTGATTTGCTCGGACGAGGGTTTGGGCGGGCAAAAAGGAAAAAGGGGGCGCGGACGCCGTGTTTGTTTTTGCTGCGTCCGCGCCCCCTTTTTCCCCTCCCTAATCCCCACAGCGCTCGTCATTCCGACGACTTATGTTTCGCTCTATCAGACGCTTGCATTTTGTAAAAACATCAGAAGCGAAACATGAGGAGGAGGAATCTATGGAGATTGACTGGTTTATTGAAGCTATTCGTAACGTTTTCCTGGGTTACGTTTCCTTCTTACTCTATGGATCTTTACTCCGGAGATTTACAAATACTCCTCATCCACCCTAAAGATCCTTTCATTTAAAGATTCCCATTTGGAATTAACTTTGTTAATCAGCGTTTCTTTCTTCTTCCGGTTCCACTTCTTTAGTTGTTTTTCCCGGGCTATTGCTTCGCTGATATTCTCATACTTTTCGTAATATATCAGATACTTGCATCGATATTTTTTGCTGAATCCTTCGATTTCTCCGTTTATGTGTTGTCCCAATCTTTGAGAAAACGCCCTTGTAACGCCCGTATACAATACAGTTTTTTTGTAATTAGTCAGGATATATACGAAAGAATATCGATTCATGGTAAAAGCATTTTAAACCTATTCAAAAATACAATGAAATGAGAAAGCGATTAGATTCCTCACTGTATCCCTTCGCTGTCAATGACTCTGGTCTTTTCTGATTTTTACCGGTCGATGACGGCCTTTAAGGCTGAGTGCAGGAAAAGGCCTAAATAGATTCCTCACTGCATCACTTCGCTGTCGCTCAGTGATTTGCTCGGAATGACGAGAGTTTGCGGTGGGCAAAAAGGAAAAAGGGGGCGCGGACTCCTTGTTTATTTTTGCTGTGTCCGCGCCCCCTTTTTCCTACCCCACTCTACCCTGATCCCGCGTCATTCCGACGACTTATGTTTCGCTCTATCAGACGTTTGCATTTTGTTAAAACATCAGAAGCGAAACATGAGGAGGAGGAATCTATGGAGATTGGCTGGTTCATTGGAGCTATTCGTCATCAAGAAACTCGTCATGCTCCGGCCATTCTTTACCCTTTTCTTCAATCTGTTGCTGCAGCATATCTAACGCTTTCATAAGCTGATTATCCGTACCCTGATTCATTTTCGGTGTACTAAGTTCAATTCTAATATCAGGCGTAACCCCCTCATTCTCTATAATCCATTCCCCTTCCGGATTATAGATTCGATAGTCGGGAGCGGTCAGCATGCCGCCGTCTATCACCGGGATAAACTGCGAAACGCCAACCAGTCCGCCCCAGGTGGTGGTTCCGATTATTTTACCCATATCCATTTTGCGGAATTCATAGGGCAACATGTCACCTCCCGAACCGGCGTATTTGTTGGTAATGCAAATCATTTCAGCCTGGGTAGTCGTCGGAGGAATGGTCTGATCATGAGAATAACGCCGCGTCCAGTAAGCCAGCGGTTTGGTGTTCAACCTTCTGAGGAAGATGTATGGATCGAGACCGCCGCTGTTGAAGCGTCCGTCGACAATAATGCCGTCTTTTCGAAGCTGGGAATAGAAATAGCGCGGGAAGAACGTCGCCGACCCCATGTAGGTATCCGGGAAGTGGATGTATCCGATGTCTCCGTCAGAAACCTCTTCCACTTTCTTGCGATTTCGTTCCACCCAGTTGATGTAACGAAGGGTGCGCTCGCTGCCAACAGGTTTAACCGTCACTTTGCGGGCTCCCTCCATTTCCGGCTCACCGTTAACGGTCAAAGTAACCTGATTGCCGGCTTTATCCACAAAATAGCTGTAGATGTTTTTATCGGCGGTGACTTCTTCATCATTCACAGCCAACAAGTAATCGCCCGCTTCAAGGTTTACTCCCGGTTTGTTTAGCGGAGCTTCCACTGAACGCGCCCAGGCTGAGGAGCGAAGGATTTTAGCGAATTGGTAGCGATTGGCATTTTCATCAATGGCGTAATCAGCGCCCAGCATTCCGACACTTACATTCTCCGCATCGCGTTTTTCATCGCCTCCGGCCACATAAGTGTGCGAGGTGTTTAACTCCCCGATCAGTTCGCCGATAATATAATCCACATCCGACCGGGAAGAAGCCCGTTTCATCATTTTATCGTACTTCTTCTTCATCTGCTTCCAGTCGATGCCATGCATACCCGGCTCGTAATAAAAGTCCCGTTCCATGCGCCAGGCTTCGTCATAAATTTGATTCCATTCTTTGCGCGGATGTAATTCCATCTTCAGATTGGATAATTCCAGGTTATGGCCTTTGGATTCTTTGGCAGAAGCGGGAATAATTACCACTTTCTTCCCTTTTTTGTACACGATACTGCTACCGTCATGCGAGAGTTGATATTCGTTCACCGAACCAATCACTTTGTGAGAAGACCGGCTGGCAAAATCAAACGCATGTAAATCCATGGTTTTCACCTCGCGGAATTCAAAACGGTTAAAATCGCCCTTATCCTTGTTGAGATAAAAGAGTTTGCCGTCGTTTACACTCAGATATCTGAAATTTCCTTTCTTCAGCGGAAGCGCTTCCACTCTTTGTGAAATCCCCTCAAAATCAATAGCTACCTTTTCATTTTGGAATTTAGCTTTTGTATTTCCATCCACCTCATCATTGCGCAACGGCAGGAATGGTTTTCCGTCTTTTTCAAGGGTCATGGAATAAATACCAGCCACATCCTTGTAGACCATCTCCCATTCAAAATCGCCGAACGTCGGGTTGAAATAACGGTTGGAAACAAACAGCAGGTGATCGCCATCGTTTGTAAAGACCGGGTGGAAATCATTGAAGGTATTCTGACTAACGTTGTAGGCTTTGCCTTCTTCCAGCGAATAAATGAACACCTGGAAAATCTGGTCTTCGGTCATTTTTGAATAGGTCAGGTACCGACTGTCGGGCGACCACTTAAAATCGTAAATCGGCTTTTCGTCGATAGGCACATCCACCGACTCAAAGTGCGCCTTATCCACTTTGGTGATTTTTTCCGATTTCACATCCAGGTAGTACAGGGTGAGGGTCTGGTCGGTGAAGGCAATCTTGCTGCCATCCGGCGACCAGCGCAGGGTATGGCGATAGCCTTTGCCGAGGTCGGTCAGTTTTACCGACTTCTCCTCCCCTTTCCGGTCGATGATGTGTATTTCGTATTCGCCGCTTTGGTCGGAAAGCCAAGCTACTTTTTCACCATCGGGGGACCATGCCGGGTCTTTGTCTCGGGCGCCCGACGATTCAGTCAGGTTGTATACCGGACCATGTTTTTGAGGAACCGTAAAAATTTCTCCACGGGCTTCCACCAGCGCGCGTTCTCCTGAGGGCGAAATACCGATGCCGGTGATGTACTCATCCAGCTTTACGATACGCGGGCGGGCCGATACGGCATCCGTGCTGATGGAAATATCGATTTTTCCGGTTTCGCCGGATTGAAGGTCATAGGCAAAAATATCGCCGCCGTGTTCGTAAACGATCTTTTCCTCACCTGCATCCGGGAAACGGGCATCGTAAGTGTCATGGGTGGTAAGTTGGGTTAAATTCTCCCCGTTTTCATCCATCGAATAAAGATTCAGATGCCCGTCGCGGTCGGAAGTAAAATAAATCTTTTCATCAATCCACATCGGGAAGCGATCGGTGCCTTCAAAATCGGTCAGTTGCTTCTCCTGGTTATTTGTCAAATCATACAGATAAACTTCCTGAGCGCGTCCACCTTCGTAGCGCTTCCATGTTCTTCCTGAGCGGGAAGTCTTATTAAACGCTATCCGATTGCCGTCGGGGGAGAAACTTCCGCGGGTAGCTTCAATTAATTTCAGGGGTTTTGGGAAACCTCCTTCCGGGGAAACCATAAAGATGCGCTGTGTTTCAATACCAGATTCCAATTGCCGGGTAGAGCGAAACATAATTTTATTCGTGGTAGGATGCCACCCTAATACTTCATCGAATGACGGGTGATAGGTAAGCCGGGTAATGTTGCCCCCCTTGCTGTTCATGACATAAACGTCTTTGTTACCGTCATATTCAGCCGTAAAAGCAATATGGTTCCCATCCCCGGAAAATTTCGGGGTAGTTTCTTCCCCGTCATGGATTGTAAGGCGACGGGCCTCACCGCCATCGGCCGGGGCTGTCCACAAGTCCTCTTCAGCGGTGAAAACCACTTTGTCTCCGTGAATATCAGGAAAGCGCAGGATTGGCGTCTCCTGGCTGTTAACATTGATTGAAAGGCTCACAAAGAGCATAACAAAAAATCCGATTCCCAATTTCGGGAATAATCCTTTCGTAAATTTTTTCATATTTGCCTCCTTTTATTATTTTGATAATGTTGAAATGACTATAAAATTAGGAATAAATATTCGGGAGAAAAATAGGATTATGGAAAACTTTAGAGAATAATAAAAATATATTTCTCCAACAAACACTTCACAATCCTTCCAAACCATATACTAAGATCCTGGCAGATCGTATTTAAAAAATTTTAACTACATATTTATAGATTTATATGTTTTGCGATTAAATAATGAATACCTTTGAACCATTAGAATCAATTAAGATGAAAGAATTTTCAATCGGAGGTTTAAAAATCTCCATCCCCATCATACAAGGCGGTATGGGAGTAGGTATTTCCCTTTCAGGGTTAGCTTCGGCTGTGGCTAACGAAGGAGGAGTGGGTGTTATTTCAAGTGCAGGATTGGGACTGCTTTACCGCGATTTTTCAAAAAATTATTTAGAAGCCAGTATCGAAGGACTAAAAGAGGAACTTCGAGCAGCTAAAGCCAGAACCAGGGGCATTATTGGCGTCAACATTATGTCGGCCATGACCAATTTTGAAGACATGGTGCGTACTTCCATCCAGGAGAAAGCTGATATCATTTTTGCCGGGGCCGGACTTCCGCTGGACTTACCTAAGTTTCTAAAACCCGACAGTACCACCAAGCTGGTACCTATCGTTTCCTCGGGCAAAGCAGCGCGACTCATTTCTGCCAAGTGGAAAATGAATTACAATTACCTTCCGGATGCTTTTGTGGTAGAAGGACCAAAAGCAGGGGGGCATCTTGGGTTTAAGAACAAGCAAATCACCGACGAGGGATATACGCTGGAGAAGCTCATTCCGGATGTGGTTCAGGAAGCCAGAATATTAGAAGAACAATACAACAAAAACATTCCGGTAATTGCTGCCGGAGGAATATACAGCGGGGATGATGCATATAAAATCATGAAACTGGGAGCCAGGGCTGTACAACTTGGAACCCGTTTTGTAACTACCGAGGAGTGTGATGCTTCCGATAATTTCAAGGATGAGTATGTCAATGCCAAAGAAGAAAATATCGAAATCATTCAGAGTCCGGTAGGAATGCCGGGAAGAGCAGTTCAAAACAACTTTCTTGACAGGGTGAAGCAAGGACTGCAATCGCCAAAAAGCTGTCCTTTCAAGTGTATCAAATCCTGTGAAGTAGAAAAAAGTCCGTATTGCATCATAAATGCACTTTACCAGGCATACAAAGGCAACATGAAAAGCGGATATGCCTTTGCCGGAACCAATGCATACAAAGCGGATAAGATTAATAAAGTAAAAGATGTTTTTGCTGACCTGCGCGCGGGGTTTGAAAATGCTTTGCGTACGGATAATACGCCGCTGAAATAAATTCTATTTGTGATAAAAGATGATAAATTGAAAGATATATCTACCTGTTGAAGAAGTACCAGAAGGTTATTACTTAGCAACTCAAGTTTCGCACTTAAACACCTCCCCCCTTGCCCCCATCCAATAAATCGCTAAATTCGCCGTTGAAAACAAGTGATTGTGAAACGAGTCATTGTAGCGGTAACAAACGACCTGGTCACCGACCAGCGGGCACATAAGATATGTCAATTCCTGAAGCGGACAGGGTTTGACGTACTATTGGTAGGACGCAAGCAGCGCAAAAGCCTGCCTCTGGATAAACGATCTTACAGAACCGCCCGTATGAAATTGCTATTCGAGAGCGGGCCAATGTTTTACGCCGAATACAATATCCGGCTGTTTCTTTTTCAGTTGTTTCACCGGTCGCATTTGCTGGTAGCTAACGATTTGGATACTTTACTTGCTACATGGCTGGCCTCCCGTATCAAAAGGAATCCGGTGGTATACGACTCGCATGAGTACTACTGCGGTACGCCTGAATTAGTCAGCAGACCATTCGTACAGGGTATTTGGCGCCGCATCGAGCGTTGGATATTCCCGAAGCTGAAAGACATTATCACGGTGAATGATTCCATTGCTGCGCTTTATGAAAAAGAATACGGTAAAAAGCTGCACGTGGTTCGCAACATCCCGCGCAAGCAAAATTTCCAGGTGAGTGAAACCCGCAAGGACCTCGGATTGCCGGAAGGTAAAAACATCCTGCTTTTACAGGGCGCAGGTATCAACATCGATCGCGGGGTGGAAGAACTGGTAGAAGCCATGCAGTATGTCAACGACAACACCATGCTGGTGATTGTGGGCTCGGGTGATGTCATCGATATGCTGAAAAAGAACGTAAGGGAGTTGGGACTGGATGAAAAAATCCGGTTCATTCCGAAAGTCCCCTTCCAAAAACTTAAGGCTTACACCGTAAATGCCGATTTCGGATTGACGGTCGATAAAGACACCAACATCAACTACCGTTATAGCCTGCCCAACAAGCTTTTTGACTACATCCACGCTGGGATTCCGGTCATCGCCTCACGACTGACGGAAATCGAAAAAATCATCACGCAATACAACATCGGCACATTTATTGAAAACCATGATCCCCAACACATTGCAGAAGTGCTGAACAAAACGGTTGAGGATGAGGAAAAACAAGCTACCTGGAAGAAAAATCTCGCGAAAGCGAAAAATGACTTGGTGTGGGAAAATGAAGAAATAACTTTGCAGAACATTTATGAAAAATACCTCTGAAAAACATCTGCATATCGTGGCTTTTGCTGTGCCCTATCCGCCTAACTACGGGGGAGTGATTGATGTGTTTTACAAAATAAAAGCCTTGCACCAGGCCGGAATCAAAGTGCACTTGCATGCTTTTACCTACAATCAGCACAAACCCAGCGAAGAATTATCACGGTATTGCAAAAGCATCCACTACTATCCCCGCCAAACGGGCTGGAAGGCCAACTGCGCCGTTAAGCCCTACATCGTCCAAAGCCGGATTTCGGATGAGTTGATTGAGCGACTTGCAGCAGATGATTACCCGGTGCTTTTTGAGGGCCTCCATACCTGTGGCATTGTTGATCATCCGCTGTTGCGGAATAAGAAAAAAATTTACCGCGAAAGCAACATCGAGCATCACTACTACTTCAACCTGTTCAAGGCTGAAAAAAACATCCTGAAAAAATCCTACTTTCTTATCGAAAGCCTGAAACTTCGCTTTTTCCAGAAAAAATTGAAGCATGCCGACCTAATGCTGGTAGTCAGCCAACAGGACACCCAATACCTGCAAAAGCATTTCCCGGACAAAAAAATCGTCCACCTTCCCTCCTTCCATCCGAATGAAACGCTTAACATCCAGCCCGGCCAAAGCGATTTTGCTCTGTATCACGGCAATCTGGCGGTAGCTGAAAATTATCTGGCAGCAGAATACCTCATCAACAAAGTTTTCACCAAAACCGATATACCACTGGTTATCGCCGGACTGAATCCCCCA
>CAYFQK010000111.1:0-10199 GCA_964345255.1 uncultured Bacteroidales bacterium | reverse complement strand
ATGATAAAATCAGCATCCCGGCCTCGTCCGCTTTCCATATAGGCGGTTTCATTTACCACCGCTTCTCCCTCGATAAACCAAAAAGGTATTCTTGCCATTGCCCCTGCAATGGCAGCATCGCCAAAAAGCCATGTTAAATGGCGGGCAAATCCCTGCCTGAAAACCTCGATTTGCTCAGAATGCTCGTATTCGTGAATAGATAGCTGCTGCAGCCAATCGGTGGCATTGATGTTTTGCGGGGCTACTGTATTTATTTCCATTCGTAATGGAGCAGGTACACTGAAGCCATTTGAGATAGAAGAGCGGTTATGAAGGATAACATCGGTATGCTGAGGATAAATACCCGTTTTCCCGGAAAAAAAAGAACGGGTCTTTTCCATTAGTCTCGCATAGTAGTAGGCCTGTAAGCTGGCATTTTCTGTATAGAGGAAAGAAAAATTATCAGTTTTCAGCTGTTTCCAGGCAAGTGATGAAGGTTCCTGCCCATAATAAAAAAACTGTCCACGGCCCTTCAGCGAGGAAAATATTAATGAAAGGAAAAAAACAGAAAATATTATAATACGGATTTTTCGCATAAGCACTTTGGTTCACCACTATTCTGTTACCTATCAAAAAAACATCATAAATATCAGATTAGTTCATGTAATTCATTTATGGCTAAATCGATTTTCAAAAAACTTCCATAAATTCTCATCCGGAACCGGTGCGGTAACCGTTATTTTTTCATTTTTAACAGGATGCTGAAACTCAACCCTCCTGGCATGCAGGTGAATGGAAGCGTCTTTGTTGGTGGTATGAAATCCGTATTTAATATCTCCCTTTACCGGATTGCCCATTGCTGCCAGCTGAGATCTTATTTGATGATGGCGCCCGGTAATTAGTTCAACTTCCAGTAAGTGATAACGGTCAGAAGAACCTAACACCCGGTAGACCATTTCAGCTTTTTTGGCGTTTTTTTGTGGCTCATCAAAAGCGTAGGATTTATTTTTTTGAGGATTACGAACAAGATGATGAACTACTCTCCCCTGAGATTTTTCAGGTTTATGGCCTACCACAGCCCAATAAAATTTCGAGATTTCATGCTGCTGCATCATGCTGTTCATTCGGCCCAGGGCCTTACCGGTTTTTGCAAAAATAACAACACCGCTTGTCGGCCTGTCAATCCGGTGGGTGACCCCCAGGAAAACATTCCCCGGTTTGTCGTGCTTTTTTTTCAGAAAATACTTGTATTTCTCGCTAAGGGGAATATCGCCCGTTTTGTCGCCTTGCACAATTTCAGAAGGTGGCTTATTTACCAACAACAAATGATTGTCCTCCAAAAGAATATTTGAAGCCAAATCATCGTAATGAGGTTCTATATCAAATTCCTTATTAATATTGCTCACGCTCGTTGGGAAAATCCGATGATTTCACATCTTCAATATACCTTTGAACAGAACCGGTTATTTCTTCTTTCAGGTTGTGATAACGCCTGAGAAAACGGGGTGAAAAATCCTGAGTGATGCCAAGCATATCATGCAACACCAGCACCTGGCCGTCTACATCAGCTCCAGCTCCGATTCCAATAACGGGGATTGTAAGTTCTTTAGCGACTCTTTTAGCCAGGTGAGCAGGTATTTTTTCCAGAACGAGGGCAAAGCAGCCGGCATTTTCCAGCAAGTGGGCATTTTCAATGAGCTTATTAGCTTCTTCTTCCTGCGTGGCTCTTACCACATAGGTGCCGAATTTATGAATCGATTGAGGTGTCAGGCCAAGATGACCCATAATGGGGATACCAGCAGACAGTATACGATCGACCGATTCAATAATTTCTTCACCTCCTTCCATTTTTATCGCGTTGGCCCCGCTCTCCTTCATAATTCTGATTGCCGAATTTAAAGCCTCTTTTGAATTCCCCTGGTAGGTACCAAAGGGCATATCTACAACAACCAGCCCCCTCTCAACAGCCCGAATGACCGAGGTGGCGTGATATATCATCTGGTCGAGCGTAATGGGCAGGGTGGTCGTGTTACCGGCCATCACATTCGACGCCGAGTCGCCTACAAGAAGCACATCTATACCGGCAGCATCCAAAATACGCGCCATTGAATAATCGTATGCCGTTAGCATCGCTATATTTTCCTTCTTAGACTTCATTTCCTGTAATACGTGTGTCGTTACTTTAGGTGCCGGTGACATTTTAGCTGATGACATAATTATTGCTGTTTAATTAATTCATTA
Source organism: uncultured Bacteroidales bacterium (assembly GCA_964345255.1). GTDB lineage: Bacteria > Bacteroidota > Bacteroidia > Bacteroidales > JAIPAH01 > JAIPAH01. Next base: position 7,979 of record CAYFQK010000111.1, on the reverse strand, counting down.
TGAAAGGTACAAAAATACATCCTTAATTGATGAATAAGGTAATTAATCCGAATTTTTTTCCTTCGCACCTGCCTGCGCTCAACAAACTTTTGAAACTTTTTATTTCTTAACTTTGTCAATTATTTATATAAAACCGAAGTATTTTATGAAGAGACGTTTCTTTAGCCTTATCGGCCTGCTTTTTCTGATTAGCCTGTTTTCCTGTGAAACTGATTTTGATGTGACGGCCGAATGGGAAGATATAACAATAGTCTATGGATTATTGGACCAAAACGATAGCGTGCACCAAATAAAGGTCAACAAAGCCTTTTTAGGCGATGGGAATCTTATCGAATATGCCGGCATCCAGGACTCCAGTATTTATGACAGTGACATTACTGTTAAATTACAGGAACTTGATGAGGAAACGATAAGAAGAGAATTCATACTCGATACTACCGTTATACACAATAAAGAAGAGGGGGTTTTTTATCATCCCGACCAGGTAATCTACACCACCGGTAAAGAAAATAAGGTGTTCCTGAATGATGCATATACCTACCGCGCAGAAGTCTATATCCCATCCAGAGATAAAACCGTAACGGCCTCCACCAAATTAGTCAATGATTTCGATATTCATAAGCCCCGCCTGAACAGCTTAACTCAGCCCACTATCCATTTTCCCACGAACGAATCTACCAGAGAAGTCATGTGGTCCACTGCTAAAAATGGCAGGAGATATCAGCTGAAAATATATTTTCATTTCCGGGAGCATCTGGCAGGCGGAGAAACCAAAGACAGAACACTTACATGGGAGTCTTTTAATATTCAACGTTCTAAAGATACGGATGGTGGAAATACCATGAAAATTACATTTCCTAATAACCGTTTCTACGAATTTGTGGAAGAGAACGCTCCTTATGAAGATCAACAAACAGAGGCAACCGTTAACATGCGCACCGCCCAGACCATTGACTTTGAAATTTCAGTAGCCTCGGACACTTTTGATACCTACATGGAAATTTATGAGCCGTCATCAAGTATAATTCAGTACCGCCCTGAATTTACTAACATTGAAAACGGTATGGGTTTGTTTACCAGCCGGTTTAAAAAAACAAGGTCATTGTATCTTTTTAAAAATACCAAAGCTAACCTGAACGAGCTTGCTATAAAGTTCCAGGACCCAATGAGGTAGAGTCGACACTACCTAAAAGCTTCAGGTTATTCAAGGGCTCCCTGAATCTTGTCAGAAAATATTTTATCCGGTTACTATATCCGGCCTCGCTCATTCCGCGCCACCAGCCAGGCTGTCTTTTTGTCATTATGCTATGAAAAGCCCTATACAACAACTACTACTCATGCCAATATTGCATCATAATCAACGGATATTGTTTTGGCATAATGATTGAAATAGGCGAGTGTGATTAAAAAATTTAGTAAACAAAAAGGAATAAAAAAATGGGAAAAGTAATAGGTATAGATCTTGGTACTACAAACTCTTGCGTTGCAGTAGTAGAAGGTAAGGAACCACAAGTAATACAAAACAGTGAAGGCCGAAGGACAACGCCTTCGATTGTTGCATTCACTGATAATAACGAACGAAAAATAGGTGACCCGGCAAAGCGTCAGGCTATAACCAATTCAGAAAAAACAATTTACTCCATCAAACGCTTTATGGGAGAAACGTTTGATAAAGTATCAACCGAAATTAACCGGGTTTCATACAAAATTCAAAAAGGCGATAACAACACCCCACGGGTAAAAATTGATGATCGCCTTTATACGCCCCAGGAGATATCAGCGATGATTCTGCAAAAAATGAAAAAAACCGCTGAAGATCATCTTGGGGAAGAGGTTACTGATGCCGTAGTAACGGTTCCTGCTTATTTCAGCGACTCTCAACGACAAGCAACCAAAGAAGCAGGTGAGATTGCAGGGCTCAATGTTAAGAGAATTATTAACGAGCCAACAGCTGCGTCATTAGCCTATGGGCTTGATAAGAAAGACAAAGATGAAAAAATTGCCGTTTACGACTTAGGCGGTGGGACGTTTGATATCTCCATCCTTGAACTTGGTGGGGGCGTTTTTGAAGTAAAGTCCACCAGTGGCAATACCCATCTGGGTGGTGACGACTTTGATGAAGCCGTTATTAATTGGTTGGCAGAGGAGTTTTTGAAAGATGAAAACATTGACCTTAGGAAGGATCCGATGGCGCTTCAGCGCTTGAAAGAAGCTGCTGAAAAAGCAAAAATCGAACTCTCAAGCTCACAATCAACAGATATCAATCTGCCGTACATCATGCCTGTTGACGGTGTACCGAAACACCTTGTGCGAAATCTCACAAGAGCTAAATTCGAGGCTCTGACCGAAGATTTAGTGAAAAAGAGTATCGATCCGGTTAAAAAAGCCCTCAAAGATGCAGGATATTCACCAAGCGACATTGATGAAGTGATCCTCGTTGGCGGAACAACAAGAATGCCCGCAATTCAGAAGTCAGTAGAAGACTATTTCGGAAAGAAACCATCCAAAGGTATTAATCCTGATGAAGTTGTAGCTCTTGGAGCAGCTATTCAGGGTGCTATAATAGGTGGCGACTTTCAACAGGAAGACATTGTGCTTCTTGATGTTACCCCACTTTCACTTGGTATTGAAACACTCGGGGGCGTGATGACGAAGCTTATTGAAGCGAACACAACCATCCCAACAAAGAAAACCGAGACGTTCTCAACGGCAGCTGATAATCAAACATCAGTAGAGATACACGTGCTACAGGGTGAGCGGCCGATGGCGAAAGACAATAAGAGTATCGGTAAATTCCACCTTGACGGTATTCCACCCGCACCGCGAGGAGTACCTCAAATTGAAGTAGCATTCGATATAGACAGCAACGGAATAATACACGTTTCCGCAAAAGACAAAGGCACTGGTAAAGAACAAAAAATACGTATCGAGGCCAACTCTACTCTTAGCGATGACGAAGTGAACCGAATGAAGGAAGAAGCTAAGGCGCACGAGGAAGAGGACAAAAAAGCCAAAGAGCGTGTAGAGAAACTTAACCAGGCTGATGCTCTGATTGCGCAGACTGACAAGCAGATAAAAGACTATGGGGATAAACTTCCTGCTGATAAGAAAAAGCCCATCGAAGATGCCCTTCAGAAGCTGAAAGAGGCGCATCAAAAGCAGGAGATGGACAACATCGACGCTGCTATGGAAGAGCTTAACAAAGCATGGCAAGAAGCCAGCCAGGACCTCTACAATGCTCAGCAGCAAGGTCAGGAAGGACAGCAAGAGGCAGGTGCTCAGGGCGAAGCCCAGGGTGAACAGCAAGGTGCCTCCTCAGATGATCAGCAATCATCAGGAAGCGATGACGAGGTGACCGATGTGGATTTCGAAGAAGTCAAAGAAGAAGACAAAAACAAGAATAAAAATAATTAATCATTAAATTCCGGTTAGTTAAAGCCATCTCGATTATCGAGGTGGCTTTTTTTGTTTTAAAATTTCTTAACTTTATGCATTGATTTTAAAAAGTAATTGTGATTATTTTTGAAACCAATTATTAATTAATAACCTAAAATTTTGACCTATGATGAAAAGATTTACACTATTAACATTGCTCATTTCAATGTTTGCTTTCGCAGGAGCACAAATTCATGTAGAAACCTTTGATGAGGAGCTTGGAAGCTACACGTCTTACAGCACCGAAGGTGACCAGGTATGGTACAACAATGATTTTGGTGTGCCCGAACACAGCGCTGCCATCTCTGGTTATGACGGGGAACCGTATGATAACATTGACTGGCTGGTATCTCCGCAAATAGACTTGTCAGATGCCACAAACACTACATTAGACTATTATGAAGCCATTAATTATGGCACCGGTAACATTGACAACGAACAGGAAGTCTATGTGTCCACGGATTACAGCGGATCGGGCGACCCCTCAGATGATGGTACATGGACTAAACTGACAGTTACCAATCGCCCTCCGGGCAGCAATTGGGACTTTATTGCTGTAGATCAGATAGATCTCTCAGAATACGACGGCGAATCTTCTTTCTACCTCGGATTCAAATACACCTCAACAGTTGACGGTGGCGCGGCAACCTGGGAAGTGGACAGCATTCAGGTTAATGCCACTACAACGCAGGAAAGCATTACCGTAACGAATCCCAATGGTGGAGAAGAATACGAACAAGGAGAAGATGTTGACATCACCTGGACTTCAGAAAACGTTTCAGGAAATGTAGACATCGAACTGATGGGAACCAATGGCATGATGATAGCTGAATCGGTTGAGAACAGCGGTTCTTATACATGGACCATTCCAACAGACCAAACGCCGGCTGATGATTATACCATAAAAATCTCAGATGCTGCCGACGGAGACCCGATGGACGAATCTGATGCTGCATTTTCTATCATGGAAGCACCCAGCTACATCCACCAGGAAGGCTTTGACAGCGATCTTGGTAGCTGGTCGAAATACAGTGTGACCGGTGACCAGGAATGGTATTGGGATGAATATGGTGATCCACCAGGATGTGCAGTGATGTCAGGTTATGACGGCGATCCACTCGAAAATGAAGATTGGCTGATTTCTCCGGCATTAAACCTGGATGATTACACTAATGAAATTCTCAGCTTTATTTCAGCCTCTAATTATGACGGTCCTGCTCTGGAGTTGAAGATGTCAACGGATTATGACGGCTCCAGCGATCCAACCCAGCAAGGGACATGGTCAGACATCACAGATGAGGCAACCTGGTCTGAAGGAGGATTTAACTGGGTAGAATCAGGTGATATTGATCTATCGACAGTTGAAGGTACGGAAGTTTATATTGCTTTTGTTTATTACTCAAGCCCAAGCGAAGGTGCTAAAACATGGGAGGTTGATAATATCGAAATCACAGGCGAAGTGAATACCAGTGCTGAGCTTGAAAAGTTCAATCCTGAAATTTCACTCTACCCCAACCCATCAAACGGTACATTCACAATCAAATCAGATGAGTTAAATGATTCTGAGGTGGCCGTTTTTGATATGATTGGAGCGAAAGTATACGAAACTCAAATGAACGGAAACGTCCAATCCATTAATCTCTCAGATTTGAATAAAGGCGTTTATACTATTCGGTTTATCACCGATGAAAATAAAGTGGCCGTTCAACAGGTAGTCATTCACTAAAAGAAATCTTTTTAATTAAAAGCCGCTATTTTAATGGCGGCTTTTTTTATTTGACCCTTCCCATCCATCGCCTTTTTTGTTAACTTTGTTTTAAGTACAATTCTTAACTTTTTTTTTACAGGAAAAAAGCAGCCGCTTTATGATATATAAAGAACTTCGCAAATGAATCCATTTATTAATTTCAATAAAATCAAAAAAAACATGCAGAAATTTACACTATTATTCCTGTTGATAAGTTTATCCATTGCAGGACACAGCCAGTTTTGGACAGAAGATTTCAGCAGCCCTTCTTACGAAGTAATTCTTGGTGGTGAAGGCAGCGACGGCGATGACAACTATTTCATGACGACCGACGGATCAGATATTGATAAAAGCTATGACGGTGTCAACGGCAACTTTTTTGCCGGTCAGGATTTGGACGACGGAGGCTGGGACGGCAGCGCCAGTCCTTCACAAATCCAATGGTCAGATATCGACATTTCGGGCCAAACGAATATTCAGTTCACCGGGAGCTTCGCCGAAACGTATGATGATCCGGGGGATATTGACAACCTAGACTCACTTCTTCTTCAATACCGGATTGACGGCGGTGAATGGCAAAACCTCATCGCTTTTAGAAACGATGGGTCACAATACAATACCGACTTTTTAGAAGATACTGATTTCGACGGCATTGGTGATGGCACCTCAATTACCAGTGAAAGTGGTGCAATGGTATCTTTTACGAAAACCATTTCTGAAACAGGTTCAACCATAGACCTTCTTTTCACAGCCCAGGTTGATGCCGGTGATGAAGATTTTGCCATCGATGGCTTCCAGCTGAGCGCCTCAGGAGGAAACGCTTTACCTTCGATTACGAATATCGAATATTCGCCGGAGATTATCACTTCCTCTGATCCGGTCAGCGTTTCGGCTGAGGTGTCAGACAGCGATGGAACACTTACTGCAGTGGAACTTTATTGGGGCACAACTTCAGGGAACCTCACAAATACCATCAACATGTCAGCCACCAGAGCCACCTATACTACCGATAATCCTATACCGGCACAACCCGATGAAACAACCGTTTATTTTGAAGTTTATGCCCAGGACAACGAAGGCGGGGAAACCACTTCATCCGAAATGAGCTACACGGTCACTGATCCGGCCTCCACCACACTCCCCTACAATCAGTATTTCGACTCTGACCTTGGAGAGATTTATACCTACAGTGTTTCAGGAGACAGCAAAGAGTGGATTTGGAGCCAGGAAAGTGATAACGGATTTGCCGAAATGAATGGATACAATAGTGGTGAAACAGAGATTGACTGGTTGATTTTGCCATCCATTTATTTCGATGGGTTCAACAATTACGAAATATATTTCACCACTTGGTACAACTATGGAGGCGATGACGAAAATAATTTTCTGAAATTCTATTACTCAACCGATTATGAAGGCCTGGGAGACCCTTCAGAAGCCACATGGACAGAGCTGGATTTTAATCATCCCAGTGAACCCGAAAACTGGCAGTTAGCAACGGTGATCCCCACAGATAACATTGAAGGACAAGCATACCTGGGATTTAAGTATCGGTATGAACCTGATATGTATCGGCAATGGAAAATTGACAATATAGAAATTGACATCTTCACAGGCACAAAAGAAATCCGGACGTCGGAGAACACTATTTCAGTTCATCCGAATCCTTCAAATGGAACTTTTACCATCACTTCTGAAAATTTGAATGAAGCTGAAGTTATTATTTACTCGATGATGGGAGATAAAGTGTACGAATCAACAATGACCAATCATTCTAAATCTGTTGATTTGACTAACCGAAGCAAAGGGGTTTATATGGTGCAGATTTCAACAAAAAACAGGGGCGTTTTCACTAAGAAAATGATTATCCGGTAGTACATTGTAATCAGGCCGCTTAAACCAATTAAGCGGCCTTTTTCCTTTTCAATTTCTGATTTTTTTCATAATTTCGGGAAATCAGAACCTAACAATTGTTTTAAGCGATAAACACCCTTAAAAGATTTAAACGCGATCTTTACACAAAAAATCAATATTCATTAACCAAAAAACTCTAAAAGCTATGCAAAAATTTACATTACTTATCCTGCTAATAAGCGCCTCTCTTGCAGGATTCAGTCAATTCTGGACCGAAGATTTCAGCACGCCTTCTTACGACGTTGTTCTTGGAGCAGAAGGAAGCGATGGCAATTCAGATTATTTTATGACCACCGATGGCTCGGATATCAATAAAAGCTATACAGGGGTTAACGGTGATTTTTTCGCCGGACAGGATATCGATGACGGCGGCTGGACCGGAAGTGAAAGCCCTTCACAGTTGGAGTGGTCAGGCATTGATATTTCAGGACAAACCAATATCGAATTTACCGGTCAGTTTGGCGAAGTTCTGGATGACGACGGGGATATCGACAACACGGATTCCCTGCTGGTACAATACCGGATTGACGGCGGTGATTGGCAAAACCTCATCGCTTTCAGAAACGATGGTTCTACTTACAATACCACATTCCTTGAAGATACTGATTTCGATGGCATTGGTGATGGCACCTCAATCACCAGTGACAATGGCACGATGGTGTCGTTCACGAAAAATATTTCTGAAACCGGTTCAACGATAGATCTACTTTTCACGGCCCAGGTTAATTCAGGCGATGAAGACTTTGCTATTGATGGGTTTCAGTTATCCGCAACCGGCGGAAACGCCAATCCGGTAATAACTGATGTGGAACATACTCCACAATTGGTGACTTCTTCCGATGCTGTCTCCGTTTCGGCGGATGTAACCGACAGTGATGGAACG
>CAYFQK010000110.1:0-10209 GCA_964345255.1 uncultured Bacteroidales bacterium | reverse complement strand
CTATGATCATCTATATTGCAACTGGTATTTTTGGCGAACCACGCAACAACAGGAGATCGATTATATTGAGGAACATTCGGGATTGTTGTTTGCTTATGAGTTTAAATGGAATCCTACAAAAAAGGCCAAAATATCAAAAACTTTTACGCGGTCTTATCCCAATAGTAAGATTCACGTGATAAACCGGGATAACTTTACAGAATTCGTTGAGTGAAAAAAGACTTCTATCGCTTTAAACAAACCGAACAGGACGAAGAGTTGGTAAAGATTACGAAAGATTCCAAAGTGAAGGTGGGCGACCGTATTCGCTTCCGTATCGGCCTGGAATACGACATGTTTGCCGAGCAGGCCGGAACCTTCAGCAACGGTATCGCCACCCTGCAAAGCCATTACGCTCCGGAGTTTTCTGCCCATTCCAAAGGGCAGAAGATTGTGATGGAGTAACAGTGAGGGATTTAAAAAAGGCATCATCCGGGAAGGGTGGTGCTTTTTATGTGAATATTAGAATGATTTGATGAATAATGCGTAGTTTAAAGTAGATAATGAGTTAAATAAATTGTCTTTTTGGGTAAAGAAATTGAACAATGACTCAAAAACAAAGCTCAATACGCATAATTCCGCTTGAAGATGCGTTTTTCACCTTCTATAATTCTTGCCGATTGAGGGTTTCTGACACCCTTAGCCTCGATGAGTTCTAATCTTACGCTCCCCACAAACACCTCACTCTCGGCCATTACAGGCAGGTGATTCTTATCATCTGTAATCCATAGTTTTCCCGGATAAGGCTCTTTAAATACCTGCCCGACGGCCACCTTTGGCTTGAAACCCATACATCGGTATGTGCCGTAATCCGTTTCGATGGTGTCATATCCGATAAATTGGATGGCTGAAACATATACCGAATCATCAATAAAATAATCCACATGATACATGTCTCCTTCTGCAATCGTATCGAAATTCATATTCCGGGCGTAGTAAGTGACAGAAACCACATCCTGAACTCCCATTTGAATATTGGTGGTATCATAAAGGCTATATGCTTTATTTTTCTGATAATCAAATTTCACTGTGTCGGTTTTGCGGTAATGACCTTCACGAGTTTGGCGAGTAAAGTAGTATGGTATCAGTGCCTTCTTATCGGTAAATGAAACAAATCGTTCTCTAACTTTAATGAAAAAATTGATAATCCCTTCCGATTTTCCGTGAGCAGAAATCTTATATACTTTGCGCTCATTGGCAAATGTGCTGTCAGTTTCCCTTACTTTAAAATATCCGGTTCCGCCTTTAATACTCCCTGTCATGCGGGAATGGTAGTATACTTTGTAGGTCAGTGTTTCACCCGATTGCCATGCTGTGTTTTCTATATTTCGATAATCCTGGGAAAAAATGGCAAACACTGCTCCGAGAAAAAGTATGATGAAGGCAAAGGTTTTTTTCATAATCCGGTTTTGTGTTCTACAAATTTAGTAAACCTTATAGTTTAGTTGGGTTAATGTTTTTTGGTAAAACGGGGAGGAGTCGGATTTATTTCCTGCCAAAATCGGCTGGAATTTCGCCCCAGTATTTCGTTTGCCATTTCAGTATTCTGTTATTAAAAGTATTGCTCTTCAGCCAGTTTTCAGCTCTTGAAATCATTTCGAAAACTTTTCCGTTTTTAGCCGTTCGTTGAAGTTGAGTATTTGCTTTCTTCTTTTTCACCCAGCTGATAGCTGTCATCGAATCAGAATAAATGGGAGTATTTTTTCCTTTGTTTTTCAGGAGGGCCAGCGCATGAACGATAGCCAGAAATTCACCGATATTCACTGTGGCATCGGGAAAAGGGCCCTGGTGAAATAGAGTTTGCCCGTCTTCCGTATTTACTCCCTGGTATTCCATTATCCCTGGATTCCCACTGCATGCTGCATCTACAGCTATGCTTGGCTTTTCCGCTTCACCAATCAGTTTTTTTTGTTCTTCGCTAATATCTGTTTTGGGTTGACTTTTTCCTATGTAATCCTCTGAATGGCCATGATAGGCTTCTTCTGCCATTCTTCTGTAAGGGAAAGACTTGTAAACGGCTCCTTCAAATCCCTGAATCTGTCGCTTGCATTCATCCCAGGATTCATAAATGCCCGGATTCATTCCTTTCCAGACCACATAAAATTTTTTCTTTTTAGCCATTTCCTTGTGAATTTATTGCAAAAATAGAGAAAACTCTCCATTTTAGAGGGATTGGACTGGTTAAACCTGCGAATGATGCCCCCTTCTGTGATCATGAGTTCAAAAGCTATTTTACCAAAAGAGTCAGGTAAAAATGAGTAGAACTTAATATTGACTAATGATTTTTTTATCTTTAAATACAACTATTTCTAATATCTTTGGAGTCTTAATAAAATGACCTTAATATTAAAAAATATTTTTATGAAAAAAATTAGTATTGTCTTGCTGATGGCAGTGGCTGCATTTGCCTTGTCATTGTTTTTAAACAGCTGTAAGGATAGTAAAGCAGTTGAAAAAGCCCCAAAAATTCCGCTGGAAGATTTCTTCAGAAATCCGGAAAAAACAAGTTTTAAGATTTCTCCCAATGGGGAGTATTTCTCATACATGGCGCCATATAAGGACCGCCTGAATATTTTTGTGAAAGAATTAGACTCAGATTCGGCAAAAAGACTTACCAGCGAAGTGGACAGAGATATCGCGGGTTACTTCTGGGCGAACAACAACCGTTTGCTCTACCTGAAAGACCAGGGGGGCGACGAAAACTTTTCATTGTATGGCGTCGACAAAGACGGATCGAATATGAAAGCCCTCACCGAAATCGAAAATGTCCGAACACGAATCATCGATGACCTCCCGGATATAGAAGAAGAAATGATCATCGGATTGAACAAGCGAAATCCACGGGTATTTGACCCTTATCGCCTTAATATCAACACGGGAGAAATGGAAATGCTGGCCGAGAATCCCGGTAATATTCAGGGATGGATCACCGACCATGACGGTAAATTGCGTGCAGCTACTGCCATAGTTGGAGGAGTGAATACTACTTTATTATATCGTGACGCGGAAGATGAAGAGTTTGAAACGGTGCTCAAAACCAACTTCAAGAATGAAATGAATCCCTATTTCTTCACCTTCGATAATAAAAAGCTTTATGCGGTTTCTAACCTGGACAGGGACAAGAAAGCGCCTGTGATTTTTAACCCCAAAACCGGTGAAGTGGAAAAAGTGCTTTATGAAAATGATAATTATGACGTTACCGGATTAAGCTATTCGCGAAAGCGAAAGGTGCTCACTTCTGCCTCCTACTCTTCGTGGAAAACACAACGCCATTTCTTTAATGATGAAACCAAAAAGCTTTATGACCGCCTGAAAAAAGATTTGGGAGAATATGAAGTGGTAGTAACCGACAATGACAAGGAGGAAAATCATTTTATTGTAAGAACCTATAGCGATCGCTCACTGGGAGCATATTATTTATATGACAAAGAAAAAGATGAGCTCTCAAAGATTGCCGAGGTAAGTCCATGGCTTAATGAAGAAGATATGGCCAAGGTAGAGCCCATTGAATACAAATCACGCGACGGATTGACTATCGAAGGCTATCTAACCTTACCCAAAGGCTTTACGATGGAGAAGGCCAAAGATTTACCGGTAGTTGTAAATCCACATGGGGGCCCATGGGCGCGCGACAGCTGGGGATTTAATCCGCAGGTACAGTTTTTGGCCAATCGTGGGTATGCCGTGTTGCAAATGAATTTCAGAGGTTCAACCGGGTATGGCAAGGATTTCTGGGAAGCTTCCTTCGAAGAATGGGGGCTTTCTATGCAGGACGATATTACCGATGGGGTTAAGTGGCTGATTGACGAAGGGATTGCAGATCCCGAGAGAGTGGCGATTTACGGCGCCAGTTATGGTGGCTACGCTACACTTGCCGGTATGACTTTCACTCCGGAGCTTTATGCGGCCGGTGTGGATTATGTTGGCGTTTCCAACCTGTTCACCTTTATGAATACGATCCCGCCATATTGGGAGCCTTTGCTGGATATGATGCACGAAATGGTGGGAGATCCTGAAGAAGATAGCGTTCAAATGCAAAAAACATCTCCGGTGTTCCATGCGGATAAGATTAAAGCTCCATTATTTGTTGCTCAGGGAGCGAATGATCCGCGGGTAAACAAGGATGAGTCTGACCAAATGGTTGCGGCGTTGAAAGAACGAGGGATTGATGTGCAGTACATGGTTAAGGATAATGAAGGCCACGGTTTTCGCAATCAGGAAAATCAATTTGATTTTTACCGCGCTATGGAAAAATTCCTGGCGAAGCATCTGAAGAAGGAGTCTGCGAAGAACTAGTTGAAGAAGTTGGCAGTAGGCAAAAAGCAGTTGGCAATAAATTTGGAGCATTTGCCAACTGCTTTTTGTATACTGCCAACTGACCCAATGGTTTATTCATAAGTAAACTTTGGAATCCAGAAAGACTTACCTAATAACATGGTTTTTACAGCTTAAGCTTTTTCGTTTTTATCTGTGGCTTCTGAGAGGCTGAAGGCGATGTAGAACAAGTCCCCAACCCCAAAAGGGCATATATCGGACAACACCGGCGTAAAGAGGTCGCAAACAAAACGACGGCGGCTACCAGCAGTCCTTCCCCTAAATCTCCGGAAATCACTTTCAGGAAATACAACGCAAAAATGGTCAGCGCTGCAACTATGCGGATATATCTATCGATTTTTCCAACGTTGTGAAACATAATTATTAAATTTTAGTGATAACATTAAAAAAAGTATTTTGTTGTCCTTCCTTTAATAAAACATAGAACAATATGAATAGGAATATATGAGTTATACTGAATATTTTTAAGAATAGTTATAATAGCTCAGAAGTGTGGATGACTTCGATATTGTTTTAACTTTGATAAAAGCACATAATGTAACCAGCCTGAAACATCCAATGCCGACTGGTACTGGAATTCTGAAAAAAATCAGCTTGAAATAAGACTTACCTGGCATTTGTTGAATGTTAGTGACCCGGCGAAAATTATGTATTGGATGATCAAAAAGGAATATTCTTTATGAGCCGAAACGGCTAAAAAATTACAATATGATAATCCTTTCTACAGCTCCCGGATATCATGATGCTGACCGGAAATATTCGTTATCTTATATGTCAGACGCGGAACTGGAAAACTTGCAGGATTTTGTTGATAAGGGAGGTATTTTAATATCCGGAGATAATGTAGGGCGAAATAAACCTGACGGAACCGATCGCATTACTTTGTATAATACACTTAAGCCCGCGAATTATCCGCTTTCAGAATGCTTTGGTTTGGAAATGGCAGAGAGGAATATGGAAGGGTACCGGATATATGGAGCACTGGATGATTCCGAAGATGAATATTTACGACCAAAAGCAGGAAGAAATTATTATACCCTGGTTTCAGATACCATATTTTCAGAGAAGGTAAAAATAATGGCAAATTGGGTGAATCCTTCCGACACCCTCCCGGCCATTGTTAAAAACAGGTATGGCAAAGGAACAGCTTACTTGTTAGCTTCTTCTAAGTTTCTGCATCCGGCAGGGGCAGGAGGGTATGTGAGCACAAAAAAAATTATGAGGTTTTATGAGGCGGTAGTGGGGGATTTTTACGAGCAGAATAACATTCCACTACGCTTAAACCCATGGCCCAAAGCTTATGATTATGCTTTTTGCATTACGATGAATTCCAGCGGAAAACGCAAAAATTACGAACGCTTTTTTAATTTCATGGAAAAGAAACAATTAGAGGCGGAGTTTTTTGTTGACGGCCAGGTGAGTCAACAAGTAAAAGATTTTCTTGAAAAGAAAGAGGTTCCCCTGCAAAGTAGTGGGTATGATTTTACGAACTATCGAAATCTTAGTTATACGCAAGCGCTGCAGGATATTGTACGCAATGAAAACCGGTGGCAAAAGGAGTTCCGGGGATTTCGGTTCCCATTTACGATGCCTGCATTTTGGGGGTTGATGGCCTTGTCAGAATTCGGTTATACCTTTGACAGTAGTATTGGGGCTAATAATCTGGAATTTTTTCATGGGAGTGTAGTACCTCATAATATTGTAATAGCCGATCAAGGATTCTACAAAACCACTGATATTATCGAACTGGCTCCCGTTTATAAGGATGATTATTATTATTACAAGAATATCGCGCATCTGCGAAAGCAAGCCCCAAGAAAGATGATAAGGAAAGTTCAGTTGTATCAAAAATACCTGGAAAACTACTGGAATTATGCGGTTAAGCCTTATAAGGGCCTTATGGTTTACCAGGGCCATCCCAGGTATGTGGCTAACAATGATACCACTATAAGGGCACTGGATGATCTTATTGATCTTGTTAAAGAGGAGGATACATGGATTGCTACAGCCAGTGAAATAGCGAGTTTTCGAAGGAATTTGATGGAAATGGAATTTTATGTGGAACGTCAAAATGAAAAAGTATTCATTACTATTGATGGTCCTGATGATACAAAAGTAGAAGAGGTAAGCGTTAACCTTGATTTTCAACCGCAAAAGATCGAGGTGAACCAAGGCGCAGGAAAAATACATTCTGACACTTCAGGGTACTACATAGTCATTGATGCTTTTAAAGGACAGAAGATAGCTATAACAAAAGCTATGGAGAATTAACTATTTTGATTTTAAATGAGACAAACGACCTAAGCAAACCTGTAGTTATTTTCAACATTTGAGCAAATCACTTCCATGTGGCCACGGTATTAAAAGATGATTTTATCAGGGATTATGACCTGGCATCAAGAAGTAATAATTCTCATTGATCGACTGGTGTATTTTTCTACAAACCCAGAAAAGATGATAAAAGTTTAGCACTCGTTTTTCTCCTATCCATTACTGGATATCGTTTGAAGGCTTTCGTGATCTTTAATAACAAGGTGCTGCCCTTCAAGAGAAATATACCCGGCTTCCTTAAAATCTTTCATAATACGGATTGAGGATTCCTTTGTGAGGCCACTCAGTTCCGCAATATCCTGACGTGATAAATTCAGTTTTATGTCACGCGATTTGTATACACTATCACTCAGGTAGAGCAAAGCTCCGGCCACACGTCCCGGCATTTGCTTTTGGGTTAGTTCCAGAATTTTGCTGTAGCTTTCAATTGTTTTCCGGTTCATAATTTCTATGTAGCGCTGAGCAAAAGCGGTGTTTTTGCTTACCATTCTTCTGAAATAACCAAAATCAAGGAAACAAGCTGTAACGTCTGTAATAGCTTTTAGCGTATAATGATGCCGGCTGTCTACAAACAACCCGGGAGCAATAAACAAATCAGTGGGGGCCAGAATTTCCATGATAATATTCCGGTGTTTCCCCTCGAGATAAAGCTTCGCGTAGCCAGAGGTAACCGTCAAAACATGGGAGGCTGATGATCCCTGCTTATGGATGGTTTCTCCTTCATTGAAAATAACTTCATATCGTTTTTCATGAAGGATTTCTATTTCTTTTTCATTGAGCAGGTAAAACAGCTCAGACCGCTTATCACAGTCAAAGCAGCTTTTACAATATGCTGATGTTCTAAAAAATGTCTCTTCTGATTTCATCGGCACAAATATAATAATGAGAATATAATAATTTGTAAATATAAGAAAAATTGATCTAAATCAATCAATGTATCATTATTTATCATTGGTGCGGTTGTAATACTGCAATACCCATTTATCCGGGCGTATATCATTTCCATCTATCTTGCAAAAGATTTTAAAAGAGGAATAATCAATTTTAAAAACTATTACTATGAGCAACTTAAAGCACTTAACAGGTCCGTTAATTATGGGACTGATAGTAACAACGGTAATTTTGATTTCCGGTTGTACGAAAGAAGGTCCCCAGGGTCCTCCGGGTGAAGACGGAGCAGATGCCCAGGATCAATGTGGTACATGTCATGGGGTATCCACACAAGTGGAAGCAAGAGAAGTACAATGGGCATCTTCCAAGCATGCTACCGGCGGGACTTTTGAAAATAACGATGCAGGTTGCGCAGGTTGCCATACCCACGAAGGATTTACTGATGTTCTGGAAAATGGAAACACAAATATGGTAGCTTCTGAATCACCAGTCAACCCAAGCCCGGTAGGCTGCCGAACATGTCATCAAATTCATGAAACATTTGGCCCGGAAGACTGGCAATTAACACAAACCGAACCGGTTGATCTGATTGTAGGAGATGGAACTCCTGCCGATATGGGTAAAGGAAACGTATGCGCCAGCTGCCACCAGGCCCGCGATTTGGAGCCACGACCGGTAGCAGGTGGAGATGATGTTACAATTAACTCACCTTACTGGGGCCCCCACAAGGGTACGCAAACCAACATGATTGCCGCACAAGGCGGAGTCGAGTTTGAAGGTGAGATAGCCTATGCAAAAGGACCTCACTCAAATATGGAAGGCGGATGTGTAACCTGCCACATGGCGGAGCCTTACGGCGATCAGGCCGGTGGACACAACATGGGCATGACGTATGCCTGCCAGGGTCACGATGCACCGTTAACATCCGGATGCACAGATTGCCATGAGGGGGAAGATTTTGATTTTAGCTATAATAATGTCCAAAATGAAACAGAAGAATTATTGGCAGAGCTGAGAGAAGAACTTATAGACAGAGGTGTGATGGATGATACAGATCGGGCTGTGCCGGGTACTTATTCCACTCTTGAAGCAGGAGCAGTATACAATTACCTGTTCGTCAAAGAGGATTGGAGTTTAGGTGTGCATAATTCGCATTACGCAAAAGCATTGTTGCAAAATACGCTTGATAAGCTAAACAGCTAAGCTGCTTAGTGATGAAATTAAAAGGTTTTAGCCCGAAATGCAGGTTAAAACCTTTTATAGTAAGAATGAATGATAAATTTAACAGGCTATGAAAATACTTTTTAAATATTTCCTTCCGGTTGCTTTCATTTTTTGTGTGGCAACGTCATGCGAATATGATTTTGTAGAGCCGGTAGCAATTGACCCTGGTACGGAAGTATCTTTTAAAAATGATGTGATTCCGATTTTCAACAATAGTTGTAATTCAAGTGGATGTCACGATGCCGGGGACTTCGATCCGGTTTTAACCCCTGAGAGTGCATATCAGAATCTGATAAGCCAGGATCAGGTGGATACTACCAACCCGGGAAACAGCAACTTATACGAATCGATAACTACTGGTAGTATGAAGGAATATGCATCACCTACGGATGCGGAAATTATCCTTACCTGGATTGAACAGGGCGCTGAGAATAACTAGGCTAAAACTATGAATACTATGAAAGAAAAAATATTAACACTATTGATTTTAGCGGGGATGGTTTTTATTTCACTCAACTCGGTGGCTCAGGATGAGGAGCCGGATATGTCGCCGGTTCGTTCACCTTTTGCCAGTGGCGTTTTGATTGATAAACAAACCATGAATATCCCTTACGAGAATACACTGGAATTTCTGATCCATCACCGGTTTGGCACGCTGGATAATGGGATAAGTGACCTGTACGGATTATATGCTCCTTCTAATATACGTCTTGGTTTGAATTACAGTGTTACCAGCGATTTTATGATTGGAATCGGGGCAACTAAAGGAAAAAAGTTTACTGACTTTCAGATGAAATATAATATCCTGGAACAAACCCGGGGAGGTACGATTCCCGTTGCCCTTACCTTTTATGGAAATGTAGCAGTTGACGGACGATCAGAAGATATTCTTGGAGATGATTTCAGCCATACAAACAGAATGTCATTTTACAGTGAGCTGATTGTTACGCGTAAGTTTGATTATTTCTTCAGCATGCAGGCTTCTGTAAGTTTCTCACATTTCAATAAAGTGCAGCAGGGATATGAGCATGATAAAGTGGCTGTTTCAGCAGCGGCAAAATACCGTGTTAGTCCACAGTCAGCAATTATCGCTAATGCCGAAATCCCATTGCATATAGAAGATATGCAGGAGTTTGTGCCGATTAATTTTAAACCGGAACCTAACTTTGGAATAGGCTGGGAGATTTCTACTGCCACTCACGTATTCCAGATTTTTGCGGGTAACGGGTACGGCATAATCAACCAGGAAAATGTCATGTTTAATCAAAATGATCCGACGGATAATGGTTGGTTACTTGGGTTTAATATTACCCGTTTATGGAGTTTTTAGAATGTAATGTTTAACAAATAAATTTTAGTCTTATGAAAAAAGTAC
Source organism: uncultured Bacteroidales bacterium (assembly GCA_964345255.1). Classification (GTDB taxonomy): domain Bacteria; phylum Bacteroidota; class Bacteroidia; order Bacteroidales; family JAIPAH01; genus JAIPAH01. The sequence goes on along the minus strand of CAYFQK010000110.1, from coordinate 14 downwards.
CGTATTTATTAGCA
>CAYFQK010000109.1:0-10281 GCA_964345255.1 uncultured Bacteroidales bacterium | reverse complement strand
TGGCCCCGTAGTTCAAGGGATAGAATAGAGGTTTCCTAAACCTTAGATCCAGGTTCGAGTCCTGGCGGGGCTACAATATCAAAAAGAAAACCTTAGATCCAGGTTCCCCGCCCGAACGACTGACGTCGTTCAGTCGGGCGGGGAGTCACTGGCGGGGCCACTGATTAAATTCACCAGCCATGCCCTTCTATGCATACGTTTTATACAGCCCCAACCATAAAAAATATTACAAAGGCCATTGTGAATATCTGGAAGAGCGGATTGATGATCATAATAAAGGAAAAACAAAATCAACCAAAGCATTTATCCCTTGGATTCTTGTATAGAGTTCTTTCTTGGGAGAGAAGAGGTTAGTAAAAAACCAGCCTCCCCTAATTTCAGGGGTTTTATTTAATTAAAACAATATTTCTCCTTTGATAAAGGTTATTTTTGTACAATATGTAAATGATAGTTTCAAATTGTACAAACTGACTCACAGAAATATTAGTAAAACATTCCTATATTAACAGGCTGTCTATACCATTTTTAATATTAGTATATTGAAAAAAAATTACTTAATGATTTTAACAGAAATTAAAATCTTGAGCTATTAAAATCATTTTAGAGCGAGAAACGGGGCTCGAACCCGCGACCCTCAGCTTGGGAAGCTGATGCTCTACCACTGAGCTACTCTCGCTTGTTTTATGTATTTTTACCTCAACTTGGGATCCGCTTAAGGCGGACTAACACTATGCTACGCTCGCTTTGCTTCTACAAATTTATCTAAGCTTATTCAGGTATCAAATATCTTTTTCTTTTAATTTTTAAAATCGTATAATCCAGTCCTTCCAACACCATCTCAACCCCACTCTCAACCAACTTTTCAATACCTAATTCCTCATGAAATTTTTCATTTAGAAGTCCTTTCAAAGATATTCCTGATATATCCCCCATCCCCATCATCTCAAAAGCGTGCTTGGGTATCTTCACCTTTGTATGCATTTTTTCCGGGGAAAAATTCGCCACAAACAAAAGCTTCTGATTTCCTGTGTATATGAGGTAAACGTAGATTCTCTCCGAATCAAATTGCGGGTTATCCTCATTGAAATACATCAAATCGTAAAATTCTCCATTTACCACCGCTTCTTCCTTAGCGATTGATGCTATTTCCCGGTATTTATCCCTTAACGCTTGTTGTTCTTTTGAAAGTTTTCCACCATCGAATTTTCCATCGTTCATCCACTTTTGATGCTCCGGCTCCCGCCAGTAATCAAAAATCGTAGTTCGGCCGTCATCGCCGCTGAACCCGGATGCGCCTTCGGCCGGTTCTCCCACTTCCTGACCGAAATAGAGCATTACCGTTCCCTTGTTCATCGTGGCGGAGACCAGCATCGCCGGAATAGCCTTCCACGGATCGCCGGCAAAAAACCGGGACGCGATTCGCTGCTCATCGTGATTTTCCAAAAACCGCAGCATGTAAGCATCATTTCCTTGCAAAGACTGCCAGCAGCCAGTGATTTGGCTTGCCGGTTGTTCGCCTCGGATTACCGCTTTCAGTGTGTCGTACAAACCCACTTTATCATAGAGGTAATCGAATCCCCCGCGGTGGATGTATTCTGGATAAGCTTCCGGGTTGTATATCTCTGCAATGAAAATGATTTCAGGATAATCGGCTTTTACTCGCTTTATTACCCATTCCCAGAATTCCACGGGAACCATCTCCGCCATATCGCACCGAAAACCATCCACTCCTTTCGCGGCCCAATATTTCAGGATGTGGTCCATTTTTTTCCAGGTATCCGGTGGGGGGTTAAAATGTTTTTGAGGATGATTTTGATAATCCACCCCGTAATTCAGTTTTACGGTTTCATACCAGTCGTTAATGCCCGGTTGGTGGGTAAACCGGTCGTTTCCGGTGGCTTTGGCAGGATATTCTTCATAAAGGACGCCCGGAAAGCGCTGATGCAGCTCCCCGGGAAGAATTAGTTTTTCGCCCGGGATGTAGTAGAAATTATTCTGCGAGTCAAAGGCCTTCGCTGAATCGTCATCTTCACCAAAATCTTTTACTCCCTCGGGTTTGGCATCCGAATGGTAAACCCGTGCCAGGTGATTCGGCACGAAATCGATGATAACTTTCATTCCGGATTTGTGGGTACGTTCCACAAGCGCTTCGAATTCATCCATCCTTTTGGAGACATCCATAGCCAAATCCGGATTAACATCGTAGTAATCCTTTATTGCATAAGGCGATCCGGCTTTACCTTTAATCACCATCGGATTTCCATCGGGGATGCCGTGCTCAGGATAACCCTTTACGAGGGCATGCTCGATGACGCCGGTGTACCAAACATGCGTGATTCCAAGCTTTTTTATCTCCTCAAGCGCTTTTTCGGTGATGTCATTGAATTTTCCGGTTCCGTTCTCCTCACGGCTCCCGTTAAAAGTCATCTCCTCCCTCTTATTCCCGAATAAACGGGTGAAAATCTGGTAAATATAGGGCTTGGTATTTTTCATGTTTCTGATTTCAATTCTACTGAATTTCAGCAACAAAAATGCATTTTTTTAGTTAAATTTGAAGAAATAAAGTAAAAATGATAGATTATAAGAAATATATAACCATAGACCCGAATGTAAGATTTGGGAAACCGTGTATCAAAGGAACACGAATTTCGGTTTTTGATGTCTTAAGTTGGTTTGCCAGTGGAATGAGCAAAGAAGAAATCAAAAGGGATTTTCCGGAATTATATGATGAACAAATTCAGGCATGTCTTGCCTATGCTGCCGATCGGGAGTCTAAAATTCGAGTAAGCTAGTGAAATTATTATTTGATCAAAATATTTCTTTCAGGCTGATAAACAAAATATCAGAGAAATATCCTGAAGCAAAGCAAGTAAGACAACTTGGGCTTGAAAATTATTCAGATACTGAAATTTGGAATTATGCGTACAATAATGGTTATACGATAGTTACATTTGATGCTGATTTCTATGATTTGGCTAATCTAGAAGGTCATCCGCCGAAAATTATTTGGCTCAGATTAGGAAATACCTCAATTGACATTCTTGCGCATTTATTTTTAGAAAAATATGAAATTATCAAAAATTTTATAGAGAATCCGAAGAATCAAAACTTAGCATGTCTTGAAATCGATAGCGTTTATTAATAGACTCCCACTGCCAACTTCCACCTAATCCACCTTCTTCATCACAAACGCCGTCCGGTTTGGAATGTAAAGCCTCAGTTGTTTTGTCAGCCCTTTTTCTACGGTTTCGTATTTCATCGAATCATCCACTCTGCCGAAGCCGCCGTATTCTTTTGCATCGGAGTTCAGAACGATCTTGTAGCTTCCGGGTTCTGCCGGAATCCTGTAATCTTCAAACGACTCATCCGGATTGAAATTAAACACAAAGGCACATCCTTCGCGGTAAAACACCAGGATTTGGTCTTCTTCATGTTTATAGTAAGAATCCGGCCGGGATTCATCCAGATGAAAGTTCTCGCGAACAAGTTCAATCATGGCCTTATCAAACTTATCCAGCTCCTGGTAGCGCAGTTCATCGTTGTCCACCAGGCTCCACTGGCGGCGGGCATACTTGTATGACCAGTTGTTCCCTTCCCGCGGGAAGTCAATCCATTCGGGGTGTCCGAACTCATTGCCCATAAAGTTGAGATAACCGCCTCCCGATGTGGCAATCGTAATCAATCGTATCATTTTATGCAAGGCGATTCCGCGATCTACTACAATACTTTGGCTGGCCATATCCATGTGCCAGTACATCTCTTTATCGATAAGCCGGAAAATGATTGTCTTATCGCCCACCAGCGCCTGGTCGTGCGATTCGGCATAACTCACCGTTTTTTCCTCGGGACGCTTGTTGGTGAGTTCCCAGAAAATATTGCCCACGCTCCAGTCCTCGTCATTTCTTTCTTTAATCGTCTTAATCCAGTAATCGGGAACGCCCATTGCCAGACGATGATCAAAACCAAGCCCGCCGGCTTTGACAGGGGCTGCCAATCCCGGATAACCACTCATATCTTCAGCCACCGAAAGCGCATCCTCCTGCACCTGGTGAATCAGCTTGTTAGCTAGTTTCAGGTAAGTCAGCGCGTCTTCATCCTGAGTGCCGTCAAAATATTTATCGTAGTGGTCGAAAGCCCTCTCCAGCCCGTGATCGTAGTAGAGCATGCTGGTTACCCCATCAAAGCGGAATCCGTCGACATGGTATTCTTCCATCCAAAACTTGATATTTGAAAGCAGGAAGTGGATGACTTCGTTTTTCCCATAATTGAAACACAGCGAGTCCCAGGCGGGATGCTCACGACGGTCGCCTTCATGGAAATACTGATAAGGCGTTCCGTCAAAAAGGTTCAGCCCTTCGTTGACATTCTTCACCGAATGCGAATGCACCATGTCGATGATAATGCGAATGCCCATACCATGGGCTTCATCCACCAGTTTTTTGAATTGTTCGGGCGTGCCGAACCGTGAAGAAACCGCAAAAAAGTTGGAGACGTGATACCCGAAAGACCCGTAATACGGATGCTCCTGGATAGCCATCAGCTGAATGACATTGTATCCTGCATTTTTGATGCGGGGAAGGATTTCCTTTCTGAACTCCTCAAATGAACCTACATCCTCTTTCTCCGTGGCCATTCCCACATGAGCTTCGTAGATCAAAGGGGATTCATCGAAAACATCTTTCGGGTCGTTTTTCCATTGGTATTTTTCTTTGGGTTTCCACACCTGGGTACTGAAAATTTTGGTTTGCTCATCCTGGACCACCCGGTTGGCATAAGCCGGAATACGCTCGCCCCTTCCGCCATCCCAATGCATCGAAAGCTTGTACTGGTCTTCATGGTGGATTTTATCTTTGTTGAGATTAACTTCCCATACACCGTGGTCCCGGGGTTCCAGTTTGTATTCTTCCCTTTCCTCCCAGTTGTTGAAATCTCCTATCAGGAAAATAGCCGTGGCGTTGGGTGCCCATTCCCTGAAAACCCAGCCGTCTTCAGTGCGGTGAAGCCCGAAGAAATGATGCCCGTTGGCAAAATCATACAGGCTTTTTGCAGTGGTAAGGAGTTCTTTTTCTTTATCTTCAGCAGCTTCCGCTCTTCCGTCGATAGTCTCTTTGTATGGCTCAAGCCATGGGTCGGTTTTCCAGATTGGCTGATTTGTACTCATTTTTGTTTTTTTGATACATCGGTTTACCCGAATTATTTTCTTTAGCCAAGATAATGATTAATATGGTTTTCTGCTGAAAAATAAAGCCTAAAAATTACGCAAAGGAATACGGAAGGGAATTTTAAATTCCAAATTTCAAATCCCAAGCACCAATCATCTCTCCCATCAAATTATGTATTTCGATTAGAATCATCTTTAGAAAACAAATTAAAGCAGAAACTACAGGAAAAAACAGAACCCACCGACTTCAGAGGTGTTGCATGTTAATCCGCCCTCATGATTTTCTCCTGATGATTTATCGATTCCTGGTGGATGCTTTTAAAAATCTCTTCCAAAAATCCACCACCTAGTCCGGTAGCTTCCGCTTTAGCATTAAGTCTTTGCAGGATTTTACCCCATCGGCTTTGCTGCAAAATGGTCATTCCGTTTTGCTTTTTATAATTACCAATCTCTTCCGCCACCTTCATTCGCTCTTTCAGAATGGAGATTAATTCATCATCTATCATATCGATTTTGTTCCGTAATTCATCCAGTTCATTTTTTGAGGTGGTGCTCAGCAGTTTTTCTTCCCGAATCACTAAATTATTCAAGATGTTATGAAGCATACCCGGGGTTACCTGTTGCTTTTTATCGCTCAGTGCGTTATCCGGGTCAGAGTGCGATTCTATAAAGAGTCCGTCGTAATTTAGATCCAGCGCTTTCTGCGAAAGCGGTTCAATTAGATCTCTTTTTCCTCCCATATGGCTGGGGTCACAGAGCAGCGGAATTTCAGGAAGTCTTTGCTTCAGCTCCACGGCCACTTGCCAGTGTGGGGGATTGCGGTATTCGGAAAATCCGTAACTCGAAAATCCTCTGTGAATAGCGGATATGTTGGTGATACCTGCATCCAGGAAACGCTGAATGGCTCCCTGCCACAGGGCAGCATCAGGGTTTACCGGATTTTTTACCATCACAGTAATATTCCGGCCCCGAAGTGAATCCGCAATTTCCTGCACAGCAAAGGGATTGGCCGACGTACGGGCGCCTATCCACAGGGCATCTATCCCATACTTCAGGGCAAGATTCACGTGTGTGGCGTTGGCGACTTCTGTGGCCACCTGCATCCCGGTTTCTTCTTTGACTTTTTGCAGCCATTTCAGGCCGGGTTCGCCCACCCCTTCAAAGCCCCCGGGCATGGTCCGCGGTTTCCAGATTCCTGCACGGAATAATTGGACACCAATCTGCTTTAAAGCTTTGGCCGTTTCCATAACTTGTTCTTCTGTTTCCGCACTGCATGGGCCGGAAGCGATTAAAGGGCTTTTTTTCTTTTTTTGTGCCGTAAAATCTATTTCGATTCCTGTGTCTTCTATTTTCATGATTATTTGGTTTTTAAATTATAAAACTTTTTTGATTTTGTTTGATGACCCTATCAGGGATGAAATTTCCTCTGTATCCCCATTCTCAATGGCTTTGCGAAATTTTTCCAGTTGTTTCTCGTAGTTTTTGATGACATCGATGACGTTATCGCGGTTTAGCTCAAAAACCGGTTGCCACATCGAAGCGGCACTTTTGGCCAGTCGAACGGTTGAGTCAAATCCACCGCTTGCCAGGTCAAAAATGTTGCGCTCACTTTGCTCTTTCTCCAGCACGGTTAACGCCAGGGCAAAACTGCTGATGTGAGAGATATGCGAAACGTAAGCTGCATGACGATCATGCTCAGTGGAATCCATATGAATAATTCGCATTCCTACCTCGGAAAACAAGCTGTTTACCAGTTCTACAGCGTCGGGGTCACTCTTTTGATGATCACAAATGATGCAGGCTTTGTTTTGAAAAAGGCGGTTTGTAGCCGCTTCCGGACCCGAATGCTCGGTGCCTGCCATCGGGTGTGCCGCCACGTATCTGCCACTTGAGGAATGTTTTGATGCGGCGTTGATTAAGGGTTGCTTCACTGAGCAAACGTCAGTGACTACCTGGTGGGTAGTTACCTCAAGAATACGTTCCAGTAGTTCTACGCTAACATCAGGCGGCGTACTCAAAACGACCAAATCACTTTCCCTGACCGCTTCATCCAGTGGTTTTATCTCATCAACCAACCCCAGCTTTGTTATCTTTTCATTTAGGTCGGTGTCCTTTTCCACACCTATAATTCTCGTATCGGGAAATTTCCTTTTCAGGTCTAAAGCCAGTGATCCCCCGATTAGTCCTAATCCAATTATTCCTACCCTATTCAGCTTCATTAGAATTCAACTTTTTGTAGTGATACTTTTATTTGAAACAATGCCTTACGCAAATCTTCTTCCTTGTTGCTCAACGACAAGCGGATAAAGCCTTCTCCGTTTTCTCCGAAAATGAAACCGGGAGCAATAAATATGTCTTTGACATCAAGGAGATATTCCACGAATTTCTTCGATGAAGAAAATTCAGGAGGAATTGTTGCCCAGAGGAACATTCCTGACTGATCGTTTTCATATTTACAGCCAAGTGCATCCAGCAGTTCTTTTCCCAGGCGTTCTTTTCTCCGGTATTCCTCATTGAGAGATTGTATCCATTCTTCATCCTTGTTCATAGCTGAAGCAGCAGCCTTTTGAATTGGCAGGAAAATACCTGCATTAAACTGACTCTTTACTTTCAGAATACTGTCAATGACTTGTAAGTTCCCGGAAATTCCGGCTATCCGCCAGCCTGCCATATTGTGTGATTTACTCAGGGAATTCAATTCCACCAGGTGTTCAGATGTAACGCCTTCGGTAAAAAGACTTACCGGATTTGGGTTTCGAAGAAGACTGTATGGATTGTCATTCACCAAAAGAATGTTTTTCCGTTTTGCAAAATCCGATAGCTTTTGCATTAACTCATGGCTTGCCGTTGTTCCTGTGGGCATATGCGGAAAATTGACCCACATGAGCTTTGTTTTTTCATCAACCAACTGCTCCAGTTCCGTAAAGTCAGGAAGCCAACTATTCTCAGGAAGCAAATTGTAAGGGACGACCTCAGCCTCGTTTAACCGGGTCGCCGATCGATAAATCGGGTAACCCGGGTCCGGGACTAATACTTTATCGCCTTTATTTACAAAAGCCATGGTGATGAGCATAATGGCTTCCCGGGAACCCATAGTCGCCAGGATTTCATTTTCCGGCTCCAGCGTAACACCAAAATGACGCCAATACCAGCCGGCCCAGGCTTCTCTGAAATCGGCATTTCCTTTGTATGATTGATAACCATGCATACTTTCCTCAAGGACAAGATTGCTTAGGTTTTGAAGTGTTTCTTGTTTAGGCGATGAACCCGGATTACCTATGGCCAGGTTGATGACCGGCTGTCCGTTTTTTCGTCGCCGTTCAATTTCTTCCAGTTTTTCGGTAAAATAGTACTGCTCTAGTTGTTCCAGTCTTTCAGCGGTTTGTGGTTTCATACTTTTGTTTTTATTGGCTGAAAGCCGGCAATAAAAAACCCGGCCTTCAGCCGGGATTTTCATAAATGATTATTTTTTAAAACACACTCATCCCGGCTATTCGCAGATTACGTAATAGTAATAATAGAAAAACCGGTATGTGTGTATGTTAGAATTCATAGTCATAAAAAAAGCCCCACATTTCTGCGGGGCTTTTTAAGGTCATAATATTTTTATTAAACCATAGCTTTCCCGCACGGATTATCTCCGAAATAATAATAGAAGTAATAATATGTGCGGCTATGATTTGTCATTTTTTCTCTTTCTGTATCTGCAAAAGTAGAAATATTTTTTTCAAAACCAAATGGAGTTGAAAATTCTAGCGTTCTTTTATCCACTCCACAATAAAATCAGTAAAGCCGTTAACGAACTCTTTCTCGAGTGTGCCATACTCCATAGGAGAGCCTGTTTCGGCCTTTTGGAATAGGTGATTAGCTTCCGGGAATAGCTTGATGTCAAAATTATCTTTACCCATTTCCTCAATAGCCCGGGCATTCTGGCGGGGCGGGACCTGGCTGTCTTTTCCGCCAAACATGGCCATGGCCGGAACATCCACTTCTTTGTAAATCCTAATAGGATTAAGCTTCACAAAATGCCTGAACCACGGCTTTTTCATGGTGGTCATCTGGGCATTCACTTGTTTTTTGATCGTGGTCGAGTCCATGGCGGTCAGTTCCTCTTTCTTTTTCAGTCCGGCAAATCCCTGCCAAAGTTCATTTCTTAGCTTATCCCAATCCACATTTTCCTTCATGAGGCGGGAATATATTTTTTTATTTAGTTCAATGATGTTTTTCACATAATTTTCATCCATTCCCTGGGTTTTCATAATCGATTCGGATTGGGCCAGTAGCAATTTGTCACCACGAACCGCGCTTCCGGCCATGAGCAAAATGTAGTCAACCTCCGGATTATCGCCAGCCACTTCTCCTGCAATGATAGCTCCTTCGCTATGGCCTATGATTCCGGTTTTATCTTTATCAATGTGCGGATTGGAAATCATTTTCTTGAAAGCCGCTTCGGCATCTTTAGCCAGCTCGGGAGTAGTGTAATTCATCACGTCTTCTCCTTCCGACTCACCGGTTCCGCGGTCGTCATAACGAATAACTGCAATTCCGTTTTTTAGCAACGCTGCTGCCAATTTATCGAAAACTTTAAAGCCACCTACATTTTCAGAACGATCCTGTCCGCCACTGCCACTGACTAGCACTAGGCCGGGATAAGTTCCTGATGAATCGGGAAGGCTTAACGTTCCTGCAAGTGTCAAATCTCCGTTTTTGAACGTGACTTCTTTATCAACCCATGGTGTTTGCTTTTTTTTCTTTTTCGTCAAAATAAATGTTCCTTCATATCCCGACTGAAGGAACTTCCCTGTAATGGAATCATTCTTAAGCCTCCCGTCAAATGTAAGGTGTGTGGTGGCAGTGTCTACCTTAAAAGAAATATTTGGCTTTTCCCACTCCACCGAGTTGAGCTTTAATCCATAAGCCCCTTGCGTAGGTAGGCTTAGAACTCCCGCCAGATTATCCTCACTATTTGAAAAATGAACTTCAATCCCGATTTGCTGACCTAATACGTCAATACTTCCTTCCCATTTGCCGGAAGGCTGAGCCATAAGGTGACTCAAAGAAAAACTAAAGATACCGAGAAGGATGAATAATCTGAACTTCTTCATAATAATAGTTTTGAT
>CAYFQK010000108.1:0-10363 GCA_964345255.1 uncultured Bacteroidales bacterium | reverse complement strand
GCAGATAAACATCGAAGGAACTACTAACAGTTTTGGCTTCAATGCAGGATTTTATACCCGTCCTACGGATAAAATGGAACTAGGGGTGACTTACCGCTCTGAAGTGCTTATGGAAGTAAGAGACGGTGATGCTACATTCAACGTGCCATCTTCTCTGGCTAATCAAAATTCGTTTCCTCCACAGAATCAATACGATGCTGATTTGCCTTTGCCCGCGTCTGTCAATGTGGGTGCGTCCTACCGCTTCAATCCAAAATTCAAACTTGGAGTGGATGTAAATTACGTATTTTGGAGTTCTTATGAATCACTGGATTTTGATTTTGAAACAAATACACCATCACTCGAAGATTTAAGCCAGCCAAAGAATTACAACGATGGCGCTATTTACCGGATAGGAGGGGAGTATTTTGCAAACGATACATGGACATTACGGGCCGGGTTCTACTATGATTCGCCCGTGGTGGATGATGATTATTATGCTCCTGAAACACCCGATGCTGTCAAGCTGGGATTTACCGGAGGAATCTCCTATAAACCCAATAACCGGCTGTCTGTAGATGCCTCTTTCCTTTACGTTAAAGGATTAGAGCGTACAGTGAATTATAAGCCCGAAAATTTTGGTGGCACCTATAAGTATAACGGCTTTGTGCCAGGTATTGGAATCAACTATAAATTTTAATCAAACCGCAGAGCTATGAAAAAAATATTATCATTTCTTATCATATTAACAATGGTTTATTCATGTGAACCGGAGATAGATGACTTTGAGCCATCGGCAGGAGACGCAGATTTCTCTTCCTATGTAGCTTTAGGTAATTCATTAACAGCTGGTTTCATGAATGGCGAATTATATAAAACCGGGCAGGAAAACTCTTTCCCTTCGATGCTTGCCGGGAAATTATCCACAGTAGGGGGAGGGGAGTTTAAACAGCCTCTTATGACTGACGACATTGGCTTTGGGGCCAGAAAGGTTCTCGGATACAGTGAAGATTGTACGGGAGCTACAAGCCTGGGGCCGGTAGATGCACACGATAATCCCAATCCGGCTAATTTTGCTTCTATTGGCGACCAGGGGCCTTTTAACAACATGGGCGTGCCGGGTGCAAAATCATTTCACCTGGTAGCCGATGGGTATGGCCAGCTGAATCCCTATTTTGGGAGGTTTATGTCTTCACCCACCACCAGTGTCCTTGCAGATGCTATGGCAGTGCAGCCAACCTTTTTTACGCTCTGGGCCGGTAATAACGACGTACTTACGTATGCTATCGCCGGAGGCGAACAGGACAGCATAACCGGTCAGCAGTTTTTTGCAGGGGTAATGCAGTCTATACTTCAAACACTCACCAGTGCTGGAGCTAAAGGGGCCGTAGCAAATATTCCGCAAATCACTTCAATCCCGTTTTTCAATACGGTACCTTACAATCCCATTCCACTATCTGCCGATGAAGCAGCAGCATTGAGTGCCGGTTATGAGCAATACAACCAGGGAGCCCAAAATGCAGGAGTGGATCCAATCACTTTTTCGGAAGGAGCAAATGCCATGGTCATCGAAGAAACCAGCGCTCCTTACAGCCAGCTTGGGGGGATTCGTCAGATTAACGAGAATGAATTGGTTCTGCTGACTATCCCGATGGATTCGATAAAATGCGCCGGATGGGGAACACAGAAGCCCGTTCCGGATGAGTATGTGCTTGATGAACAGGAAATAACAGCTATTACTGAGGCTATTGCCGGCTATAACCAAACCATCGCCGGACTGGCCGACCAGTTTGGCCTGGCCCTGGTGGATGTAAAATCGCGCATGGAGAATGCTGCTGAGGATGGATTGCGCTTTGATGGGGTGGGTTACTCTGTCGAGTTCGTATCAGGCGGTTTGTTTTCCCTCGACGGCGTTCATCTTACCGGACAGGGGTATGCCATTGTAGCCAATGATTTTATTCATGCCATCAATGAAACGTATAACGCTGAAATACCAACAGTTTCGGTAACCAGTTATTCGGGAATCCGGTTTCCATAGATAAGGTTTTTCGGTAAAACATAATATCAATAATCAGCCGGGGCCAATTTATTTTTTATAATGGTCCCGGCTTTTATTATGATAAACAGGATAACCAGTGAAAAGATAATAGCTGCCCCCGAGGGAATATCAAGCTGATAAGAGATAAACAATCCGGCAAAAGTACCCGCCAGCGCCAGCAGAACGGAGTATAGCATGATTTTTTCGAACTTTTTCGTAAACATATTGGCGATAGTTTGCGGAATCGTCATCAGCGAAATGACCAGGATGATACCAATCACCCTGATGCTTAATACAATGGCAAGGGCCACGAGCGCCATGATGATGTATTTTATCACACTCACCGGTACATTCCTTGTGCGGGCGTATGTTTCATCGTATGCGATATATAATATGGGCCTGAACATCAGAGCAAACGTTCCGATAATTATCGCGCTCAATCCCATCATTAAAAGCGTATCCGTCAAAGAAACTGTGAGGATACTGCCAAAAAGGTAGCTCATAAGATTTGGGGCATATCCCGGGGTAAGGAATATAAAAATAATCCCTATGGCCATACCGAACGACCAGAAAATGCCAATCATGGAATCGTGCCTGATTTCACTTTTTCGCGAAAAATACTCTATTCCCAGCGCCGAAAGCACAGCAAAAACAGCCGCTCCCAATAAGGGATTAAAACCAAAATAATAACCTATTCCTATTCCTCCGAAAGATGTATGGGTGATGCCGCCACTTATGAACACAATACGTTTTGATACGATATATGTCCCAATGATTCCGCATGATATACTTGTAAAGATAGATGCCAGAAGGGCGTTTTGCATAAAGCTGTATTCAAAGGCTTCAAGAAAGGTTTCCATAATTTATCGGTGTTTTTTTAATACAGTGTGCGGCACATCGCCGTGCGCAAGTATTTGAATCGGGCAGTTGTAGGTAGCCAGCTGCTTCTTTGTTATTATATTAGACTGATGATAGTGTAGCTGCTCGTTAACGCAGGCAATGGTTTTAACATAAGCTGAGATCGTTCCCACATCATGTGATACCATGACAATTCCCATCGATTTATTAAGCTCTCTGAGTTTTTCATAAAGCTCTCCTTCAAAAGCATTATCCACAAAAGTATTGGGTTCGTCGAGGATAAGTAGTTTAGGCTCCGATATCAATGCTCTGCATAAGAACGCACGCTGTAGTTGTCCGCCCGAGAGTTCGCCAATAGTCTTTTCTTCAAGGTGTTTAATACCCATTTGTTGCAGCAGCTCATGGGCTCGCTGCCGTTGCATTTTTGAGTGCCTGAAAAATGGCTTTTTCCCTGAAATAGTGCCCGAAAGCACCACGTTTTTTACTGTGATCGGAAATTGATGGTCGATATCGCTATACTGCGGAAGATAGCCGATATTCCTGCTGGCTGACGTGTAGCGCCTTACCTTTCCTTTGGAAGGCTTTAAAAGGCCCAGGATAAGCTTCAGCAAAGTAGTTTTGCCGCCGCCATTAGGGCCGATAACCCCGATAAAATCCTTCTGATAAATGGTGAGATTTACATCTTTTAGCGCCATTTTATTGTCATAGCCTGCGTAGACGTGTTCCAGTTCAATAAGTTTATCCTGATTCATGATTTCTTGATTTGAAGGTCTCAACGAGTTTTTCTGTTATATCCATGATAGACTTCGACCAGTCTTCTGCCAAAGGATTGATAGTAATCACTTTGGCATCCAGTTCATTCGCAATAGTCAATGCTTTCTTCTTATCAAATTGCTGCTGTATCAGGATGGCTTTAATGTTTTTTTCTTTACTCTCCTTTATGATTTTTTGCATATAGGAAGCTGAAGGTTCTTTTCCTTCCACTTCCACAGGAATTTGTGTGAGATTGAATTCCCTGCAGTAATAGGAGAGGGCAGGATGATAGATCAGAAAGGACTCTCCGCTATAAGGTTCTAGCATTTTATTGATCCGTTTTTGCACCTGCTTAATCTCTTTTTTGAAACGAATAAAATGCTCGTTGATTCGCTGCCTTTGTGCTTTGTTTCCATCAGGCGTGAGTTGCAAAAGGATATGCCTGAGGTTTTGTCCCATTGCCAGTACCATTTCAGGGGAGGTCCATAAATGCGGGTCGACCCTGCTACCAGTGCTGATGAGATTTAAACCATCCGATGTATCGAATATCTTCAATTTGGGTGCTGCTGATTTGATTTTGTCCATCCAGGCTTTTTCGAATACAATGTGCCCTATTTTGAGATAAGCTTCTGATTGATTCAGCCTCCCCAGTTGCCGGGGCGTAGGCTCATAAGTGGCCGGGCTCGCTCCGGGAGGAATCATCACATTTACATCGTAAAGATCGCCGGCTATTTGTTTGGTAATGTCTTTTTGTGGAAGAATAGTAACCGTCAGAGTTTTTTTATCACTATCCGTACTTCCCGAATTACATCCCGATAAAGTAAAAGTGATCGCTGTCAGAAGCAGAATAAATCTTTTCATAGTCACCTAAAACATTAAAACATAAACAATATAAAATAAGCTGAAGATAGTCAAAATAACAATACCAATCGAACTATAAATCCTTAACCCTTTGCCAGGTTTGTGCTCTTCCGGAAAATCTTTTCCGGTCACGGCCTTATGATTAAGTATGGCTACAATAGGTGCTGTTATGAAAGATAAAGTGGTAGCCAAATCAACCATTAAAGCCATGGTGTTTGAGAGGTAGCCCATGAGAATCAAGCCACCGGCAACGGTTACTATAAACCACATCCAGTAAAGTTTGTTTTCGTCCTTCCCTTCTTTTTTCCTGAAGTAATTTGTGATAGGGGTAAGGACCCTTGGATAAGCATCCAGTACCGCCATAGTAGTGCTAAACATGGTGGCAATGGCTGCTATGGTTATAACCGGGTAAGCCCAGCTCCCGATGGTGGAGGTATAAAATTTTATTAGCTGTCCGGCAAAAACAACTCCTTTACTGGATAGTTCTTCTTGCGAGCCGGACATAATGAGGGCTCCCAGCGTCAAAAAAAGCAAAGCCACCACCGCCGTGCCGATGTATCCGATTTTGAAATCGAGCATGCCGCCTTTCATGCTGATTTTTTCTTTGGATGTTTTACCTTTCGCTTCCGACCAGAGGCTGTGCCACACCGAAACGTCGATAGGCGCCGGCATCCAGCCAAAAAAGGCAATAAGAAACAGAATATGGACTTTTTCAAAATAATTGAAATTATGCATAAGCGCTCCTTCAGTGGGGGCTGTTCCCAGGGCAGAAATAACAGCAAAAATAGTGGATAAGGCCAGCACCACGATCACGTATTTTATCACTGAATCGAGCAGGCGATATTTACCGATAATCAATATGGCTGAGGATACCGCCAAAATAATGAGGCTGATGTAAAGCGGGGGCATCGCCAGCTTAAAAACAAATCCCACCAGTCCGGCTGTTACCATTAAAATAGCCGCCAGGATGGCAAACATGGTCAGGACCGTAATGGCAGCAAAAATACTGACCGCCCAGCCACCGATTTTTTCATAGCCTTTCAGCAGGCTTTGTCCTGTGGCTCCGGCAAAGCGGGGAGCGAATTCAAAGAATGGATATTTTAAAACATTAGCTATGATTAAAAAAATAACCAGGTCAAAACCAAAACTGGCACCGGCACGTGTTGACTGGACAAGGTGAGATACTCCGATGGCCGCACCTGCATAAAGCAAGCCCGGCCCCAGGGCTTTCAATAGCTTCTTTATTTGCATGTATTCATTATTTACCAACAAATTTAGCGCGATTATACCACAAACCAAACTTTCTATCCACTAATTCCTTTACAGGCCCGAAAACCAAAAACAAAGACGGTGCGTGATATTATGTTTTTTTATTTTTGCAAAAAAAGGATATTCATGCGAAAACTTACGTCATTAATTTTTATTACGACCCTTACATTCATTTTTTTATCCTGTGGCAATTCCAATGACGGGCATCAGGATAAAATTCTCGGTACCTGGTACACCATCGGAAAGAGAAGTACCATTGAAATTTATAAAGAGGATGGGAAGTACTTCGGTAAAATCGTTGACCTGAAAAGACCCTTTGATCGCGAAGGCAATAAGAAAAAGGACTTCAGAAACCCGGACCCGGCCAAACAAGGTAACCTTTTAATCGGCACTAAAGCGCTTATCGACCTGGAATATGATGGAGATAAAGTGTGGAGTGACGGAAAATATTACGATCATCGCAAGGGTCAACTTTATGATTGCACCGTGACGATGACTAAGGAGGGTGACCTTAAAGTAAAGGTGGATGGTAAAGAAAGGGATATGATTTGGCGTGCCAATCCCGAATACATCAATTAAGCCGTTTTGATTTAAACAGCTATCCCTGAAAAAATTATCTTATTAACATAATTCGCCGCTTTAAAAGCGCTGATCGACCGGGCTGAATGGTGAATTATGATAAAACGGACTGCTATTGTGGTAGCTGTTGTATGGATTGAATGGGTTGGTTCCTTTTTGATAATTGAACCGGGCATCAATTTTTGCATTCTCAGAAATCTGGTACTGCATACGCAGACTTCCACCGTATGAATCAAAATTGAACGCCTGGGGATGGACTTGCTGCTGAAACTGGTTCTGAGAATTCATTTTTTTGTAAGCGCTTCCGCTGATGGTGAAATTGTCCGAAACCTGGTAGCTGCCCGATGCAAAGGCATAGGCATTCGTAAAATTGCCATTGGCCGCCCCGCCCGGCGCAAAATTTGAATTCAATCCTTCCATTCCTGAAAACCGGGTATTCATCATCAACACGCCGGTTTGAATCTCCAGGTTATCACCGGGGCTCATTCTAAGCTTTGGAAAAGCATAGCTCATAAATCCGGAAGCTCCGTTTCCCAGGCCTGAGAAAGAAGTTCCCACCGACATGTCAAATTCCGTATCCAGGTTTGTCGTGGCTTCCTGCATAAGGTTGTTGTTGACCTGCGTCCAGCCTAAAACCGGGAAAATAAATGCCAGAATTATTGTAAGCTTTTTCATAATGCCATTCCTTTCTTCTTCCTCACAAATTTAATAAAAACAAACATCTGATAAAATATCTTCTTTATCTGTTTAACAAAAATTAAGCAAAAAAGATTACAAAAAACCGGCCGCCAATGACTGGCAAGCCGGTTTGATAAGTAATTTCTATCCTTTTTCAAGGCAATTATCTGACGATAATCTTGTTCGTCATGATTTCATTGGTTTCGGTTTCGACCTGTATCATGTAAATACCGGTCTCCAGATCTGATGTGTTGATACGGTGTGTATCGTCGCCGACTTTGGCGCTGTATACTTCCTGACCAATGGTATTGAGCACTTTCACGTTATCGATACGAACGTTGGCTTTAACGTTGAAGTAGTCGGTCGCCGGGTTCGGGAAGGTCATCACACCAACCTTTTCCTGATCGCCGATACTGGTTCCTGATACGTTGAGCGTAACCATAATTGGTGTGTATTGGTTTTCAGGATCGTTGGAGCCTACATGAATTTCGCCTTCGTAAACACCGCCTGAAAGACCGTCGGTATCAAAATCAACCATGATTTCTTCGCTGTTGCCTGGCTCGATAGTACCGTCTTCAGGGGTAACCGTCATCCAGTTTGGTATGCCGTCTCCAACGAGTTCTACGATGATGCCCCAGTTGCTTGCTATGGTTAGCTCCGACCATCCCGGACCTGTTGATGACCAGTTAACGCCGGGAATCTGAGGACCGTCATCTGAACCAAGGGGGTAGGTGCCGTCGCCCGGGTCAGTGGTTTCATAACCTACCCATAGATCTTTACCTGTAACATAGATATCATCATCAACTGTAACTTCTGTCTGGGTATCTTCGTTGGCAGTGTAAGATTTTTCATAAATCATTTCGCCTGGTCCGGGAGTAGTAAACTCACCGCGATCCCAGATGCGCATCGTTGAGGCATTGTCTACCGGAGCATCCATGTGATAAATGATGACTTTGTCGATGGCCATTCCAATGTAGTCTTCCACATCTGATGGGCGATACTTAGCACCTACTCTTACATCGGTTTCACTGCTGTAACCCACACCTGAGGCCAGGTCACTCTGTACGTGGGTAAGCGTTCCATCTCTGTTTTCAGGATTAAACTCAATGCCATTTTCCGTGTGAGCAACACTTACGTCATTTTGTCCCTGAAGTTTATGAGAAAGTCTTACTCGCTTTTCAGATTCTTCATTTGAAGCGGTTGCTTTCTTAGAATCGTCCTGCGGGTAAACCGGGTAAACCTCGAAATTAAGGGCTTGTTCCCCGGTATTTTCGATGCTGAAGAATTCAGCTTCCGAGCCATCGGTTGTGATTTCTGTGGTACTTACACCTACGGCAGGTGGAAGCAATCCTGTTTCAGCAATCCAGTATTCAAAATCATCCATGTAATATTTTGGTTCTGCTGGATCTTCGGCAGCGGAGAAAAAGTTAACAACATCCAGTTGCGGGTTGTCCACTTCTGTTCCGTCCGGCTCTTGCGAATAAGACCATGAGTGTACTTCTTCTCCGTTGATGTACATATACGCCATGTCATCATCCAGGTCTACACGGTTTTCAACGTAGAACCATTCATCCTGCGGATAAGTCAGGTCGATTTCCTGGCCGTCGGCTGAGAGGTAACCTGTTCCGTCGTCGGAGAAATAAACTTCCATAGCCCATGTTGCTCCAAACTCATGCTGCAGGTTGTAATATCCGCCATAACCGTCTTCCATGTAGTACCAGAAATTGATATCATAAACACCACTGGTTTCTCCGCCCAGATCATAGACCATATCGTTTGACCCGGTAACCAGCATTGATTGGGTTCCCATATGAGCGTAATCGTCAGATACAATGGCATCTTCAGAACCACCGGAACCACCGCTCCAGGTTTCCCAGTCATCGGATTGATCAGCGACACCTGTTCCAACTTCGTAAGGAGGTTCAAAGCCGTCGCCAAAGACCATTTGACCTTCCAGGTAACTGAAATCATCTACATAATACTTAGGCGTTGCCGGATCTTCTGCGGCAGCAAAAAAGTTAACCACGTCAAGCGTTGGAGTATCTACCGTTGTGTTTTCGGATTCCAGCAAGGAATATTGCCAGGTATGTACCTCAACACCATCTACATAGAGGGTTGCCTGGTCTTCGTCCAGGTCGATAATGTTTTCAATTTTAAACCATTGATCCTGTGGGTAAGTCAAATCATAAGTTTCACCCCCAACTTCAAGGTATCCGGTTCCGTCATCGTTAAAGAAAACGGCAAAAGCCCAATCGGCGCCAAAGGTGTGCTGGAAGTTGTAATATCCGCCATAACCGTCTTCCATGTAATACCAGAAATCAATTTTGTATGCGCCACTGGTCTCACCACCTAGCTGATATACAATATCATTTGATTCTTCTACCAGCATGGAGTTGGTGCCACTGTTTGCATAATCGTCCGAGATTACGGCATCTTCTGAGCCACCTGAGCCGCCGCTCCAGGTCTCCCAGTCGTCGGTCTGGGTAGCAATACCGTCACCTACGGTGTACGATTCGAAGTCATCTTCGAAAACTGTTGTTTGAGCTGATACGCCTAATACGAAAGTAATCAGCGTAGTAAATAGTAATAGTTTTTTCATAATGTTAAAAATTTTGGTTAGTATAAATATTTATACGTTCAGTTAAATTTCATAAGAAATTTGAATTTCATTCCAAATATAGTAATCTCTTGGCAATAATGAAATTTTCTGCGAAGAAAATCATCCATACGTTAGAATTATATCATTTTCCTTGTAATTAGACATTGCTTAAAGGAAAATAGTTTTACGGGAGTAAAAATCTGATAGCAGGAAAATGAGCGGAGGTTTTGCCGGGGGTGCCCTCATGTGCGAGACCGTTCGCTAAGATTTTCTCCCGGGAAATAAGGCTTTGAAGAGCAAGGAGTGAAATTTTCTCAATGAATATGCCTTCCGGGAAATTTTTGGGACTGAATTAATAAGCTGCATCCAGGACTTTTTAAGGTTTTTTTACAGCAAAACAATCCAGTTTTTTTACCAACCAGGCGCCGCGGGTACGGGATTTTTTTACCATCAGCTTTTAGCATTTGCGGTATTCCTAATATCGATTCATTCATGCTATAGGCACAGTTTTAACTGAGGTCACGAATGAATGACCTTAAAACCCTTACTGGCCGGGCTTTTTTATCGTATACTACAAAATAATCGTTTCCGCTTCTCAAACAATACTCCTCGCATTTGCTTTAAAGACTTATCTATTCTTGGGGCAAGCAAACAGGTCAAAATTAATTCTTCCCCTGTTTTAAGTTTTACCACTGCATAATGATAACCTTCAATTGCCAAAAAATGAAAGTTGCTGTTTTTGTATAGTG
>CAYFQK010000107.1:0-10365 GCA_964345255.1 uncultured Bacteroidales bacterium | reverse complement strand
CTATCGGAATTGTTTGATATTATCGGGCAAAATTAATATTCGGACAACTAGTTAGGTCGATTATACCACATGTCCGTTTTTTGGCAGCTGTATGCGATGAACCACTTACTTCTGCTCCAGAGCTTAAAATAAACAAGGAAGATAAGTAGTAATACTTTCAACTTTCTTAGCTTATATGTGTTCCGTCTATTAAATGCGCCAGGGAACTGATTAAATTAGGTGTTTCCAGTTTGGTTCACTATATTTGCAACTATTCAAACTACCTTTTAAGGCGTTTGGATTATACAGAAGAGGGGAGAGAGTGGGCTCGGCGAACCTCTAGCAACCTGAAAAATCAAGGTGCTAATACCTACCCCGAAAAGGGAAATTATAAACTAAAACGCAAGATTATGACGAGTAACTTTTCATTTTTTAGTTTACTATCAGTACATTTTTCGTTATCCGGAATATTTTTTATGTATATGGCTATGCGCATGCCTTTCTGATGCAGAGAGCAGAAAGGCAAAACGTATCTATAACCGCCTGCCGGCATTTTGCTGGTTAGAACCGGCTTTTAGTAAATAATCAAAAATTGACAATGATAAAACAAAAGATATGAGCAGGAAGAAAACTTTGACAGCAGAAGATTTTAAACAATATATATTCATCCTGGATGGAGCCATGGGTACTATGATTCAGCAATACAAGCTTACCGAGGAAGACTTCAGGAGCAAGCGCTTTGCTAAACACCCTTATGATTTGCAGGGCAATGGGGATATCCTTTGCCTTACGCAGCCTGATATTATCCGTGATATTCATCAGGCTTACCTTGAAGCGGGAGCTGATATCATCGAAACTAATACGTTCAATGCCAACGCGATCAGTCAGAAGGATTATGGCACTGAGCATCTGGTTCATGAAATTAATCTGGAAGCCGCCCGCCTGGCAGTGGAAGCAGCCGACCGGTTTATGCACGAACATCCGGGAGAGACAAAATATGTTACAGGGGTACTGGGCCCCACCAATCGCACGGCCTCGCTGTCGCCGGATGTTAATAATCCGGGATTCAGGAATGTTACCTTCGACGAACTGGAGGAGACCTATTATGAGCAAGCCCTAGCTCTTGCTAAAGGAGGGGTGGACATGTTTCTTATCGAAACGGTTTTCGATACACTCAACAGCAAGGCCGCCCTGGCAGCCATCAGTCGGTTCAACAGCGAGCGGGAGCATAAGATTAAAGCTATGGTCTCCGGAACCATCACCGATCCCAGTGGAAGAACGCTTATCGGGCAAACTGTGGCAGGGTTTTATACCTCTATAAAACATGGCGATATCTTGAGTGTGGGCCTGAATTGTGCTTTTGGTGCGGAACAATTACGGCCGTTTATCCGTGAGATGTCTGAAATTGCGGAGTTTCCGGTAAGTGTACACCCCAATGCGGGTCTGCCCAATGAATTTGGCGAGTATGAGCAAAGTGCCCGTGAAATGGCGGATATACTTCAGGAATACCTGGAGGAAGGCTGGGTGAACATCGTTGGCGGCTGTTGTGGTACGACCCCTCAGCACATAAGAAAAGTATATCAATTAGTTCAGAACTTCTCCCCTCGACCTGTCCCCGAAAAGCAAAATGACATGCGTATAGCCGGCCTGGAGGCTGTCACCATCAATGCAGAGAAAAATTTTGTGAATATTGGTGAACGGACTAATGTCTCCGGGTCTAAGCGGTTTGCACGTCTTATCCGGGATGAAAAATACGAGGAAGCGCTGGAAGTGGCGCGCCATCAAATCGAGAACGGCGCTCAGGTTATCGATATCTGTATGGATGACGCCATGCTCGACGGGAAGGAAGCGATGGTTAAGTTCCTGCGAAATATCCAGGCAGAACCTGATATTGCGGTTAAGCCGATTATGATTGATAGTTCTGACTGGAGTATCATTGTGGAAGGACTAAAAAATGTGTCCGGAAAGCCCATCGTCAACTCCATAAGCCTTAAAGACGGGGAGGAGGATTTTTTGCAAAAAGCAACACTGCTGAGACGATATGGCGCTTCTGTAGTCGTGATGCTTTTTGATGAGCAGGGGCAAGCGGCTACTTATTCCGACAAGATTCGAATAGCGAAGCGCTCTTACGACTTGCTGACTGAAAGCGCAGGTTTTCCCGCTGAGGATATCATTTTTGATCCCAACATTCTGGCCATAGCTACCGGCATGGAGGAACACAATAACTATGCGGTAGATTATCTCCATGCTGCTAAATGGATAAAAGAAAACCTCCCTCACGCTAAGATATCCGGAGGGGTGAGTAACCTCTCGTTTTCTTTCAGGGGCAACAATGTGGTGCGCGAAGCCCTGCATTCCATCTTTTTATATCATGCCACGCATGCAGGTATGGATATGGGTATTGTGAATCCCGCCCTGTTGGAAGTGTACGATGAAATTGAGGAAAACCTCAGAAAGCTGGCGGAGGATGTGGTATTAAACAAACGAAAGGATGCCACAGAGCGGTTGATAGCTTATGCTGAAAACCTTGCCAGGAAAGAGGAGAGTGAGGTTAAAACTGAGGATTGGCGGGAGAAAGCGCTCGAAGATAGGATAGAATATTCTTTGATAAAAGGAATTGATAAATATGCTGTTCAGGATGCAGAAGAGGCTCGTCAGCAATTTGACAGCATCATTAATATTATTGAAGGTCCATTAATGAAAGGGATGGACGTGGTGGGTGATCTGTTCGGATCGGGAAAAATGTTTCTACCGCAGGTGGTTAAATCGGCCCGCGTGATGAAAAAGGCCGTAGGGTATCTGCAACCCTACCTGGAAGAGGAGCTTACAGCCGGTGCGGAAAAATCATCCGCCGGAAAAATTGTTTTGGCAACTGTTAAGGGTGATGTGCATGATATAGGGAAAAATATTGTTAACGTCATCCTTACTTGTAATAACTACGAGGTGATAGATTTGGGCGTGATGACCCCTGCAGAAGAGATTCTGGATACTGCCGAAAAGGAGGGTGCAGATCTCGCAGGACTTAGTGGCTTAATCACACCTTCGCTTCATGAAATGGAAAGTGTGGCCCATGAAATGGAAAAAAGAGGAATGAAAACACCCCTGTTAATAGGGGGGGCAACTACTTCTAAAGAACATACAGCAGTGAAAATTGCGCCCAACTACTCGCATCCGGTGATTCATGTGAAAGATGCCTCTTTAGCAGCGGGTGTGGCTTCGGGACTGCTAAATAAAAACAGCCGCGAACAGTTTGAAAAGGATCTTAAAGAAAAGCAGGAAAAAACACGGCAGAAACATCTGGAGAGAAGAAATGCCAAGAAGTACCTTACTCTGGAGGAAGCCCGGAAGAATGCGATAAACATTGACTGGGAGGCACAAAAGATTATGAAACCTCAATTTCTGGGGAATAAAATTATGGCAGACTACCCGCTGGAAACATTAAAGGATTATATCGACTGGACATTTTTCTTCTTTGCCTGGGATTTGAAAGGGAAGTATCCGAAAATTTTTGATGACCCGCTGAAAGGCAAGGAGGCGAAACAGCTTTTTGAAGATGGCAAAGAAATGCTCGATGAGTTGGTAGACAAAAAATGGCTGAAAGCAAAAGTGCTGCTTGGATTTTACCCGACCGTTAGCCGTGGGGATGATATCCTGGTTTTTGAAAAAGAGGAGGATACCCAGCCTTTTGAGGTGTTGAATTTCCTGAGGAATCAGCAAAGACGCGATGACGGCATCAACTGGTGTACTTCTGATTTTGTGCTGCCTGAAGATTATGGCAGAAAAGACTATACCGGATTCTTTATCGTTTCTGCAGGTTTTGGGAGTGAGGAGGCTTACCGTCATTTTGCAGAAAAGAATGATGACTACCATGCAATTATGGTTAAAGTGTTGGCTGACAGGCTGGCGGAAGCGCTGGCTGAACGCCTGCACGAAGAGGTCAGAAAAGAGTACTGGGGGTATGCACCACAAGAGAATTTGTCGCTGGATGGGTTGCTGAAGGAGGCTTATCAGGGCATCCGGCCAGCAATAGGATATCCCTCATTGCCTGATCATTCTGAAAAGGAGAAGCTTTTTAATATGCTCGATCCCGATAAAAACTCTGGTATTTATCTGACGGAGAGCCATATGATGATTCCTGCGGCGTCGGTATCCGGATATTATTTTGCTCATCCGCATACAAAATATTTTGATGTGGGCAAGATTAGTAAGGAACAGCTGGAAGATTATTCCAGACGGAAAGGCATTTCAGTAGAGCAAGCTGAAAAACTCCTGGCCAGGAACCTGAATTATTAGGAAAACGATTTTTTAGGTTTGTAAGTTTTAGAAGTTTGGAGGTTTTTGTATTACGTACTGGAAAAGAGGTGTTTAGGTGTTTAAGTGTTTAGGCGTTTATGTATTTTTGTTGCAAAGAACTCAAGACAAATCAATGAAAAGAAAATGTTTGAAATCTGGAATCTAGAATTTGGAATTTGAAAGTTTATGGCAGAAACAGTAATAGATAAAATCAATAAATCGGATAAACCGCTATTTACATTCGAGCTTTTGCCTCCGCTGAAAGGGCATACGATTAAGGAGATTTTTAACGCCATCGATCCATTAATTGAGTTTGATCCGGCGTATATCAATATTACCTATCATCAGCAGGAGATTTATTATAAAGAGCACGAGAACGGCCTTCTCGAAAAGAAGGCCATCCGTAAGCGTCCCGGTACAGTGGCCATAGCTGCCGCCATTGATAAAAAATATGGCATTCCGGCTGTGCCGCATCTCATATGCGGGGGGTTTACCAAAGAAGAGACGGAAGACGCATTAGTAGATTTGAATTTCCTGGGGATAAATAATGTTTTGGCCATAAGAGGCGACCCGGTAGCCGGAGATAAACGCTTCAGGCCCGAACCCGGAGGGCATCAACATAGTGAGGGTTTAGTCAGACAAATTATGGATATGAATCGTGGGGAATATCTTCATGAGCTCTCAGATGCCAGCCCTACCGATTTTTGTGTGGGCGTAGCCGGTTATCCTGAAAAGCATGGGGAGGCGCCAAATTTTGAAAGTGATCTTTATTACCTGAAAAGGAAAATCGACGCCGGAGCAGAATATATCGTCACGCAGCTATTTTTCGATAATTCGAGGTATTTCCGCTTTGTGGAGATGTGCAGGAATTACGGCATCGACGTTCCGATTATTCCCGGCATCAAGCCGGTTTCAGCTAAAAGCGATGTGAAATGGATTCCACGGCCTTTCAATGTGGACATTCCCGAAGAACTGGTAAAGGAGGTGGACCAATGTGACAACAAACAGCAAGCCCGCGAAGTAGGAGTGGAGTGGGCTATCCAACAAAGCAAAGAATTATTGAAAGCCGGCGTTCCGGCATTACATTTCTACACACTCAGCCAGTCGGATAATATCCGTAAGATTGCGAAGGCCGTGTTTTAGGTTTTGGCATTAAGGTGGTCGGTAAGTACTTTCTGATTGCCGGCTGCCAACTAATTTAACCTATTTTTCATTTTAACCCGGGAATTTTCAAAGTTGAGCTAAAGAATAACTTGAGAATTCTTAACTTTTCAGCGAAATCAGAAATAATTAAGATTGAGTTTGTCCGGTTTTCCGATCTGATTAGCGATCGAAGACAAAAACTCCCATTCTGAATGAAAGCTTTATCAAAAACCACATCCGGGACAGGAGCTTTTAAGGTCAAAAATATTCTGATTACGTTGTATACACCGAATTAAACATCACATAATCATTCGTAATATCCGATCCCCATCCGATCGCCTCGGCGCGGCCCTGATTCATTTCCATATAAACACGAAGATGCGATTCGCGAAGGAGCTTTTTCACATGGTTTTTGTCAAATTCTTTGGGTGTACCTTTCTCCAGCACCTGCACCAAATTTTCTTCATCGCCGAGATAGAGATTTACGGTGGATAAGTCGAAGTTGACGCCGGCATTACCGGCCGCCATAACAATTCGTCCCCAGTTGGGGTCGCGACCGAACATGGCCGTTTTAACCAGCAATGAATCGGATATAGCACGCACCAGCTTTCGGGCTACTTTTTCCGATTTGGCTTTGGTGACTTTGTATTCGATAAACTTGGAAGCGCCCTCCCCATCGGATACAATTAGTTTGGCCAGGTGTATCATCAGTTCCTGAAGGTGGGCTTCAAAGATTTTATAATTCGGATCGCTGACCGATGTAATCTCATCATTTCCGGCCAGGCCATTGGCCAGCACTGCGACCATGTCATTAGTGGATGTATCGCCGTCGACAGTGATCATATTGAATGATTTTTCTACGCATTTTTTGACGGTCTTGTCCAGGAGCTTTTTCTCTATGGCCACATCCGTCACAATAAAAGCCAGCATGGTTCCCATATTCGGGTGCACCATCCCGCTGCCTTTAGCGATACCTGCCATACTCACCTTATTGCCGTCAAGGTCAAAGCTCAGATGCCCTTCCTTGGCAAACGTATCGGTTGTGAGAATTGCATTGGCTGCAAAGGTTCCAGCTTTGGTGGAGGATGAAAGTTTGATGACGTTTTCTTTGATTCCTTCCACAATTTCTTCTGTAGGGAAAGGCTCACCAATGACCCCTGTTGAGGCCACCAGCACCATTTCTTTGTCTATTTTAAGCTGGTCGGCAAGGGTTTGGGCCATGGCTTCGGCGCCTTTGTATCCCTCATCGCCGGTTCCGGCGTTAGCGTTACCGGCATTGATAACGATGGCTTGTGCCTGGTTGTCGGCAATGTGTTTTTTGCAAAGTTTAATCGGCTCAGCAATCAAATCGTTTCGGGTGAAAACGGCCGAGGCATTGCAAGGTTTTTCCGAATAAATTATTGCCAGGTCGCGACGCATGGATTTGATACCGGTGTGGGCGCCCCAGCATTCAATACCTTTTACGTCTGTGAGATTATTTACAATGTCATTACTGTCAACTTTTGTATTCATTGGTTTCTATCTTTGGTTTTCAAAAATCAATTTCTTTAAGGTCTGAGTGGTATGGTATTTAAAGCTGTGGATTCTTCCAGTTCCAGCATCAGGTTCATATTTTGTATTGCTTGTCCGGCAGCCCCTCTCACCAGATTGTCAATAGCCGAAAATATCATGATATGGTTCGTCCGTTCATCGTAGACGGGATATATATCGATATAATTTGTTCCCCGGATATTTTTGATCTCAGGGTTTGTATCGAGCAACCGGATAAACGGTTCTTTTTCGTAGTGATTTTGGTATATTTTTATCAGGTCATCTGATGTGATATTTTGGGTAGGGATTGCGTAGACCGAAGTAAGAATCCCTCTGTCTACCGGTAGCAGGTGAGGGGTAAATTGAATGGTAGCATCCTCTTTACCTATTTTTGAGAGCGTCTCCTGGATTTCTACGGTATGACGGTGGGTTTTTACTCCGTAAGCCTTGAAATTCTCATTCACATTGGAATAATGCGTAACCAGCTTAGGCTTCACCCCCGCGCCTGTTAAACCGGTTTTTGAATCAAAAATGAGATGTTTCGAATCCACAATTCCTTCTTTCACTAAAGGGGCTGCGGCTACGATGGCTCCTGTGGGGAAGCAGCCCGGATTGGCGATGAGTTTAGCCTTCATAATTTCATCCCTGAAAAGCTCAGGCAGCCCATATATCGCCTGATCAATTCCTTCGGGGTAACTGTGTTTTTTATCATACCAGGCCTCATACAGACCTTTCGTGGGTAAGCGAAAATCACCGGAAAGGTCGATGATTTTAATGTCCTCGTTGGCCAGGTCTTTTACATATTCCATTGATACCCCGTGGGGCAGTGCCAGGAAAACCAGGTCGGGGTTTATGCTCTTAATTTTATCTGCTTTCTCCAGCTTAATATCCACTATAGCTTTAAACTGCGGATGTATGTCCGAAAACTTTTGTCCGGCGTAGGTTTCACTGGTTATTATTGATATTTCCACATTAGGGTGGGAGTGGAGTAGCCGCACCAACTCCGACCCTGTATATCCTGTAGCTCCTATAATTCCTATCTTATGCATTTTCTCTTACTTTTTTTGCCGATTTAAACATTATGTCAATTACCGTTTCCATATCTTCATATGAGATATTCAATGGCGGAACGATGCGCAGTACGTTTCCTGCCGTGGCATTGGCCAGCACGCCGTTTTCCATCATCTCTTCCACAACAGGCTTGGCTTCCCGGTCAAATTCAAACCCCATCATCAGACCCATGCCGCGGATTTCTTTAATCCCGATTGAATCAGGGTCATTTTCTTTTACTTTATCTACAAACCATTTTCCTTTTTCGATGGCTTGTTTAGTAAGGCCTTCTTCCTCGATAGCTTTGATAGCGGCTAGTGATGCGGCTGTAGCCAGCGCATTTCCTCCGAAGGTAGTCCCGTGATCACCCGGATTGATGACTTCTGAAATTTTTTCGGTAGTCAGAATCGCACTGATGGGAACCCCTGAGCCAAGAGCTTTTGCAGAAGTAAGAATATCAGGTTGTATCCCGAAATAATCCTTGGCAAAAAAGTAGCCGGTTCGGCCGATTCCGCACTGGATTTCATCAAATATCAATACGATGTTGTGCTCGTCACAAAGTCTGCGAAGTGCCTTCATAAACTCTTTTTCCACAACATTAATTCCGCCTTCACCCTGGACAGGTTCAATGATTATTGCCGCCGTTTCTTCGCTGATCATCATCTTTAGAGTTTCGATATCATTAAAGGGGGCGGTCTTAAACCCCGCAGGAATGGGTTCAAAACCTTCCTGCATAGAAAGTTTACCGGTAGCTATTGTGGCTAAGGTTCTTCCGTGGAAACATCCTTCAAAAGAAATGATTTCGCCTCCGCGTTTATGCGAGTGAGCATATTTGCGGGCAATTTTGATAGCTCCCTCATTGGCTTCGGCGCCGCTGTTTCCGAAGAATACCCTGGGTAAGCCCGATAATTCAGCTAGCTTTTCCGAGAGGAGGGCCTGAGGTTCGGTAAGATAGAAGTTGGAAATATGAATGAGCTTTTCTGCCTGGTTTTGAATAGCCTCCACTACTTTCGGATGGCTGTGTCCCAGGCTGTTTACAGCGATTCCTGCCAGGGCATCGATATACTCCTTGCCGTTTTCATCCCATACCCGGGAGCCTTTTCCGCAGGTAATGGTAAGCGGGAACCGTTTATATGTCGGTAAATAATGTTCTTTATCTATTTTTTGATAATCTTTTTCCATGATTTATAAGCTTATTTTTGTTGCCAATGGATAATCTTTGTTTTTTATAACTTCCGTCAGATATTCCGGTTTGGTACCGTTAGTAATGATGGCATTTTCAGCACCCAGTTCGAGGGCTATTTTACACGCCTCGGTTTTCGGGATCATGCCTCCTTTTATGGTGGTTCCCATAAGTCCTTTCAGGTCTTCCAGCTTTAGGTTTCGGAGTAACGAATCTTTATCCTCCGGGTCTTTCATTAATCCATCCACATCTGTTAGTAAAACGAAATGATTGGCTTTTAGTTTGCCGGCCAGAAAGCCTGCAAACATATCGGCATTAACGTTGTAATCCGTCCCTTGGGCGCTATAGGCCACAGAGGTAATCACGGGCAGGTAACCACTTTCGAGTAGTGTAAATATTAACGAGGTATCCATATCCACGACATCTCCCACCTGGCCAATATCGATTTGTTCTCCCGAGTCATTCGTGAAATATCTTTTGTCTGCACGTGCTATTTTTCCGTCTTTTCCCGATAATCCTACAGCAGTGTCGCCCAGCTCATTAATAATGCGGACCAACCGGCTGTTGACCTCTCCCTTTAAAGCCATTTCAATATATTTCATTGCTTCTGGCGTGGTTTTGCGATGACCTCCTACAAATTCGGAATCAATGCCCGCCCTTGAGAGATTCTCTTTAATAAATGGACCGCCTCCATGAACCAGCACTACCTCGTTACCGGAAGAAGATAATTCGATAACTTTCCGCAGGATTTGCTGTGTAAGTTCATCATTGAGCATGGCGTTACCACCGTATTTGAGCAGGATAAGCTCCTTGGTATTATTTGATTTCATCAGATTGGTTTAATTTTTTTGCCAAGAGTTAATGCTTCGCGCCAATAGCCTGATATTGCATGAAAGCATGTAGAAACGCTTTTCGCTTCAGGGATGGCTCTAAAAGTATTTTCTGCTGAAAAGCATTGGCTCATATTAAATGTTTTAGAAAACTCTTGCAAATATAAAGAATTGATAGAAAGTCAACAAAAATAATTTAGTTGCAAAAATAGTTTCAGCACGAAACGAATAGATTTACAATTCATTATGTAGGAAACTAATTCCTAACAAACATTTGATCTAGTATAAAAGTCTTTCTTTAAATAAACACGTTTTTTATGCAGCTTTAACACCGCTGCCAGGACGGGGGTGGGGGGT
>CAYFQK010000106.1:0-10404 GCA_964345255.1 uncultured Bacteroidales bacterium | reverse complement strand
ATATGTTGCGAGCTGAAATGAGTTAAACACAAAGAGTGGAAAAACTATGAAAGCGTTAAGAAAATATGTTGACAAAATAAAGCCTCATTTCGAGGAAGGGGGAAGGTTTGAAAAGCTGCACTCGACGTTTGATGCTTTTGAAACGTTTCTCTTTGTCCCCAATACGGTGACTACAAAAGGGAGTCACATCCGTGATGCCATCGACATGAAACGAACCATGTCGTCGGTGATTATGGCTATGATTCCTGCCCTGCTATTCGGTATCTGGAATGTGGGATATCAGCATTTTCTCTCAGAAGGGGCTGTTGCTGACACCAGCTTTTGGACAATTGTAGGTTTTGGGTTGGTGAAAGTATTGCCCATCATTATCGTTTCCTACGCAGTAGGCCTCGGTATTGAATTCTATTTTGCACAAATCAGGGGCCACGAGGTAAATGAAGGTTTCCTGGTTTCAGGAATGCTTATCCCGCTGGTGATGCCCCCTGATGTACCCTTGTGGATGGTGGCAGTGGCTACGGCGTTTGCTGTAATATTTGGTAAAGAAGTATTCGGAGGAACCGGCATGAACATTCTTAATCCCGCGCTAACAGCGCGCGCGTTTTTGTTCTTTGCTTACCCGGCCGAAATGTCGGGAGATAAAGTTTGGATAGCTGAAAGAGCGGACGCATACTCCGGAGCAACTCCTTTGTCTTTAGGAGCTTCTGATAAAGTGAGCCAGATGCCCGACTTTATGGATATGTTCCTTGGTTTTATCCCCGGATCGATAGGAGAAACCTCCACGCTGGCGGTGATAATAGGCGCCTTTATACTTATAACCATAGGGGTAGGTAGTTGGCGCATTATGCTTAGCACTGTTGCAGGAGCGCTTATTATGGGATATATCTTTAACCTTTGGGGAGCCAATGCTTACATGGAAGTGCCGGCACATTACCACCTTGTAATGGGTGGATTTGCCTTTGGGGCAGTGTTTATGGCTACCGATCCCGTCTCCGCATCGCAAACTACCAAAGGGAAATACATATACGGAGTATTAATCGGGGTTCTTGCTGTGCTTATCCGGGTGTTTAACCCGGCTTATCCGGAAGGAATGATGCTGGCCATTCTGTTTATGAATGTTTTTGCACCATTAATTGATCATTATGTGACCCAGGCCAATATCAACAAAAGGTTGAAACGGGCCCAGGCCGTCGCAGTTTAATACAAACATTAAAGAATTATACGATGTTTACGAACAAATACATATTCACATACGCAGCTGTAATGGTAACCGTGGTTGCTGTAATCCTTTCTTCGGCAGCTACCCTTTTACAGCCAATGCAGGACCGTAATGAAAAAATAGAAAAGATGAGCGGGATACTCCAGTCGGCTGAATTGAAACCAGCTGAAAAGGCAGAGGTCACCGGTGCTTATAATGACTATATTGTTGAAGAATGGGTGATCAACACCGATGGGGAAATCATCAGCAAATACAAAGATGGTGAGCTCGCTAAAGGGGATTTCAGAGCCTTCGATATTAAGCTGGAGGACGAGTTGCATAAACTAGACCTTAAGAAAAAAGGCAAAGATGTGGAACCCCATTTTCCGATATACGTCGCAGAAAAAGACGGTAACCGCATGTATATCATCCCCATGAGAGGAAAGGGATTGTGGGGACCGGTTTGGGGTAATATCGCCCTGAAGAATGATTTTAGAACCGTGGCCGGTGCCACTTTCGGTCATAAATCTGAAACACCCGGTCTGGGAGCTGAAATCGCCAATAAGCCTTTTCAGGACCAATTCATTGGGAAAACAATATTTAATGAAGACTATGAATTCACTTCCATTGAAGTGGTTAAAGGAGGCGTGGATAACAGTAATGTAAATCCGAAACATGGGGTCGATGCCATCTCCGGTGGCACCATCACCAGTAACGGAGTCGACAGCATGTTGCAGGAAGTGTTATCAGTATATAAACCATTTGTTAAAAAACATATAATATAATTATGGCTGCAGATAATATGAAAGAACCGTTATTTTCTGCCAAGAACAGAAAATTATTGACAACACCTTTAGGTAGGGAAAATCCCATTACCGTCCAGGTGCTGGGGATATGCTCGGCACTCGCGGTGACGGCCAAGCTCGAACCCTCTGTGGTTATGGCCCTTTCTGTAGTGGCTGTAATGGGAATCGGCAATACCGTGATTTCCTTACTTCGAAATACCATTCCGCCAAGAATCAGGATAATTGTTCAGCTAACTGTTATTGCTTCCCTGGTAATACTGGTGGACCAGGTCCTGAAGGCCATCGCTTACGATGTGAGTAAGCAGCTATCGGTCTTTGTAGGACTTATAATCACCAACTGTATTATCATGGGACGCTTTGAAGCCTTTGGTATGAGCAATAAACCCTGGCCTTCTCTCCTTGACGGAATAGGTAACGCTATGGGATATGGCTGGATTCTCATTGCGGTAGGATTTTTCCGCGAACTCCTGGGGTCAGGATCGCTGTACGGATTCCAGGTGATACCGCAGGCAGCATATGATGCCGGCTATGTGGATAACGGCTTTGCTATCCTGCCACCAATGGCCCTTATTATTGTTGGAGCTATCATTTGGGTCCAGCGTTATAAGGACCGTGAATTAATTGAAGAAAACTAATCTGAACGCAAATAAGGAATATCATGCAAGATTTAGTAAATATTTTTGTAAAGTCGATTTTTGTAGATAACATGATTTTCGCCTACTTCCTGGGGATGTGTTCTTATTTGGCCGTTTCCAAGACAGTTAAGACCTCCGTGGGACTCGGCGCCGCCGTTATCTTTGTACTTGGTATAACAGTACCTATTAATTATATCATAAACGCCAATATCCTTCAGCCGGGAGCTTTGACATGGATTTCTCCTACGCTTGCGGATGTTAATCTGAGCTTTTTATCTTACATTTTGTTTATTGCAGTGATTGCCTCTATGGTACAACTTGTAGAAATGATTATTGAAAAGTTCAGTCCGGCATTATACTCTTCATTGGGTATTTTCCTGCCATTGATTGCCGTAAACTGCTCTATTCTTGGCGGATCGCTCTTTATGCAGGAGAGAGGCTACCAGTCACTTGCTGAGGCCACCTCCTTTGGGTTAGGTTCCGGTGTCGGCTGGTTCCTGGCCATTGTAGGTATTGCAGCTATACGTGAGAAAATCCGTTATTCTAACGTGCCCGCTCCACTGCGCGGACTGGGAATTACGTTTATCATCACAGGCTTGATGGGGATAGCGTTTATGAGTTTTATGGGTATTAAATTGTAAATAGAAAAGGACTGAAAATGATATTACTCGAAACAGGTATTAGTATTATTGTTGGCGTCAGTATCGCTGCCTTCTTGTTTATTATATTGCTGTTGGTAGGGGTGCTGTTGTTTGCCCGTAAAAAACTGATCCCGCAAGGGAAAGTGACGTTAACAATTAATGATGAAAAAGAAATAGAAACGGATCCGGGAACGAATATCCTCAGTGCACTCGCCAATAATGGTGTCTTACTTCCTTCAGCGTGTGGCGGACAAGGAACCTGCGGACAATGCGCCTGCCAGGTGTTTGAAGGTGGAGGGAGTATCCTGCCTACTGAAAAGGGATTCTTTACCAGGAAAGAAGAGCAGAATAACTGGCGCCTCGGATGCCAGGTGAAGATTCGTCAAGACATGAAGATAGGGGTGCCTCCGGAAGTCTTTGGTATCCAGAAATGGACCTGCGAGGTGGTCTCCAATAAAAATGTGGCTACCTTTATTAAGGAATTTGTGGTAAAACTTCCTGATGGCGAGTCTCTTGATTTTAAGTCGGGTGGATACGTCCAGATTGATATTCCCCCCACTGAAGTGGATTTTGGAAAAGACATCGAGGTGGAAGAAGAATACAAGCCCGACTGGGATAAGTTTAATATGTGGAAGCTGAAAATGAAAAACTCGGAACCCATTTTCAGGGCTTACTCTATGGCAAACCATCCCGCTGAGGATAACATTGTGATGCTCAATGTGCGTATTGCTACACCTCCTTTCGACCGTAAGAAAGGGGATTTCAAAAATGTGAATCCGGGAATTGCTTCTTCCTATATATTCTCACTAAAACCCGGCGATAAGGTGGACGTGTCCGGGCCTTACGGTGAATTTTTCCTCAAAGACACTGACAAGGAAATGATGTTTATTGGCGGAGGGGCAGGTATGGCGCCTATGCGCTCGCATTTGTTCCATCTGTTCAAGTCAGTGAAAACCGAGCGAAAAACAACGTTCTGGTACGGAGGGCGATCGCTAAGAGAACTTTTCTATGTAGATGAATTCGAAGAGATAGATAATGATTTTGATAATTTTGAATTCCATATTGCCCTGTCGGAGCCATTGCCTGAAGATAACTGGAGCGGCCACACCGGGTTTATACATACAGTGATTATGGACAATTACCTGAAAAAGCATCCGGAACCGGAAGAGATAGAATATTATATCTGCGGTCCGCCAATGATGAATCAGGCTGTGTTGAAGATGCTTGATGATTACGGCGTGCCGCCGGAAAATATAGCCTTCGATGATTTCGGAGGATAAGAGCTAAAAAATCCCGGTTGAATGACTCAGCCGGGATTTTATTTTAGGATGAAAAACCAATCCCTTATTTCTTTGCGAAAGAAGGTTTTTATAAATGTCCCGTCTCTGCGAAATGATTTTTTTGATTACCAACCTAACCCAAATCCTGTCTCAAGGGGATTTAGTTTAGCGTTTGGTGTATTCGTCGAACCACAGGATATCATCCAGCTCATGCTTTCTCTCCGGCGCTTCAGGATCAGCGTCCGGATATCCCAGGGCAACAGTAGCTACAGCTTCAAATCCGTCCGGAACATTCAGAACCTTGTTAATAACCTCCCCGGCCGATAAGGGCCAGCCCTGCCAGCAAGTAGCCAGCCCCATGTCGTGGGCAGCCAGCAGCAGGTTTTGCGTTGCAGCATAACATCCCACGGCATCCGCTTCCGGGTTTTTACGACCTTCGGTGTCGTTAAAAACAAAAATCTGGACTGGCGCATCCATTCCCAGGTATTTCTTTATTTCTTCAAAAGCCCCCTCTGCTCCTGAATGCTTGTGCGCCTCTTTGGCAATTTTCATACGCGCGTCATCATCTCTAACCGCGATAAAGCGCCACGTTTGATGGTTGTGCGATGAAGGAGCCCACCGGGCAGCCTCTACAAGTGTTTTAATAACTTCGTCACTTACGGGCTTGTCTTTGAAATCCCGCACGCTCCGTCGATGCCTGATGGTTTTAAAAACGTCGCTTTCCCGTACTTTTTGTTCAAAAAGGGTTTTATCCTGGCCATAAGCCGCACTGAGGGTCAGAATAGCAATAATTGTACTTACAAGTAGTTTCATAATTCTATTGTTTTTAAGTAAAGATAGCGAAAAGCAATCGCCACACAAAAAAATAGATGTCTCTTATTTTTATTTTACTATGTCGGAACCTGAAAAAATGGTTTTATTTTTGAAAAAAATAGGATATCATGAAGAAGTTGATGCTCATCATGCTCGTTATGGCAACCATGGTTGCCTGCAATGTTTTCCATACCCCTGATCCCGTTAAAATTAAAGGAATGGCCCAGGGAACCTATTATGCCATCACATACTACGATGACCAAAAGAGGGATTTCTCCGAAGATTTCGACTCCCTTCTTACCTATTTCGATCAGGTAGCATCCGTATATGAACCTAATTCTATAGTCTCTAAGGTGAACAATAACCAACCCTGCAAACTCAATGAGCTATTTATTGATATCTATACCCATGGAATGGAGGTGGCCCGAAAGACTAACGGCAAGTTTGATATGACGGTTATGCCGCTCGTTAATGCCTGGGGCTTTGGTTTTACAACACGCCAGAAACTGGACTCAGCAAAAGTTGACAGCATCCTGCAGTGGGTAGGGTACAAAAAAATAGCGTTAGAAGACGGTGAGATCGTAAAGGCGGATCCGGGAATAAAACTTGATTTTAACTCGATCGCCCAGGGGTATTCTGTCGACTGGCTAGCAGAATTTCTGGAAAGTAAAGGAATAGAAAATTACCTCATTGACGTAGGGGGCGAGGTTTATGCTCATGGGAGGAAGCCCGGCGAGGACTTTTGGAAAGTGGGGATAGAAAAACCCGCGCAAAACAAATCGGACGCCAGGGAGATAAAAGATGTGGTGGCACTAAAAGATCAGGCCATGGCTACCTCAGGAAGCTACAGGAAGTATTATGAAGACAATGGCATGAGATATTCTCACACCATTAATCCCAAAACCGGTTACCCGGTAAAGCACTCGCTGTTGAGTGTTTCTGTGCTGGCAGAGAATGCGGTTACAGCTGACGCATACGCCACAGCCTTCATGGTGATGGGGCTGGAGGAAGCTAAAAAGTTCCTGAAAAAAAATCCCGGACTGGAAGCTTATTTTATCTACTCAGGCCGGGAAGGAAAATTAAAATCCTATTTTACAAAAGGTATTCGCGAACTCCTGTATTAATTCATGGGCTTGACTTCTACCTTTTTCTGCGGGGTGTCATTATCACATGCATCTCCTCCACAGCCGCAGGTGAGGGTTTCTCCTCCGTATGTTATACCGCTGCTGCATGATTTCTTTACTTCTTTTTCTTTGTTGAAAAGAAGCTTGATCGCTAATCCGGCAAAAAGTAAAGCCACAACTCCTATAGATATCAATATTAATTTTAGCATAATTTATCTCTTTCTTATATAAAAACAACCATTGTTACTTCCTTAACACGTAAAAATGGCTGTTGTTCGCTTGATTAGTTGAAAATAAGCACTACAAAGGCTTCAGTGTTGGATACAACTCCGATGTTTTATTGTAATCCTTAGTTTTAAGTCCAACATATCCTTTTCTGAAAAAGATAAAGGTGTTGGTTTTATCAAGTTTCAGGTTGGAAAGAATATTTTTATTATTTGTTTTCCTGAAGCGATTGACAAAATCCGAAATCTCTGAGATATGTACCGGATCATCATAGCCTTTGAGGTACTCATTCACAAGCTCTTTGATGGTTCCGGTTTTTACATTACCCCACTTTTTCAGGGCGTAGGTACTCGTTTTCCCTATGGCGGTTACCTCGTCAATGCTTAAAATGGAAGATCGCAGGGATTCAATGTTCTGAGGAACCCTGATTTTCTTTTTATACAGCGCATCGCAGATTTCATTGAGGGTCATGGGCTTCTTATACTCTTCCATCACCTCAATAATATACTCTGAAATTTTCTTCAGCGTATTGCGCTTGATATGGAGCCTGTTTTGTTTGTCTTTGTAAAGGGCGAATTCCTTTAAAATAAGCTTATCGCAGAATGGCTTGGCAATTTTAAAAGTTTTTTCATCCTTATCCTGGATATGTTTTCTGATCAGTTTCAGATAATCCAGGGTGTAGTCCTCCTCAACTCTCTGATTAACCAGATTGTATACATCTTCAAAGAATCCCTGGAAATCGTACTTGTGCTGGATTTTTTTATTCACCAAAAAGTAAATATTATGAGGGTATTTATCGTTCAGGAATAACGGGCTGAACTCATTATATAGCTCTGCAAAAGCGTATGTGTAAAACTTTGGCGTGTAATCCAGATACTCATACCGGTTTAGCTTGTTGGCATGCATTTCGTCCATGACTATGAAATTTTTATTGGAATCTACTTTATAGTCATAGTAGTTGCGCGTGTAGTACAGTTCTTCATTAAAAATACTGAGGATCTCACGAAGTTTCGTGGGGATATATAAAGCTATCTGGCGTACCCGCTCGCGGGTTATATCGTAGATGTCACCGATGGCTTGCAGGGTCATTTTCTCCTCATTCTTCAAAAAATGGAAGTTATGCCTGAAAATAAAGTATTCACGATCCGAAAGCTCGCTTTTGAGTATTTCTGAAAGGAATTTGAAGATAGGGAACCGGCGCATAAGAAAATATTGCCGGTAAGGTTCGGCCGTATCACTGCCGATACCATAGCGAGTATAGCAGTAAAACTTGAGTTTGTCGAATAAGTAATTATCTTCGTCAAGCTCCAGGTCGTTCGGTGAAATGTCGTGATCGGAGATGTAGTTCTTCGACATTTCGATTAGCTCGTTGTTTGTTTTTTCACCACAATTCCTTACCTGCTTAAAGGTTCTGTTCTTGAAATAGTAAGCAAGTATCTTGTAAAGATTATCAAGGGAACCGTTTAAACATACTTTTTTGGTGCGCTCCGAGAGATTGTTGATTTCTTTCAACTCCTCGATGTGATAATTAATTATCTTATTTTGTTTTGCCACGACTAAAAATTTTTGGTTTACTATTCTATGCAAAAATAATAATAGTATAAACCAAAGTCAATTTACCCTCAGAATATTTTGGTATATTTTTTATTCAAACGTTTGCGTTAATCCCTTTTTGTCAGTTCATAACAAGCTATTCCGGTTGCTATGGAAGCATTGAGAGATTCGGGACCCGTATGATTTTCATCAGAAAATCCAGATATGCTAACGCTTTTTTGAATATGATTCCTGACAGATTTAGATATACCGTTAGCTTCATTACCTGTAACGATAAGGGTTCTTTTATTTGACTTTTGACCCTGCAGAGGCTCCCCTTGCATAAACAAGCCCATTATTGTGAATTGGTCACTCATCTGCTCCAAA
This sequence comes from uncultured Bacteroidales bacterium, assembly GCA_964345255.1. GTDB lineage: Bacteria > Bacteroidota > Bacteroidia > Bacteroidales > JAIPAH01 > JAIPAH01. The sequence continues at coordinate 1,765 of CAYFQK010000106.1, read as the reverse complement.
AGAGGAGGGAGCTGATGGTAATATACGTTGACGCGTGCTATGGACCCCATCGTGGATTGAATGGTTTTGGGGTTATAAATATCCACCGTGTCTTCCGAACAGATGACATTACGTATGCCAAACCAGTCCGCCGTGCGGACAATCGTCCCCAGGTTACCCGGATCGTTGATAGTGTCGAGCATGAGCGTGAGGTTTCCAAAGGTTTCAGGAGCAGGAGGCCTGTCAGGGATTTGCACCATCGCCAGCACTCCGGAGGGAGTGGATTGGGAGGAAAGCTGAGCAAATGTTTTTTCATTGGTTAACGCTACCGGGATGTCTGTATATACCTCCAGGAGATTTTGATTGCTGGGAGTCAGAACCAGCAGTTCTATCTTGAGGGGTGAGCGTACGACATAATCCAGGATTTTTAATCCTTCAATGATAAAAAGCCCTTCCCTTTTACGGAATTTTTTCCGGTGCAGCGACCGGATGAGTTTTATCTGCCGGTTCGATAATTCCATTCAAGAATCCATTTACCACAAAGGTAGAAGATTTTCAGGAAGATAAAACAGGTGGCCGGCCTGTAATTCTTGTTTGAAGTTTGCCAGACCCAAAAAAACCGCTTCCATAAAAAATGAAAGCGGTTTAAATATCATCTTAATGCGTTGTTTTATTCTCCAACAACTTCAAATTTGATCTTAGCTTCAATGTCTTTGTAAAGCTTTATTGTGGCCTCATATTCCCCCAGTTCCTTGATAGAATCGCCATCTACTTCAACCTTCTTACGGTCGATATCGTAATCATACTGTTCTTTGAGTGCATTAGCAATCTGCACAGCATTGACAGAGCCGAAAATTTTACCTGAGGTACCAGCTTTGGCGCCTATTGTTAGCTTTACTCCGTCAAGCGCTTCAGCCCTCGTCTCAGCTTCTTTACGAAATTTTTCTTCTTTATAGGCTCTCTGTCGTATAATCTCTTCCCTTGCCTTTTTGTTGCCTGATGTGGCAAAAGAAGCCATCCCCTTGGGAATGAGGTAATTTCTTGCATAACCCGGTTTTACCGTTACCAGGTCGTTAGCATAGCCTAAATTTGCAATATCCTTTTTGAGTATTACTTCCATGGGTTCCTCCTATTTTAACAAGTCTGTTTGATATGGTAATAATGCCAGGTGACGTGCCCGCTTAATAGCCTGCGACACTTTCTTCTGATACTTGGTAGAAGTACCGGTAATACGGCGAGGTAATATTTTCCCCTGCTCGTTTACAAACTTCAGAAGGAAATCGGCATCCTTGTAATCGATATATTTGATTCCTGCCTTCTTAAAACGGCAGTATTTTTTCTTTTTCGTCTCAACGTTTATCGGGGTTAAGTACTTTATTTCTGATTGATTGTTTGCCATAACTCAATAAGTTTTTAGTTGTTTTGTGTTTCCTGCTGTTCATTACCCTTAGGTGCGGATTTTTGTTCCGCCTTCTTGCGACGTTTCTTCTCATTGTATTCAATGGCGTGCTTGTCAAGCTTCACCGTTAGAAAACGCAGCATGCGCTCATCACGCTTCATCTCCACTTCCATCGGTTCAATAATTTCTCCCTCCGCTTTATACTCCAGGAGATGATAAAAGCCGGTGGATTTTTTCTGAATAGGGTATGCCAACTTTTTTAAACCCCAATGTTCCTCATGAACGAGTTCGGCATTGTGATCTTTCAACAGATCCTTGAACTTTTGAACCGCTTCCTTCATCTGAGCTTCAGACAAAACGGGAGTTAAAATGAAAACGGTTTCGTAC
>CAYFQK010000105.1:0-10409 GCA_964345255.1 uncultured Bacteroidales bacterium | reverse complement strand
AGGTAAAATGTATGATATCATCTTTTCCTTTAATCACACAAAAGACTACCAATACGATAATATCCCGATACATGTTATAATAAACACCCCTTCCGGGGAAAAGCGCATCAACGAGTTTAATTTAAAAGTCAGGGATAAAGAAAAAGGATTTGTTGGCAAAAGCTATAACAACTCGATAAAAATGGAAAAAGTACTCTGGGGTGGATTTGTTTTTAACAAAAAAGGAGAGGCAAGCATAAGTATAGAGCAGATTATTCCTAAATACGACACCCCGCATATAAAAAGTGCCGGCATTATGGTGAGGCAAACGCAAGAGTAACAGCATCAAGCTTCACGGCCTCAATAATCAGTAAGGAATTATTTACTTCAAGCCGTCTCTTTTCAAAAAAGAAGTTGCTGTTTTTTTATCCTGCTCCAGCTGAGCTTCAAGTTCCCGGAGGTTATTAAATTTTTTTTCATCTCTGATGCGCTCAAGGAATGTCACCGTAAGGTAATCGTGGTAAATATCGTGATAGAAATTAAACAGGTGTACTTCAAAGGTAAATTTACTGCGATTAATAGTAGGCCGAATTCCTATATTGCACATCCCGTAATAATCGTAGCTGTTCCAATTGACCCTTACAATATAAACGCCGTTGCAGGGGAGCATCTTGTGTTTATCCTTAACTTCGATATTGGCTGTGGGAAACCCAATATTTTTACCTATCTGGTTACCAAAGGCTACCCGTCCAAAAACAAAGTATTCATATCCCAGAAGGTTATTTGCTTCAGCCACATTCCCTGTTGCCAGCTTATCGCGTATCAGCGAAGAAGATATTATTTGACCCTCTGTTTTAAACGGATTAAGACGTTCAAAGCTAAAGCCCCACTTGCGGGCCAGGGACTCAAAGGTTTTATCATCTTTTATCTGATCACTGCCCAGCCTGTTATCATAACCGAGAACAAGGTGTTTCATGCCCAAACGATCGAGCAGATAGGTCCTGATGAATTCTTCCCCTGTCAATGAAGCAAGCTCTTTATTAAATTTAAGCACGACAAGGTGATCTATCTTATGCTTATAAAACCGGTTTAATTTATCAAGATGCGTGTTCAATATTTTAAATGACATATCCTCCGGCTGAAGCACAGCTCTGGGATGAGGTTGAAATGTAACAATGACTGACTCGCCGGCTAATTCTTTGGCTTTTAGTTTAACCTGCTCAATGATTTTTTGATGCCCTTTGTGCAAACCATCAAAAGTCCCTATGGAAACGACAGGATTATGAAAGTTTAGCTTTTTTATCTCTTCTGTGTCGGTATGAATTCTCAAGCTCTAAACCATTTTATTTGTTATAAGGTACTCAGCGATTTGTATAGCATTAGTAGCGGCACCCTTTCTCAGGTTATCGGCAACTACCCATAGGTTCAATGTATTCTTATTAAACAAATCTTTCCTCAGTCGTCCTACAAACACATCATCTTCTCCCTCAGCATATCGGGGCATAGGATAAATATTTTGAGAAGGATTATCCTGCAGCGTTATTCCTTTTGTAAGCGCTAATATATCCCTGACATTCCTGATATTAAAATCCTTTTCAAATTCAGCAGTAACTGCCTCACTATGCCCCCCTTTAACGGGCACCCTGGCCACGGTTGCAGTGATTTTCAGGTCAGGGAGATCAAATATTTTCCTTGTTTCGTTTACCAGTTTCATTTCTTCTTCCGTATATCCATCCGGGTTAAAATCTCCGCCATGAGGCAGCACATTCAAATCGATTTGGTGGGGATAATGCCACACATCATTCGTACCCATCCTCTCATTGTCAAGCTGCCTGACGGCCTGAGAACCAGACCCTGTGACAGACTGATATGTTGACACAATAATTCGCCTGAGCTTTAAGGACCGATGGAGTGGCGACAACGCTACAACAAGCTGTATAGTACTGCAATTGGGATTAGCAATAATCTTATGGTCCTTACTAATTTGACTGCCATTGACCTCTGGAACTATGAGCGGAACCTCTTCATTCATCCGCCAGGCGGAAGAATTATCAATTACGGTAGTTCCATTTTGAGCGAATAAAGGGGCATACTTCCCGGAAAGAGCTTTTCCGGCCGAAAAAATACTTATCTCTGGTTTTTCACTTAGCGCATCATCTATGCTCCTTATTTCTAATTCTTCATTTCTGAATGATATTTTTTTTCCTACTGATTTAGATGACGCTACCGGAATAAGGTGACTTATTGGAAAATTCGCTTCCTCAAGAACTTTGAGCATTACTTGGCCTACCAATCCGGTTACTCCAACAACAGCTATTTTATATTTCATTGTGCATTGCCTCCATCTATCCAGTCAAAACTTGTATTTAATAAACAAAAATACTATATTTATTGAAATTGTTTAATGAGCACTTTTACTCAAAAACACCCTGGTTATGAAAAATGTCCTGCTATATTTTTTATTGCTCCCCGTTTTAGGCTTTTCGCAGTTTGAAGATGATTTTAGTGACGGCAATCTCTCCGAAAATCCGCAATGGTATGGTACAACCGATCGCTTTAGGGTTAATGAGGATTATCAGCTTCAATTAAATGATGATGAAGAGGGATCGGCCTATCTTGCAACATCAAACCAGAGGCTGGATAGCACTGAATGGCATTTCAGCATAGAACTGGGTTTCTCGCCCTCCTCAAACAACCATGCCAGGGTGTACCTGGCTACCGATCAGGGAAATCCAGGCGTAATGAACGCTTCTTACTATCTGCAATTCGGAGAAAGCGGATCGGATGATGCAATTACCCTTTATCAATCCTATTTGGATGAGCAAACGCTCATTTGCAGAGGAACAGAAGGATTAATAAGCAGTTCGTTTTCAATGGATGTAAAAGTCACCCGCAATAGTTCGGGGATTTGGAAAATATTTGTTGATCCATTAAATAGCGGTTTTTTTGAATTAGAGGCCAGCGGCTCTTCCACATTGGTTCTGAATCCTGAATATTTTTCTATCCAGTGTAATTATACAGTAAGTAATAGTGATGATTTTATTTTTGATAATATCGTGGTGAAGCCCCTGGAGAAGGATTTAGCCCCTCCTATAGCTGAAAAAGCCCAACCCTCCTCCGAAAACACTTTGGTCGTTCATTTTAATGAAGCCATTGATGCCAGCACCGCTGAAAATGTTTCCAATTATTCGTTAAGTGAAGGATTCGGTGAGCCTGAATCAGCCACTGTAGACTCAGAAATACCCAACATTGTAACTCTCCTTTTTTCAAATGATTTTGAAAATCATCAAACCTATACCCTGACCATCAGCAATGTGGAAGATTTAAGCGGTAATTCCATGAATCTTTCCCAGCTCTCTTTTGAGTATCTAAAACCCTATAGTCCTGGGGTTTACCAAGTAGTTATCAACGAAATAATGGCCGACGTGAATCCGGAGCCCAATGAATTACCAGCTTACGATTATGTGGAATTGTACAATCGCAGCGAAAATATGATGGATTTATCCGGCGCCAGACTCACATTTGGAAGCCATCAAAAGTTGTTGCCCCCTGATACTTATATTCAACCCCATTCCTATTTGATTCTTACCGACGACAATTCCCAGCTTGAAGCAGAGCATATCAGTTACTTCACAACTTTCCCGGTAAATACACAAACAAGAATGACCTTGAGCGATATGTCGGGGAAACTAATTCATACTGTTGATTATAAAAAAGAATGGTATGATGATGAAACTAAAGAGAATGGGGGGTGGTCACTTGAAATCATCGATCCCGAAAATCCTTGTGGATGTGATGAAAACTGGACCGCTTCTCTGGATGTAAAGGGAGGAACCCCCGGGGCGACCAATTCTGCTAATGCCACAAACCCGGACAATTCGCCACCAAAGATATCGTATATTGAAATTCTGAATGATTCCTCCTTACGTGTACTGTTTTCTGAATCAATGGACAGCACCTCTTTATCACAAACAAGTTACTATTGGCTTGATGAATCAACCCTTCACCCTGATGAATTATTATTAAAATATCCTGATTATAAATCAGTTACTTTAAGTTTTTCTCCAAACACGTTTACTGAAGACCACATTTTTACGCTCCATATTTCACCGGAAGCAAGCGATTGCAGCGGGAACCATCTTGAGACGCCTTACCACTCGTTTGCCAATTATGAACCGGTATACGGGGATCTAATCATTCAGGAAATAATGGCTGATGTAAACCCCGAGCCTCGCGAGCTGCCTCCTGTTGAATATATGGAAATCTATAATCGAAGCTCCTACCCTATTGATCTGGCGGACCTTATGATTAAGCTGGGAGATAAACGGATTGTATTTGAAAAAGGAAGAGCAATAAACGCTGAAGGGTACCTGGTTGTTGCAGAAAATTATCCGGGACTCAATGCCAATAATGAGCTCTTATTAGTCCCGAATCTCGGCATAACAAATGGACACGACCAAATAACAATTCTTTCGAAAAAAGGTAGAATTATTCATTTCGCCGAATTTGAAAAGAGTTGGTACGATGATGAAATAAAAGCCGAGGGAGGATGGAGTTTAGAAATGATTGATAACGACAATTACTGTTCAGGCAATGATAACTGGACCGCATCAATTGACGCGGCAGGCGGAACGCCGGGACTCGAAAACTCCGTTAAAACCGTAAATGAAGATCTTACCCCGCCTGATCTCCTGCGATTGGGCATTATAAATACTCATACAATCAGGTTGTACTTTACTGAGCGAATGGACAGCACAACAATTATCCATCCTGAATATTACAATATCGCACCAAACCCTGGACAAATCGTTTTGACGGACCCGGTGGAGCCTTCTTTTGAAGCCGTGGAATTGACTTTTGATAATCCCGTGCAAAGTGATATAGTATACGCTATCACCGCATCAAATGCTTTAAAAGATTGCATGGGCAATGGGCTGCTGGTATCAAAACCCCTGGAATTCTCCTACCCTGTTCTTCCCGATACAGGAGACCTGGTCATTAATGAAATTCTTTTTAACCCCAAAAATGATGGCGTTGATTTCCTGGAGCTTTATAACGTATCCTCGCATGCAATTGATATCTCCTCGCTTTATGTCAAGCTGCTTGATCCGGTAAGCGGAGAAATCAAAAAAGAAACCGCTTTAGCTTCCGAAAAATTGATTTTTATACAAAATAACTACCTTGTTCTTACTGAAAGCCCGGAAATTTTGATATCACAATATCCTAAAGCCCAGGGTCAAAACTTATTGCAAGTTGAAGACCTTCCCGATTTTCCAAATCAATCAGGAAGAGTGGTAATGGCTGACATTCAAAACAAAACACTGGATGATATAACCTACAGCGACGATATGCATTTTCCTTTGCTCAATAACACGGAGGGAGTGTCGCTTGAAAGAGTTGACGCATCAAAATCCTCTTCGGACACAGATAACTGGCATTCGGCTTCTGAAACAGAAAATTTTGCCACGCCTGGCTACAGAAACTCTCAAAATGCCGGTAAAACAGGCAAGAGTTCAGAATTATCGATATCACCCAAAATCATTACACCAAATAACGATGGGAATAATGATCAGCTTCTGATTGATTACCAATTCGACAAAGCCGGCTATTCAGCCAATATGTTTGTTTACGATGCAAAAGGCAGAGAAATGATAAGATTATGCAGTAACAAACAGCTGGGAACTAGTGGAAGATTATTCTGGGATGGAATGGACGCTGATAAAAAATTGGTCCAGACGGGTTATTATATCCTCTATATAGAAGTTTTTGATATGAAAGGGAATCTCCATCATTATAAAAAAACTTTTGTTGTAGCGGGAATATAATCACAAAATTTGCCATATTTATACTATGGAAATGCATGTAATGACCTTGGAAATAAAAGCAAAGGATGCCAGTGGAAACGCATTGATATTTATTAAAAGTCTAAATCAAAAAACGGGCATTTCCTATAATGAATCTTCCCGGGAAATAATCTATCATGATAAAAACTCTTTATCAGAATTTATCCAAAGCAACGAAAAACAATTTCGAAAAATTCTGCATGCCAAAAGAAGCAGCGTCCTGACACCTGACTTTCAACTGAAATTCGCGTTATGCGATAAAAAAGATGTAGAGGCTTTTAATGATATCAATAACATTATAGGCCTTGATAAACGAGGAGGCCAATCGGAGAGTTATGTTGTAAAATACCCTATGGAAGGTATTGCGGAAATATTTACAGATGGTTCCTTTCTTAAAAAACAGGGTGGAGGAGGATATGTTGTCTTGATAAAATTACCCACAGAAGATTATCATTTGCGTACGCTTACTACAAGCCAAAAAAGCAGCAGCCTGATTGAGCTTCTTGCTGCAATAAAAGGATTGGAAATATTACAGGATGAAAAAAAGCTACGTATTGTTACAGACAGTCAGTATGTGAGAAAAGGCATTACAGAGTGGATTTTTTACTGGAAATTAAATGGTTGGCATACCGCGAATGGTAAAACAGTGAGAAACCAAGCTTACTGGAAAAAATTTGATCAACTTACAAATAATAAATACATTGAATTTCAATGGGTTAAGAGTCATAGCGGACACTTCGAAAATACCATTTGCGACCTTTATGCTAAAGAGACGGCTAACCGGGCAAGCGAATAATTTTATATTTTCTGAAGATTCATTAACAAATCTTAACAAGCTGGTGTTGTACAAAAAATTAATATTGTAACACATTGAAACGAATAATAACACTTATAAGTCTTTTAGTTTTGGCAGGCTGCTTTTCAAAAAGCCAGGGCCAGATGGCGGAAGACATTTTTATTTTTGAGGGGAAAGTTGTGAACTCAGAAAAAATGAGTGGCCTATACAACGCCCATATAATAAATACCACAAAAAGTATAGGCACCGTCAGTTTTTTTGATGGGTCCTTTAAAATTCATGCCTCGATAGGAGATAGTATAAAAATTTCCTTAATCGGGTATGAGAGCAAAAAATTTGCTATCAAGCCTCCTCATCGCGATCATATCACCCCGATGATTATTCCTTTGGAATTTAAACCGATTAATATGCAGCGTGTAACTGTTTACGGAAAAACCTATGAGCAATTTAAGCAAGATTTTGTACAGCTGGATATCGAGCCAATTCCTGTCAACGAAGCGGCTATCCGGTCGATAGAAGGTGAGCTGGATGCCATGGGCCCGGCTTCTTCCAGTGGATTCAAGGGGCCGCTTCAGATGTTACATGATCGTTTTAATCAGACAGAACGCATGCGCAGAAAATTATTGAAGAACCGCAGAAAATACGGCGATCCGGAAGATTACAAAAACTTCCCTGTATATCCGGCAAATATTAGCAAAGACACCATTCCTATTGACTTGCAATAGCCAAGGTGGCAATCCCTGCTTTTGCATTTCCCTTCTCGATAAGAAGTGAAGCACAAGCTTCCAGCGTTGCTCCGGTGGTCACTACATCGTCAACCAGGATGACGCTCTTACCGTTGATTTTATCCTTGTGTTTTAGTTCAAAAATCTCTTTCACATTTTCCCACCTCTTATACCTGGCTTTTTTTGTTTGGGTCTCTGAAAATTCCCTTCTTACCAAAGCCTCTGTCTCTACGGGGATGCTCAGTATCTCACTTAATCCCGCGGCAAAAACCCTGCTTTGATTGAATCCTCTCTTTTTCTCTTTATCAGGATGTAATGGCACCGGAATTATAAAATCTGCAGAAGAATAAAAATGCTCACCCTCCAATTCTGCAGCAAACAATTTTCCCAGGCAAACACCTATTTCGCGTTCTCCCTTATACTTAAACTGATGCATAAGATGCTGAACAGCCCCTCCTTTGCGAAAATATAAAAACGAGGTGGCAGCCTCCACTTCCACCCTTCCCCAAAAAATACGAGCCACCTCATTAGCGGGGTCAGAATGAAAGCGTGTACGGGGTAAATTTACTTCACAGCGCGAGCAGATTACTTTTTCACCCGATACCAGGCTATTTCCACAACTAAGGCATACCTCGGGATAAAAAAGATAAAGCAGGCTATTCAGAATATTTTTCATAATAGAGGGAATTGTATTCAACCCTCTAAGTTACTTGTTTTAATAAAAAAAAGAAAGCTGTCCATGATATAAACAGCTTTCTTTTTTTTAAGTAAGACAAAAGTTTAGTGTCCCTCCTCTTCTGGAACTTTAAACTTGTCGCCGGTTTGTTTGATAATCTTTTTATACCATTCTTCCCCGTAGCCAGGCTGATGAGGATGCTGCAAAACACCATCACCATTGGTCAGGAACTTACGACCTTCCGTCTTTTTAATGTTTCCATCAACATACTTCATGAATAGAAAACGATAAAACTCTTTCCATTCTTTTACCACATTATTAGCTGTACTCACCGAAAAATCAGTGACAAAATTTAATGCCTGCTCTTTATCGCTTTCATACATTTTATCGGCGGCTTTATCCACTCCATTGACATAACTAACAAAGCGATCTTCAAATTTTTGCTGTAAATCAGCTACATGAGGGTGTATCTCATTGTAACGGGTATAGGCCAGGTTTGTCACCTGGTTGAATGTCCAAAAAGCCGAATTTTCGGACCATTCACTTAATGACCCATTGCCTTCGGCATAAGTTTCAGGCACTTCCTGCATACCGCAATACATTGGAACATAAACAGTAGAGGCAGCGTCATCCACTCCAAACCAGTTAATTCCACCTATTTCATCAGGTAGCCAGTTTCTGGACTGGGTAACAAAAGAGAAGCCCGTTTGCTGAGTAGCTACGGCACGCTCGTTACAATACTTCTCACCATCTACTTCCCAATATAATGGCCGCCAGCGGTAAGGCAAGTCATAAGGCCCGGCACCTATATCTTTTCGCATGTCCAGGGGAGTTCCTTCAAAATGATCGCGCATGAACTCAAACATATCCTGGACGGAAATTTTCTGTTCAGGCTTTATCCACAAAGGCATGCGATTTTCCAGGTCATGCCCTTTGACGTAATCGGTGTATTTATCCATGCCGCTTTTTACATCGCGAAACATAGACCAAACTCTGGCTTCACAAAAACGGGCGCCTCCAAAGCTTACCGGAGCGTAGGTATCGGAAAAACTGAAATCTTCATCTTTTCCGTCAAAATAGCCTTTCTTGCGGGCAAATGAAATAACATCTTCATGATAAACAGTTGTTACGCCTTTATTATAAATATCTTCGAGATTTGCTGAAGAAATAGAACTTTTGTTTCCATTAAGAGGAAAGTTGCGAATGCGGGCCTGGTTGGCGTGTCCTGAAACATATCCATCAGGAATCATTCGGGCTACCCATACTGCTCCTTTTTCTCCTTCGCCTTTTCCTATCATTTCCATGATCCAAACTTCATTCTTATCAGCAATTGAAAAAGATTCTCCAGAGCTGTAATAACCATACTCTTCTACCAAATCTGCCATTGTCTTTATCGCATCGCGAGCTGATTTGGATCGTTGCAGTGCAATATACATCAGCGAACCATAATCGATAATACCATCCGGCTGGCTTTGTAACTCTTCACGACCACCATAAGTTGTTTCTCCAATAGCTACCTGGTGCTCATTCATATTACCTACCACAGAATAAGTTTCCTCAGCTTGCTCAATTTTACCCAGAAATTTTCCGGTATCCCACTCATATACTTCAAGCATTTCTCCCTCTTCGTAGGTGGCAGCAGGCCAATAGTATAGCTCGCCATAAAGCACATGCGAATCAGCTGCATAGCTTATCATAGTGGAGCCATCGGTACTGGCTCCCTTAGTAATTAAAAAATTTGTACATGCTTTGCCAGAACCTATTGAAGCAATAAAGATCAAGCTTAGCATCCAAATATTCCACTTCATTTGTTTCATGTTGTATTTTTTTTGGATTTATTAAGCAACAAATATAATTTTTTATGAATTTTATTTTCACTATTCCAAAAAAAAGAAGACGTAAAAGCCAATAAATTGCTTTTATGCGTCCCAAAGATTATGACTTCTTTATTATTTTAGGGGTATGGTTTCGTTTCATTTAAATATTTTATTCACTCACAAAATGCCTGCACTATCCTCTATACCTGCTTCTTATGAAGGTTCGGCCTTAAAAAGGCATTTAAAAAGCCATCATGATTACTTTGAGTCAAATATTTAATGGTCAGAGAAATAAGATAGAATGGTTCACAAAAAAGCACGGGCCTCCTGCCGTACTATTTATCAAAATGTCTCACTGTTAAACAGATAGCCCGAAAAAAAGAAAATCAGAGCCAATGGCTTTTTATCTATCTACTAAATAGCTTCTTCCAGAATGAAGCTTTTTCTTCCTCGTTATCGTCAGAATAATAACCATATCCATAGCCGTAGCCATAACCGTAGCCATATCCATAGCCGTAGCCGTAGCCATATCCATAACCTCCCTTCTTAAAGCGGATATCGTTTATTAAGACA
>CAYFQK010000104.1:0-10434 GCA_964345255.1 uncultured Bacteroidales bacterium | reverse complement strand
ATTCTGGCGCTCATCCACGTGATGAATATCCTGTCGCAGTTCAAAAAAGAAGGGAAAAAATTTTCAGATCTGGTAGACCAAATCAAAACTTACGCGAATTCAGGCGAGATTAATTTTACCATTGAGCAAAAGAAGGAGGCTATGGAGGCTGTGAAAGATTACTTCATGCATAAAGAAAAGCCCGATAATTTCTTTGATTTTGATGGCTACCGGATAGAGTATCCGGATTGGTGGATAAACATCCGGCCAAGTAACACAGAACCCTATCTGCGGTTTCTGGCAGAAGCTAAAAACCAGGAGCTTTTGGATGAAAAGGTTGAAGAGGTGAAAAAGGTACTAGCGCCTTTTACAAGTCAGGTGTCTTAATTTTTAAATTGTTGCTTTTCTTGGCATAAATTACAAATGACAAAAAACAAATTCAAAACATTTCCAAAGAAGCGTTAGCTATTTTGACTAGTTGTATGTTTGGTCATTAAAATTTGAGATTTATTTGTTTTTTCTGGCTTGTCCAGGTTAGGTGTCTGATCGAAAATCAGCCAATCAACCTGCTTTCAAGGCCTGATTCAAACATGAAAAAATAACTATTTAAATTCGTAGCTGTTTTATTATAGGCTGACATAAAATAGTTTGTTAGGAAAAAAGCCGGTCTGAGCAACAACACTAAAATCAGGAATATTGGATGATTCAAATAAAGTAAAACGCTGGGAGATTTTGGCGGTCCTTATTACAGGTCTGCTTAAGTTTGTTTTAATGGACTGGCTTAATTTTCGGGCATTTTACATAGGAGGTGCCTGCCTGTTTTGGATTGTTTTTATTTACAAACGCTACCAAAGAAACCCTGAAATATTACAAAAATGGGGATTCCGTAAGGAAAATCTGAAACAATCCCTTTTAAGGCTGTTGCCTTTTGCTATAATGGTTATTTCAGCAATTGTGGTGTATGGGGTTGTTTATAATGCTACTTTTCTCAACTGGCATTTTTTACCGGTATTGCTCCTTTATCCGGTATGGGGTTTATTCCAGCAATTCATGATTGCCGGCCTGGTGGCAGGTAATTTAGCAGAGCTTCCCGAAAGCAGGCTCAGCAAACCACAAGCAATTGCGGTGGTTTCAGTGTTATTTGCTCTTATTCATTACCCGAGTTTGCCTCTTATGATTTATGTTTTTCTGATGGAAATGCTCTTTCTCAAAATTTACTTCCGCTGGAATAACCTGTGGGCCTTGGGATTATACCACGGAGTGATATCCAGTTTCTTTTTGTTTTTTGCTTTGGGCAGAGACCTTTTCACGGAATTATGGGCCGTGTTTTAAACGCCCTTAAATATGAAAAAATCTTCGTAGATCCGTCCCTTTTTTCAGCCTGTAGTGGATAAAAAACAACACAGCAGATCCCGGTAAAACCGACGCTATAACTATCAGGCTCCAATGCAGCGTGAAAACATCATTAAAATAGAACGACAAAATACCTTCGATAAATACGCTTAAAATGCCCAAAGCGATAAAAGAGTAAGCTATAAGGTTTAAACCTTTCTCTTTGGCATTCCTAATTGCCCGGGTAAGCCCTAAAGTTAACAAATGGACTATAATAAGTAAAGGAACGGCAAGATTAATACTCCAGGATACAGGCCCATGAAAAAGGTCGAGAAGCAACACCAGGGCAGAAGTGCTGGCAAGACTTCCCAGCATCAAAATGATCAGATTTTTGGGCCAAAAGCGAATTAATGTCGACTGAAGGAAAAGCATCGTGCAAACAGCTATGGAATATTTTGACCAGGTTAAATTATTATTGCTGAATAAATCAAGTATGAAGGTAACCACGATGCCTGTTATCAAAATGATACCCGAAACCTCCCAGAATAATTTCCTTTTTTGAAGTTCGCTTAATCTTTGATAATCAGTTAATTCCTTTTCATCCTGCTTTCGCTTTCTTATATTTAGGTATTCAAGGTTTTCGGTGTTCTGCTCCATTACCGGCTCACCGCAAAGCGGACAAAAATTCATGCTTTTCTCAAGTTCTACCCCGCAATTTGGACACTTTTTCATAATTCCGGATTTTATTCTTATTCAGAAGCTACATCAATGTGCCGATCTTTAAAAAATTGAATAAACTTCTGCTCCACTCTTTCCGAATTGGTGATATTTACGAAACTAAATACCAGCTTGTTATTAAACCCTATCACAGCGCAACTCAACTTGATTAATTTATTGGGCGGAGGGGGTGTAAACACAAAGTAATCTATCAATTCTTCTGATGCCGGGGGGAGATTTACTTTTCCCAGATTAGTCATAACTCCGCTATATTGCTTTGATCCCAGGGAATAATACTTCGTTTTTAAAATTAATGACTTTAAAAACAGAGGGATGCTTTTGACATAAATTTTACGCTCGCTTCCTACATTTCTTGCGATATTTTTGTTGATAAGTTTTGGATCACTTTCCAGCCTTATTTGATGATACACGCTTTTAAGCACTTCGTCGAAGGTATGATGCCCCAGCCTTAAGTCAATCTCGGGCATAACGAAAAGGGAAAAATTCCGCATCGTATGCGAGGGGAATATTCTTCTCAGATTTACTGGTACCTGAACACGAATGGGTTTATTGTTTCTAAGATTTCTTGCTGTTCCGGTTTCTTCATAAACCTCCTGAAGCGTATATAAATAAACGGATACAAGGAAATCGTTGATGCTCACCCCTTTTTGTTTAGCCAGATTTTTAACCTTTTCGAGCGGGAGGAAAATATTTTTTATCTTGAAACGAGGTTTCGGCCTTAAAGACCATGGTAAATGAAAAGCTTCTGAGCGCCCCACCATAGGAGGTATATCTTCTTTAAAATACCTTTTATAAGAGTCTTCATATTCCTGCTCTGATATCTTGTCACCGGGACTAAAATATTTGAAATCGGGCGGTATCTCATAACCCAATTCTTTTGAGTATAAAACCATAAGGGTCTTTAAAACCTCAAATGCTCCTCCCCCGTCAGTCAGAATATGGGAAAACTCCAGGCTAATTTTATTTTCGATAACCTGGATACGCACCAGCAGGCTTCTTGGCGGAAAAGCCCTGCAAGGTTGTTTATTATCCACTTGCGGATGAATTCTCAATGGCAGATGCTCAAGGTAGTACCAGAAAAAACCTTCTTTTAGGTGGACTTTGAAATATGGAAAACGTTTATCCACCTGAGCCACTGCTTTCATAAAGGGCCGGATTTTAACAGGAGATTTTAATATAACGCTTAACCGAAATACAGAGGTAAGTTCATCCGAAATGATGGCAGGAAATATCTTAGCCGCATTATCCAAAGGAAACCAAAACTTATTTTTGGTATCAATTTTATCAGGAATCGTTGACCAATTCATTAGTAATAGCGAAAACGCTTTTTCATTGTCAATTAAATAATCACAAATTCCAGATCCCGGTGCAGAACGTTCCTGTCAGGATCCGGAATAAACTGCCAAGGTAATAAGAAAAGCCGCGCTATCTTTTAAATTTACCCATCAAAACGGCTTTTCCTATGGTATGTTCTTCAACTTTTTTATCAAATTCCTCCATTGATTCAATGTTGCCAAGGCTTTCTGTATTGAGCGCATGCAAAATAAAATAGTAACGGTGTGTTCCTGAAGGCGGACACGGACCTCCATAGTTTTCTTTACCAAAATTATTTTTCACCTGGCGGCCCGGAACAGAATCCTCCGGAATTTCCCTTGTGGCTTTATCAATATCATACACCAGCCAGTGCACAAACGTTCCGATCGGAGCATCAGGGTCTTTACAACTCAATGCAAAGCTCCCGGTCCCTGCGGGGACCTCCTTCCATTCAAGTTGCGGATTAATATCTTCTCCTTTACAGGAATATTTAACCGGAATAAAATCTTCGTTTCCAAAGGCATTGCTTTGTAAATTCATCTTCGCCTCCTTTTTTCATAAAAATAAAAAACATTTGTCGTGTAACCAAACATTTACGATATAAAATGAAGTGTAAGGGCAAGACGATTGGGATTATTCTAAAGTGTTTCAACAAAACAGCTACATTGCCTGTTGAATGTTGCTTACTTTTGCAAACCTTATGAGCAAACCGCATGCAAAACTGGGGACTGAAAAAATAAGCCGGTTGTTACTTAATCTCTCTACGCCGGCAATGACGGCTATGTTCGCCACGGCACTCTACAACATCATAGATACCATTTTTATCGGCCATGGAGTGGGATCGATGGGTATTGCAGCGGTGGCCATCATTCTCCCTATAATCGGTATTATCAATTCTTTTGCTCATATGGTTGGTATTGGTTCCGCCTCCCTCCTATCGCGTTCTTTGGGCGCCAAAAGATATGAAAAAGTAGAAAGTATAGCAGGCAATTCCATGCTGATGATATTCCTCATCAGCGTGTTTTTCACAACAGTGGGACTGGTCTTTAATGAAGAAGTGCTGCGACTTTTCGGGGCCACCGATAAAATTCTGCCTTACGCTACAGCCTACAGCCAGATTATCTTCATGGCCATGCTATGGTTTCCTTTTTGCGTTTCGTCCAACAATTTACTGAGGGCGGAAGGAAACGCTAAGCAAGCTATGTATGCGATGCTGCTGGGAATGCTGGTAAACACTGTGCTGGATTACGTTTTCATTTTCCCCTTGAATATGGGCATGGAGGGTGCCGCCTGGGCCACGGCTATAGGTAAGTTTGCCAACCTGGTGTACATTGTGTACTACTTTAATTCGCGCCAAACCATCATCAAACTACGGCTTCATCATTTCAGGCTAAAGAAAGATATTGTCAGGGAAACCATTGGCGTGGGGCTTTCAGGCCTTGGCATGCGCTCTTCAGGAAGTATCGCCGTAGTCATTTTAAACCACATGCTGGGAAGACTGGGCGGCGAGGTAGCGATTGCGGTATTTGCTATTATCTACCGGGTGTCTCTCTTTATCGTGATGCCGCTTTTCGGCCTCAACCAAGGGATGCAGCCCATTGTAGGATACAACTTCGGGGCCAACCAGCCCGACCGTGTAAAAAAAACCATCCGTATGGGATTTACCTGGTCGCTTATTTTCGGAATCTTCATCGTAGGCGTGGCCGAAATATTCCCCAGGCAAATTTTCTCCATTTTTACCAATGACCAAAACCTGATCAATGAAGGCACAGGCGCCTTTATGATTGTTGTTTCCATGATGTGGGCCATGGGTATTTCCATTGCCGGAACGGGTGTCCACCAGGCGCTGGGGATGAAAAAGTCGTCATTCCTTCTATCCATCATGCGCTGGATTATCCTGATTGTTCCGCTGGTGATGATTTTACCACCCTTCTTCGACCCCGGAATACAAGGGGTGTGGCTCGCTTTCCCGATAGCTGATTTGCTGGCTGCTATCATCACGATGGTGATACTCGGACGGACCCTCTTCGTTCACAAAATTATTTCAAGAAAAAATCCTCTGATCCCCAAACCAAAGACTAAAGTGGCAGGAGAACAAACGTCTTAAAGGCTTTCCAAAAGGCCTCTTTACCATGGCACGCTGATAATAAACACAGTTGACTTTTTTTTACGGCCTCTGTGTTGTTTCCTGAAAGGGCGCCAGGCATCTCCTCCCAATAGCTTATTAAAAAAATGACCGCCATTTACTTGGACTACTATCATGTTTTTTCTATTTTTAATTTCTAAAATATTTATTGCCATGAATATCAAGCATCATAAACTTACAGATATTGCCTACAAGGAATCTCCCAATCAAAGTAGCACGATTCAACCCGATACCATCATTATTCATTACACGGCCGGAGCCAGCGCCGAATCGTCGATAGCTACACTTACCGACGCTGATGAAGGGGTGTCGGCCCATGTGGTGATTTCTAAAGATGGCGAAATAACCCAGTTGGTACCTTTCAATAAAAAAGCCTGGCACGCCGGCACAAGCCACTACCGCGAGCGAACCGGTATGAATCAGTATTCCATAGGGATTGAACTGGATAACCCCGGGGTGTTGAAAAAAGCCGGAAATCAATATGTATCCTGGTTCGGAAGAAAATACCCTGAGGAGGATGTCGTGCAGGAAGTTCACCGCAACGAGGATTTTTCAAGATACTGGCATACGTTCAACGAGGAACAAATTAGCAGGGTATACGAACTTTGCAAACTACTCATTAAAGAATACGGTATCAAGCATATTTTAGGTCATGAGGAAGTTTCGCCGGGCCGAAAGCTGGACCCCGGACCGGCATTTCCGTTGGACAAACTCCGCGATAAATTGCTGCTTGAAGATCGCTCGTCGGATGAACCGGATGAGCTCCCTGAGCAGGGCGTGGTGGCAGCTACCAAACTGAATTTTAGAGACGCCCCCGGTATTCAGGGAGACAAAATAGCTAAACCATTAGAGCAGGGCACCAACGTTAAAATCACCGGTCGTGAGGGCGAGTGGCTGAAAGTCATTGCTCCGGTGGAAGGATGGGTAATGGGTAAATATCTTAAAACAGACGACTCATGAGTTTCAAAAATATCATCATAACACTCATTGTAATTATCGTGCTGCTGTTGGGCATTGGCTACCTCTACACCGAGGGTTACATCGATACCGATTGGGAAATTTTGGCTATTATCCTCGGAACACTGGCCATACCCTATAAATATCTCCGGAACAGGTTCAGGAATTTTGGGGGAAATTATGAAGAGATCGACCGCATCGTGGAAAGGCAGGATAAGCGCCTCGAAGAGGAAGCAGAACATCGTGAACAATTTGACTCCAAAATCCGCGAAAAAGAATTGAAAATACAGCTTCTGGAGGAAAAACTTGAGAAAATCGATTCCCGCATTCAGAATATGGAGCTGAAAAGGGAAAAAATCTCAGGAGAGGTCAGCCGTATGGATGAAGAAGAATTGAAAAATGAATTTGAAAAACACTTTAAAAGAGATAAATAATGAAAGCGTTCAACGAACTACTCATACTACTGCTTTTGCCGCTCTTCTCCTTCTCACAGGAATTCATTTATCCGGGGGAATCGAAAACCATCACTCCTGAATCGGATACCATGTATGTGATTACCATTTCGCAGATGAGGGAGGCGCTGAAGGCAAAGAAAGAGAACGAAACGCTGGCAGCACTCAATAAAACGTATAAAGAAAAAATATGCACCCTGGAGGCTAAAACCGCTGAGCTGGATTCGCTGGTCAACATCCATGAAAAAGATGCGATATATTACCGCAAGCAATGGCAGGCTGCGGAAGAAGATTTAGCTAAAGCTGCCCGGGAAGCCCGCAGGCAGCACCGGCTTAAGATTTTTGCAGGTATCGGCGGAGCTGCTGCAGGAGTGCTCATCGGACTTTTATTTTAAAGACATGAAATTATGAATACACCATCAACAACCTTCAACCTGGCAATGAAAACTTTCACGACTTCCGATTTGGAATTCTGGTTGCTTTATATCCCTGTTTTTATCTGGCTAATGCTTATCATTTTTCTTTTCTGGCACTTGCTGCGCCGGTTTACTTTCGGTAAATGGGAGAAGCGTGAAAATCCGCATAAAGATGAAACGTTCGGGATGCCGCGCGGGGTTTTCAGAGGCACCCTCACCCTCTCGCTGTTGGTTTTTGTTTTGCTTTATGAAACCCTCTCACTAATATCTCCCGACCTGGAAACCCGTTCAGAGCATCTGTTTACGGCATTCGAACTAATGATAGCGTTTTACTTTGGCAGCAAAGTCATGCACCACCTCTCCTCTACTGACAAAAAGAAAAACCGCGACGTGGCAAACGCCATCCGGGCCAGGGAAGAAAATCGTGGAAAACAACAAACCGCCACTGATAAGGAGGCGGTGGGGTGAAATAAAATAAGATGTTTCCGGTTACTCACTCGTTGCGTCTGTTACTTCCACAACGGTAACCCACGGATATCCGGGCCCTAAAGTTGTGCAGGCGAAAAGCTCACTCTCCCGGGGTGCACGTAATTCAACAAGTAGCTTTCTCCCTTCCACCTTATACTCTTCGGCCAGTCCATAGGCATAGCAGGTTTGCCAACCTTCCTGTCCGGTTATCCTGTAAAGCTCCTCCAGGTTGTCATTTACTTTAATGAGATATAAGTCGCCGCAATCCACTCCTTTTCCTTCTACAGTGACGTTAAATTGTGAAAACTCCCTTTCTTCATGCTCACAACTTACTATAAGGATAATGGTGGAGAGCAGGGTTATTTTTAATGCGGTTTTAAGTGATTGATGCCTTTTCATTTCTCTTCTTTTTTTTTCAAATGATATTTCCGGGCAGAAACGTCCTACAGTATATCCGTCATTATCTTACTAATGCCATTTATAATTTGTTCCCCCGAGCGGGTCAATATATTTAAAATCATCAAAATCATAGTGGTCATCATCCCACCACCAGTTATAATAAGCTTGTGCGGCATTAGAATGGGATTCATCATCAAATACCAATTCTAATTCATCAGCGTCTTTAAGAGCCAATACCGGATTGAGGGATGGAAAACGCATAAACAGGTTTTCACTTTCAACCGATGCGGCTCTGATTGATTCAATGGTCCATAAAGCGTACATCCCCAGTTTGCATTCCGTCATATACATAGAAGATAGTGGGTTATTGGGAAAGTCTGTAATGGTTTGCGTGTCGTTTCTATACTCAAGCAAAGCAGGAATGTGGGTATAGCTAAATGCCGGAAGATTCAGCGAATCATAGCGGCCTGACTTCAATAGGTCAATGTACAATTCAACATCCGTTTTTTTTATTGCATCATCGCCATTTTTTGCACAGCCTATGAAACCAAATATCAAAACCAGCCAGATAACATTTTTCAAGGGTTTCATTTGCTTTTTGAAAGTCATAGTCATTACATTTTGGTTAATTGCTGATAAAAGTATGAAATTTTCTTTCGAAGATATCGGTAGAAAATGATTTAATTCTAATCCGAGTTATTTTAACCGTCTCAGACCATTTAGCGTGGCTAAAAATGCACCAATGAGCACAATAGTAAAAATAGTGGTGTAAGAGATTTCCAAATCCAGCATTATTCCAAAGATAACCGGACCGATGGCAGTGCTGAATACCATCACCGTGATAAAGATACTGCGGATTTGCCCGATAACGTCAGCACCATAAATTTCAGCCAGCATAGCGTCTTTAATCGTTTTACCGGTGCCGTGGCCCAGCCCGAATAGTATTAAAGCGACGGGATACACCAGGGGATGCTCGAAGAGGATAAGGGCAAGCAGTCCGGGCATATAAAGTAACATATGAAAAGGAAACAGTTTTTTAGCGGTATACCTGTCAACAAATGTTCCGATAGCTGTAACGCCCACTGCTCCGGCCAGGGCAAAAGCCGATAAGGATCCGGCAACCCATTCGGGACTCCAGCCTCTGGCTTCACCAAGCTTGAGCTGGAAAAAGAATATGGCGGTATTGGTGAAACCTATTGTAAAAACCGCAGGACTGATTATCCAGAATTTCTTTTCCCTGAGGACCTGCCAAACCTTTACCTTTTTTTTGTGATTTTCATCAGCGCGGGCTTCAACCTTGTGACCACGTATCAGGTGCATTGAGCGGTTCAGCAGGAAAACCGCCAAAGGAGCTACCCCCACAATACAAATCAGAGCCGATAACTGCAGCGTCCCCCGCCAGCCTACGGCCCCTATCAAAAGCGTAATGAGAAGAGGCAATAGCGCTTCTCCGGCGGGGTGTCCCAGGCTGGCCGTCCCAATGGCTTTTCCACGGTCTTTGGTGAAATACCGGGCCATGCTCGAAACAGAAGTATGGGTCATAAGCCCCTGACCAAATAATCGTAGACCGTAAAAGGAGATGATTACAAGGAATACGTGATAGGAAAAAGAAAGCAGCAGCAGCGAAATAAAAAGCCCTCCAATGACCATTAAGGTATAGCGCCTGGTTTCAATTTTATCATAATATCCGCCTATCCAGGGTAATGTGAACGCGCTTCCGATAGTAGCAATAGCATAAATAGTCCCGAATTCCGTATTGCTGATATCCAGAAGCTTTTCAATGGAAGGAACATACAGGGAAAGCAAAAAGGTCTGACCGAAACTGGAGAAGAAGGTCAACAAAAGCCCGAAAGCCAGTAAGCTTAGGTTGTTTTTTAAAAAAGTACTTATCAGTCGTTTCAAAATTGATCCTTTTTTAATTAAACCGGACTGTTAAATTTTCATGACGCCCTTTTCCCTGGCCATTCTGATATGCATGTTTTAGAACTACCCCTCTAGGGCTCTTTTATGCGCCCGATTTTTTGCCCGGTTAATTCTATGTATGTAAATATTCCGTTGGGGTTGTTTTTGTTACCACGAAAAAGTCTCCCCCCGGAAAATCAGCCGGCAAATGTATTAAAATTATTCAGCGGGAGAAAACCATTTGTAATAAGGATTTGGAGCGACGAAGTTTATCGTAACGTCCCGTTCCGATACTATATTCTTCCAGCCTCCGGCTGGTATCAACGCTAGT
>CAYFQK010000103.1:0-10452 GCA_964345255.1 uncultured Bacteroidales bacterium | reverse complement strand
TAAACAAAAATAAGAGCCATATATCATTTAAAGTCTGATAATTAATAACCATCACTGTAAGTGTCTGGCAGATGGTTATCCCTTGCTTTACCAGTAATGATACTTTCTCATTCACCTCAACAAAAGAACTTTACTTAAATAGTACCCTATGGTCAACTTCAGCATTGGATCTTTTCAGGCAATCCGCTGAAACTGATAGTGCATTTACCCCAAATAATTTCTTCTTTTCGATTGTATCGCCTCTATTTCCAAATACATTAAATTATCGGGGTATTTGAAATTTTGTACATTTATGCCACAAATCGGATCAGATCCGGATATTAAGATGTTTTTAAAGAAGCGACAGTTTTAAGTAAAGTATAATTATAGCGTTTTTATTCAAAGTGTATAATTAAAGTATAGGAATGAAGCATTTTTACCTGCCATCTGTTTATTTATTACTCTTTTTGTTTTCTGTGCCTTCGCTTACAAGCGCACAGGTTAAGTATATGGGTATTCAGAAAAAAAATTTTTAAAACCGCCACACCTATGGAGGCGGGACCCAAAACTGGTCCATCGGGCAAGATGAGCAGGGATTAATGTATTTTGGCAACAATAAGGGTCTTTTGTCGTATGATGGCAGTCATTGGAATCTGTTTCAGATGCCCAACCATTCGGTAGTCCGGAGCATCGCCATAGGAGAAAAGGACCGCATCTACACCGGCGGATATAACAGCTTAGGCTACCTCTATACAAACAACGACGGGCAGAGGGCTTACCACGATCTAATAGCACTGATTCCTGAAAAGCATCGTGATTTCGGGGAAATATGGCGGATACACGTTACAAATTACGGGGTCATTTTTCAATCTTACACCACTATCCTTCTTTATCATCAGGACGAAATCAAGGTTTTGGCTGAAAACCAAGACTTCCAGTTCAGCTTCTATATTGACGACGCCTTCTATATCTCCCACCGCAGTGAGGGGCTGATGCGTTATACCGGGCAGTCTTTCATTCCTGTAACCCGTGGTGACTTTTTTATCAATGACAAAAAAATTTGGACAATGCTTCCTTATCGGGAAAAATCTTATTTGATTGGAACTCAAGACGAAGGATTATACATTTACGAGGAGGGACGGATAACCCCGTGGGAGTCTGATGCCAACGAGTTTATGAAAAAGAACCAGTTATTCAGTGCCACCATGCTACCTGAGATGCACATGGCTTTTGGGAGCATCCAGGATGGTTTAATCATTTGTGATAACAAGGGCAATATCATACAGCATATCAATAAAGACAGTGGATTAGCTAATAACACCGTTCTCAGCCTCCAAATAGACCTGTGGGGCAATTTGTGGTGCGGGCTCGACAATGGCATCAATTACATTGAAATTCATTCACCATTAACCTACCTCGGTGAAGGCAGTAATATCGAAGGAACCGGCTACAGTTCAGCCACCTTGGATAACAAAATATATCTTGCCACCAACCAAGGTGTCTATGTCGATGAATGGAACAAGCCGGATAATAATATACAGACCGGTAAAAACTTCCGACTGATAAATGAGCTTAAGGGACAAACCTGGATGCTCACTGCCATCGACGACAGAATTTTTGTGGGTCACAACAAAGGCACTTATATTATTGAAGATGGTGAGGTAAGGTTGATTGCCGATGTGGAAGGTGGCTGGAAATATCTGAGGGTGCCCGGAAGGGAAAACTTAATTATTGCAGGAACCTATTCGGGGCTCATACGTTTAGTAAAAAAAGAGGGACGCTGGCAGTATGACGGAAAAGTGAAAGGGTTTTCAGAATCGTGTCGCGATATATATTTCGATATCCACGGAGACATCTGGATGGGGCACGGCTACCTGGGTGTCTTCAGGCTACATTTGAATAATACGTATGATACAGTTTTGCAGATCACAGAAATGAATCAGAAACACGGAATGAATACGCCTACCGAGTTTTACCTATTCACTATCCAGGGTGAGGTTTTTCACAGTAACTATGACTCAATATTCAGGTATAATTATTTAGCTAATATGTTTGAATACAGTGAAGAATGGACAAAGAAATTTGGCAGCAGTGGCATCAACCGCATGAAAATGGATAAATACCGAAACATCTGGCATTTTGGAAGATACCAAAATGATGTGGAAGTGATCCTCAATAAAAACAGCCCCTGGATTGAAAAAGAATTTGAAGTACTTAATAAACTCAATGATAAATTTATCAATGCTTTTGAACATGTTCATGTTATCGATCCGGAAAACATCATTTTAGGAATAGAAGATGGTTTTGCTCATCTGAATCCATCATTTATTGAAAAGGAAAAAAAAGATTTCAATACAATCATCACTTGCGTGGAGGCTTATAGTATAAGAGATACGCTCCTCAACTTTTGTCACAGCAGCAGGCAGAAAGACATGAGCAATAATGTCCATCCTTCCCCTGTCAATGCTGTTAAAATCAATTATTCCGCTGCCTTTTTCGAAGGCCGCGAAAACATGAAGTATTTGATAACACTCGACGGACCTCAAGGACATATTTCCTCCGGTTGGATTAATTCCACTGCCAAGGAGTTCACAAATCTCTCTTATGGTGATTATACCCTTTCTTTAAGAGCCCGTAATGTATATGGAAAAGAAAGTAAACCCATCACATATTCATTTACGATAACCACACCATGGTATCAGACGGTTTACGCATATATTGGATACATAATATTAGCACTGGCAGCCATTATAACATCCTACCGTTTTATTGAAATCCACTTTGAGAAGGAGCATAAAAAGATGGAAGAGAAAAAGAAAGAAGAGATACTGGCAAAGGAAGAACAACGTAAACAGGAATCAATGGCTTTTGAAAACAAGATCATCCAACTGAAAAACGAAAAGCTTAAAGCGGAAGTTGCACGTAAAGTAACAGATGAGCAACTAAAAAACAAGGAACTGGCCTCCTTTGCAGTACAAATCAACCATAAAAACGAGATTCTCAATCAAATGAAAAAAGAGCTCGACAGTGTGAGCAAGCGTGTGAATGAGCAGGCGCAGACACAAATTCATGGACTTACAAAAAAGATTGACGAAGACCTTAAGCTGGATAAAGATTGGGAACAGTTTAAAATACACTTTGACCAGGTACAGCAAGGCTTTATCCGTAAAATGCAAGACTCACACCCTAACCTGAAGCCTTACGACCTTAAGCTCTGCGCGTTTCTACGTATGAACCTTTCTACAAAAGAAATTGCTCCGCTAATGAATATATCGATCAGGGGAGTAGAAATACATCGCTATCGCCTCAGAAAAAAACTTGGGTTAGAGAGAAAAATAAACCTTGTAGAATACCTAATGCAAAAATAACCTCTTTGAGATTACTTTTTTTACTATCGGATACTCATCAAATACTTCACAACAGTTTTTATATTTCTCAATCCCGAATGTCTTAATTAGCAATAGATAATCTATGTAAGAGAAATTTTCATGGCTTCATCTAATGAATATTCTGTCGTATTTCAAACGTTTGCATTAATGTTTTGATGTATTCCAGATGTATTCTTTTTAGCCTATAAAGCAATTTTTGTTGTAATGAAATAATTGGTTTCAGTCCGGCCTATCGCTATACTTGCACTTCAATTATTCATCATCCAAGTTCATATAATAAAATCGGTTTCATGAAAAAGAAAATTGTCTTCGTACTTATTTTACTCCTCCTATTGGGTGTTGGATTAGGATTTCTTTTAAGCAGTTGTTCCAGCGCTGATACTAAAGAAACCACATCTTTTACCATCCCTCATGAGATAACAGAAAGGGCTGACAAAAGAATTTGAATTGAATTACTAAAACTAAAAAAGTCTGACCCGCTTCACAAATTGTTGCGAGTCGTATTATTAACAAACAAATTAAAAATTTCCAGCTTATGAGAAAATTTATTACACTCTTAGGCATCATGTTTTTAAGTATCGGATTATTTGCGCAATCGCAAACGATTTCAGGTACGGTAACAGATGCTGCAACAGGCGAGACCCTGCCAGGCGTAAACATCCTGGTAAAGGGAACAACAAATGGAACAGTCACAGATATGGAGGGGGAATATTCCATCGAAGTGTCTGCTGATACTGAAATTCTTGTTTTTTCATTTATAGGGTTTGTTAACCAGGAAGTATTAATAGGCGACCAAACAACGGTAGATGTTGCTCTGCAACGTGACCAAACCAGCCTTGAAGAAGTAGTCGTCATTGGATATGGAACCAAAAAGAAGAGCCTGCTCACAGGGGCTATCTCGCAAGTTCAGTCCGAAGATTTGGAATCTATTTCTTCCACTCGCGTGGATAAGGCTCTTCAGGGAAAAACAGCCGGTGTGGCCGTTCTCCCTACTTCCGGTGCGCCGGGATCAGGGACAAAAATCCGCATCCGCGGTACAAACTCCAACGCAGATTCCGATCCCCTGTATATTGTTGACGGTATGAAAACCGGCGATATCAACAACATTGCACCTTCAGACATTAAGTCTATCGAAATCCTGAAAGATGCGGCCTCCGCTGCAATCTACGGAACAGAAGGCTCGAACGGTGTGGTGCTTATCACCACCAAAACAGGTAAAGAAGGTACTGCAAAAATCAATTATACAGCTCAATATGGTTCGCAATCATTGCGCACGGGCATTGAATTGATGGACGCCAACCAGTATACCACATGGATGCAGGAAGCAGGCCTTGAAGTACGCGACCGCTACGATGCAAACACCGATTGGATTGATGAAACTTTTGAAACGGCTCCCATGCAAAAGCATTATTTGAGCATTTCAGGAGGCTCTGAAAAAAGCACCTACTACTTCTCAGGATCTTACTTAGACAGAGATGGTATTATTGGCGGAAGCAAAGCGAATTACAACCGCTATTCAGCAAGATTAAACCTTACCAGCGAGGTGAAAGACTGGCTGGAAGTTGGTGCAAAAATGAGCTATATGCACTCCGCTCGGCAATATGTAGCTGAAGACGATGAATATGGTGGACTGGTAAACAACACCCTGCTTATGGATCCTCTGTCTCCGGTAACTTACGATGGTGTCCCCGAGGATATTCAGGCATTAGTCAATGATGGTAATGCACTGTTAACAGACGATAATGGCAATTATTTTGGTCTGGGTGAAAACGTAACCGGTGAAATTGCCAACCCGCTCGCAAGGCTGCAAACCTATCATAACGACATTACGCAGGATAAAATTCTGGGTATGGCTTATGCTACAGTAAATCCGGTTGAAGGTCTTGATATCACTACCCGAATTGGTTTAGATTTGACCTACCAGGCTCAGCACTGGTGGAATCCTGAATTCTATTTCTCCCCTATCAACCTCAGTAACCAGACTTCTATTGATGACCGGTTAAATAAGTGGAGCTCGATACTTTGGGAGAACTTTGCAAGCTATTCCAATACTGTTGGCAAACACAATTATTCATTGCTGGCCGGGGTTTCTATGGAAGAAAACGAAGGCCCGTTTTGGTCGCTCCATTCTGCACCTATGATTTCTCCCGGAGATAATTTTGCCTATCATACGTATGCATCCTCCGACGAGTTTGACAAGGTTGAGGGAGACTATTACAACAATACAATGCTTTCAACTTTCGGACGTTTCAGCTACGATTATGACAACAAATATATCTTCGAAGCATCAGTGCGCCGCGATGGGGCAAGCGTCTTCCCAACAAACGATAAATATGCCACTTTCCCTGCACTCTCGACGGGATGGGTTCTTTCTGAGGAAGATTTCTATGACTTCGCATTCATGGATTACGTAAAAATCCGCGCCAGTTGGGGACAAAATGGTAGCAAAGCAAACCTACCAGGTAATGAAGACAAAGAATTTTGGGGTTTCGCCGGTATTGTTTACCCTGATGCTGAAGGAAATCTACTCTCAGGAGCCGCCATTGACAAGCTAATCAACCCTAACCTGACCTGGGAACGTACAGAAATGACTGATATTGGAGTAGATTTAAGGTTTCTGGACGGAAAACTTTCTGCGACCTTTGATTATTTCGATAAGCAAACCAAAGACCTGATTACACTCGGCTCCTCGCCTTTCTCTGTTGGAAACGACGACCCGTTTGTGAATGCAGGTACGGTAAGCAATAAAGGTTTTGATATTGAATTGGGTTACCGTAACCTTGATAACGAATTCAAGTACGGCATCAGTGCCAATGCATCTTTTATTGATAACGAAGTAACCCAGCTCAACGTTGACGCTCCTGTACGTGGTGCTAATGTGCGTGGTTATGACCTTACCTGGTTCGAGGAAGGACAGCCTATCTGGTATTTCAAAGGATTTAAGACGGATGGTATTGACCCTGAAACCGGAGAAGTAATTATCGTTGACGTTAACGGCGACGGTGAAATTACTCCGGCAGACCAGACTTACATTGGCGACCCTCATGCGGATATTTATTTTGGCGGAAATATGTTCTTCAGATATAATAACTTTGATTTTAATCTGAACTTCCAGGGAACTTCGGGTAATGATATCTTTATGGGCTGGTTCCGTACTGACCGTCCTTACACGAATAAGCCCTCATACTTCTTCGAAGAGCGCTGGACACCTGACAACACCAATGCAGATTTCTCTGCCGCTGATAATACCAGCAACGAGGTATATCGTTCTGACCTGATGATTTCTGATGGTTCTTATCTAAGAATTAAGCAGATACAACTTGGTTACACGTTCGATGAATCAATGCTTCAAAACACCGGAATTACTTCTGTCAGAGCCTATGTGTCGCTGGATAACTACTTTACCTTAACCAACTATAAAGGTATTGATCCTGAAGCAGGCAGTCCTAACAACACTTCACAAGGTGTTGACCGTGGTGTGTATCCTGCAGCAGGTGTATTTATGATGGGACTAAATGTTAATTTATAATCTTAAAAAAATCATTATTATGAAAATATTAAAAACAAGCATATTATTATTTATTACGGTTTTCTTTGCCGGGTGCGAAGATTACCTGGAACAAGAGCCTATCGGAAAGCTCTCCAGCGATGTATATCTGGAGAATGAGGCTGAGGTGCGTAAAGCCCTCGTAGGTGTTTACGACATCATTCAAACCAACTATTCTGCCGGCACATGGAATAGTGTTTATTTCATTAAGAATCTGCCTGCCGATGATTGCCTTGCAGCCGGCGGCGGCCCTACTGACCAGTCAGAATATCAGTACCTTGATGACTTTGTCATCACTTCAGATAATGCAAAACTGGAAGCGATATGGTCTGATTTTTATAAAACCATCAATGCAGCCAATACCATTGTAACACAAGTAGGAGAAAAACCCGACGCTACTGAACGTATGAAAGTTATGGCTGCCGAGGCCAAGGCTTTGCGGGCTTTCACCTATTTCGACCTGGTGGTAATGTGGGGCGACGTTCCACTATTCACAGTCAATCCGGCTGATCCGTCAGAATACCATATGCCACGAACAAGCAAAGCAGAGGTTTATGCACAAATTGAACAGGACTTAGAAGATGCCATCGCGACGCTTCCTTCGAAAAGCGGGCTCAGCGGAGCAAATAAGTTCCGTTTCTCAAAAGGAACAGCGCAGGCTTTACTTGGCAAAGTCTATCTTTACCAGGAAAAATACCAGGCTGCCGCCGATATCCTCTCTACAGTTATCAACAGTGGTGAATATGCACTCGAAGAGAACTTTGGCGATGTATGGTCAAGCACTTCTGAGTTTGGCGTGGAATCACTCTTCGAAGTTTCTTATGTTTCCAATCAGTATGACTGGGGCAACTTCCCATGGGGTGGTGGCCAGGAAAGCAATATCGAAGCTCAGCTGCAGGGACCACGTTCTACTCCTTTCGATTTGTCGAACAGCTCTTTAGATGTGATTAATGGCTGGGGTTTTAACAACCCATCGAGAAAAATAGGGGATTTATTTGTAGCTGAAGGGGAAACCGTACGTTACGAAGGGACGCTGATTTCTGAAGAAGACTTTATAGCATCGGGTGGTGCTATTACTAATCCGGATGAACATGATTATGAAGGCTATATGCGCCTGAAGTACGTTACAAGGCCTTCGGAGACCGACACTAATGCCATTGCGGAACTGAACTATACTATCAACTGGCGCATCCTGCGTTATGCCGATGTGCTGCTGATGGCTGCAGAAGCTTACAATAAAACCGGTCAGGATGGAATGGCGCAGACAGAGCTTGAAAAAGTACGCACCCGTGCCGGTTTCGACGACGAGGTTACCGCCACTGGCGATGCTCTTTTCCAGATGATTGTAAAAGAAAGACAACTGGAACTGGCTTTCGAAGGTCAACGCTATTGGGATCTCGTACGATGGGGCCTGGCTGAACAGGAAATGAGCGACATTGGCTTCCAGGCCAACAAGCATGAGCTGTTCCCCATTCCTCAAAACGAAATTATCGCTAATAATGCTATTGATCAATCAGAACAAAATCCTGGTTATTAATCGCTTAACACAGTTTTAGTTTTAATTGTTTTTAGTATTTCTCCAAGTAGCAAAAGTTCCCTCCGGGGAACTTTTGCTTACCATTTTCGGTAAAAAACAAAAGGAAAGGAATGGATTAAATCCATTTAGGTAAACTCAAAACATATTAATTTGTACTGGCAAAAACAATTAACCAATTTTAAAATCAGAAAAAATGAAAAGACTGTTATTTATAATTTCTGCCCTAATCTTTGTGCTGCCCGCCATGGCTCAAATTGACAAGACAGGGCTGCGAAAAGATGCACCTTACGCCGGAAAGGTAGATTCTGTACTTTCGCTGATGACCCTGGAAGAAAAAATCGGGCAACTTGCACAGCTCTCTGGCGATGGCGAAGTTACCGGTCCGGTTACGCTCAATAATGAATACCAGGACGCTATCCGCAAAGGCGAAGTAGGTTCTATGCTGAATATCAACAGCGCCGCCTACACACGCAAAATCCAGAAAATAGCTGTTGAAGAAACCCGCTTGGGTATTCCGCTTATTTTTGGGTATGACGTAATTCATGGCTACAAAACAATTTTCCCTGTTCCTCTTGGCGAGAGTTCAAGCTGGGATTTGGAAGCGATAGAAAAGTCGGCACGCATTGCCGCTATCGAAGCTTCTGCTGCCGGTCAGCACTGGACGTTTGCTCCTATGGTCGACATTGCCCGCGACCCGCGTTGGGGACGCATCATGGAAGGCGCCGGGGAAGACCCTTTCCTTGGAAGCGCTGTAGCTAAGGCCCGCGTAAAAGGTTTTCAAGGTGATGATTTGAGCAAAGAAAATACACTTGTGGCTTGTGCAAAGCACTTTGTAGCCTATGGCGCTGCGCGTGCCGGTCGCGACTATAACACCGTCGACATGTCGAAGCGAATGCTTTATGAAGTTTACCTGCCACCATTTAAAGCTGCCGTTGATGCCAATGTAGGAACTTTTATGACTTCCTTCAATGAATTGAATGGAGTGCCCGTTACGGGAAGTAAAAAGCACGTAAAAGGCATATTAAGAGATGACTGGAACTATGACGGTTTAATCGTTTCTGACTGGGCCTCTGTGATGGAGCAAGTTATCCATGGCGCTGCGAAAGATTTGAAAGAAGCTGCTGATTACGCCATGAATGCTACCGTAGATATGGATATGGAGGGCAAGGCTTATGTTCCATATATGAAAGCCCTTTTAGAAGAAGAAAAGGTTACGGAGCAACAGATTGATGCTTCCGTCAGACGCATCCTGCATAAAAAGTTTGAGCTGGGACTTTTCGATGACCCATATCGCTATTCTGATGAGGAGCGCGAAAAAAACGTTACTCTGACCAAAGAACACCGCGAAGCTGCCCGCGATGTTGCAAGAAAATCGATGGTGTTGCTCAAAAATGATGGTAATGTACTACCGTTCAATAAAAAGGTGAAAAATATAGCGGTTATTGGCCCGCTGGCAGATGCACGCAATGAAATGATAGGAACATGGAGCGCCCAGGGAAAGGGAAAAGACGCCGTTACACTGATTGAAGGCCTGAAAAACAAGCTTCCTGATGCAAAAATAAAATTCGTAAAAGCCTGTGATGTGGAAGGTTCTGACAAGAGCGATTTTGATAAAGCCATTAAAGCCGCCCAAGAAGCTGACATCGTAATCGCCGCCGTGGGAGAAGAAGCCATGATGAGTGGCGAGGCACTTTCGCGATTGGATATCAAACTTCCGGGAGTTCAGCAAGATCTGGTGCTCGAGCTTGCAAAACTCAACAAGCCTATGGCTGTGGTGCTTTTTAATGGTCGTCCGCTGGTAATAACAAAAGTAGCTGAAAAAGCTCCGGCCATCCTTGAAAGCTGGCTGCCCGGAACAGAGGCCGGTAATGCCATTGCTGATGTGCTCTTTGGCGATTACAATCCTTCAGGAAAACTGACAGCCACATTCCCTTATGCATTGGGACAAGTGCCTGTTTTTTATTCACATAAGCACACCGGCCGCCCCAGAACTGAAGCAC
>CAYFQK010000102.1:0-10601 GCA_964345255.1 uncultured Bacteroidales bacterium | reverse complement strand
ACTCAAAGAGGATAATGTATAATCGTAACTGTATCCTAATTTTACTTTATCTAACTGCAAACCTAATAAAATTATTGCAGCATCAGGATTTTGAAAATTGTGACGGAACCATGCGCCAAACGTAAGTGGCTTAATTTGAGCATATAACCCTACATTTAATTGGTGAAAATTTCCTTGTTTTGTATATAAAAAATTGGGGGAAAACACTTTTGTTTTCTTTTCGTAAATAGCGGGATCATGCTCAAAAACCGCTCCCCCATGTAGGGTAAGCCTCATCGGTAAAAAACTATCATCAAGCTCGGTAAATGCATTTGACGGCTCGGCCATATGATGAATAGCTGCCCCGCCATATATCTTTCCGTCGTAATCGAAAGCTATTCCTCCGGAGAAATCCATAAAAGATACACGCTGGTTGGTGACCGATTGACTGGCAGTGTTTAAAGGCCCGTCCAGATTTATCTGATCGGCAAAAATTAAATTATCCCTGTTAAGCCTGTTTTCAAAATACGTAGCCTGCAATCCTGCACTTACCACAGTTTTTCTTGTGGCCCTGAACTGGTAAGCAAACATGGCAGCTACCTGGTTCACAATGTACGCATTGTCTCCCTGCCTGTCAGAATTAACTATCACGCCAAAGCTACTGCTGGTAGAAGGTATAGTCTGGTCATAGCTAACCTGGTATGTTTGAAAAGCATTGGGAATGGATGGCCATTGATTACGATAGTTCATACCTATGCGGGCACATTCCTGAAACTGACCAGCAAGCGCAGGATTAAGCTGAATAGGGCTTGAGTAAAACTGAGAAAAAGAGATATCCTGGCCTTTGACGTGAAAGGTCAGAAAAATAAACAGCAGAGGTATACAACGCCTGAAGGTTTTCATATATACATTACATTAGCCAATTACTATACGAATATCTACAAAAAAAATTGTGCGGCAATCTATTTCAAAAATTCACAATATGTCAACCGATGAATCGTTTTTAACCTAACTTTCTGACAGAGTTTAGTGATTGATAAAACGTTTTGACGAATATTGTGTTGATTAGAAAATTATTTTACAGAAATGAAATATAGCTTCACCATTTCTTTATTTTTTTTCATTTTTCTTGCCACCAGCGTGCTGGGCCAGTATGGTGAGAAAACGACAGCGCTGGAATGGCATGCCGATAAGCATAACCGTCCCGTGCTCTTTGATGGAGGGCTGGCTTCAGAGAAAAGTCCTTTCCTGTTGAAGTACAGTAAAAGTTTCGAACTGAGCCATGGGCATAATGATCTTCTTGCTTTTCTGGAAGTCATCAATGAGACCCTTGTGACCGATAAGACAGCAAAATTTCTCTCACGTTTTAACCTCTCTAATGACTACTCCTTTAATTATGGCGTGGCTCTTCAAAAAGGAAATCCCATAGGGTATGCCGACGTATTGCCTTTCAGGAAAGACAAAGAGGGGAATTATTACAAGCTGAATAAATTCAAAATCCGATATATTGGTCAGCAGAAAAGTGTATCTCAGCGAGGCATCTCGAGCCAATATGCATCTCAATCAGTGCTGGCCGGCGGAAACTGGTTTAAAATTGCTCTGGACAGTACCGGGATATACAAGCTTGATTACAACGACTTATCCCAGATGGGATTCAGTCTGAGCGACGTTGCCTCATCCAGTATACACATTCATGGCCGGCCTGGTGGCATGCTCCCGGAAAGCGTAGATGACTTCAGATATGACGACCTGCCGGAAATGGCTATAAAAGTAGTTGACGGAGGTGATGGATCCTTTGATAGCGGCGATTATATTCTTTTTTACGGTGAATCGCCCGATGAATGGCATTTTAATGAGAGCAGCGAACTCTTCAGGCATACAAAACACCCATACGACAATAAAAGTTATTATTTTGTTAACATAGGCCCCGCTGAAGGGAAGCGCGTAACTCAATCCGATGGCGTTTCACAGCAAGCAAACACAATCATCACCACGTTTGATGAGCATTTGTATCACGAGAAGGATCTGAATAATCTGCTTAACTCAGGCCGCCGTTGGGCAGGAGAAAAATTCGACCTTGAGACCTCGCGGGAATTTAACTTTGATCTTACCAATCGTGTAACCTCCGAGCCTGTACTATTCAGAGGACGATTTATTGCCCGCTCAACCGAGACCAGTACGTTTACCATAGGAGCAGGATCAGATTTCAACACTGTTTCCGTACCCGCTATTTCGCTGGGCTACAATAACAAATATGCCGAGGAAGAGCTTAAGTCATTTTCTTTCATGAGCCCCGGAGAAAGCCTCCAAATGAATATCACCTACAACAAAGCTAATTCGTCTTCGATAGGGTGGCTCGATTATATCGAATTAAATTTCAGAAAAAAACTTGTCCTTACTGATGGGCAATTACATTTCAGAGACCGTCAGTCGGTAAATGCCGGGGGTATAGGTCGCTTCGACTTATCACACAACAGCAAGGCTCCTGAAATATGGGACGTGTCAAACCCTGTTAATCCGGTACGTATGCCGCTGGAAAATTCAGGCAATTCCGTCAGCTTTAAATCTTCACTAGACACTCTGAAAAGCTACGTCGCCTTTGATGGGACGGCGTTTCTTGAGCCGGACCTGATAGAAAGTGTTCCTAATCAAAATCTGCACGGAATAGCGGAAGATGTGAACTATATCATACTTACAAGACCTTTTATGCATGATGAAGCAGAGCGTCTAGCCAATTTTCATCGCAGCACCAGCGACCTTTCGGTAAGAGTGATAAACATAAACAAGATATATAACGAATTTTCTGCCGGCACTCAGGATATCACAGCTATTCGCGACTTTTTTAAGATGCTGTATGACAGAAGCACCGATGAGGGATTTCAGTATGCTTTAATGTTTGGAGACGGGTCTTTTGACTATAAGGACCTTATAGAAGACAACACCAACATCATCCCAACCTACCAGTCCCGAAATTCTTTACATCCCGTTTCTTCGTATGCTACGGATGATTATTTTGGCTACCTCGACGAGGGAGAAGGATTATTGACGGGGGACAGGTTAGACATTGGCCTTGGGCGTCTTCCCATTTCCACCCCTGAGCAGGCAAAAGCAGCCGTTGATAAAATAATTAATTATGGCAGTGACTCCGCTGATGTGATGGGTGACTGGCGAAACTTACTGACCTTCATTGGCGATGACGAAGACAACAATTCCCATACTCAGCAGGCCAATCAGCTGGCCAACATGATTGAATCAGGCTACCCGGAATACAATATCCAGAAAATATTTTTCGATTCATACCAGCAGGAAGCCACACCAGGGGGGCAGAGGTATCCCGGCGTGAATGAGGCTATAAATACACGCGTTGAGAAAGGTGCACTCATAGTGAATTATACCGGGCACGGCGGGGAGGTAGGCTGGGCTCACGAGCGAGTACTGGGAATTCCCGACATTGAAAACTGGAATAACAAGAATAAGTTACCGGTTTTCGTGACTGCCACTTGCGAGTTTACCAGATTCGACGATCCGGAACGGACATCTGCCGGAGAACTTGTTTTCCTTAAGGAAAACGGAGGGGGCATTGCGTTATTCACTACCACCAGGGCCACTTATGGAAATCCGAATTTTGCCCTGAACCAGAGTTTTTACAGCCATGCATTTGAAAGAAAAAATGGAGAATATCACCGCATGGGAGATCTGTTGCGGTTATCCAAGGCGCTGCATAATTCAGGTAATAACGGAAGAAAATTCATACTGATAGGCGACCCGGCCCTGCAGATGGCTTATCCCGAAGAAAAAGCGGTCCTTACCCATGTAAACGGTCAATCCGTCGAGCAGCAGCCCGACACGCTAAAGGCTCTCTCGCAAGTCACAATGAGAGGAGAGATAAGAGATTTTCAAGGCGAGGTATTAACGGATTTCAATGGAGTTATTTTTCCTTCGGTTTATGATAAGGAAGTCACTGTTACGACCCTGGCTAACGACCCGGATTCTTATCCTATGGATTTTGAAGTGCAAAAAAATATCCTTTACAAAGGAAAAGCTGACATCAAAAACGGAGTCTTTGAATACACGTTTATTGTGCCTAAAGATATTGATTACAACATGGGGCATGGAAAAATATCCCTTTATGCTGCCGGTGATAATAACACAGATGCTAACGGCTATTTTGGTGATATCATGGTCGGCGGATTCAATGAGAACGCGGCCAGTGATACAAATGGGCCCGAAATTGAAATGTTTATTAACGATACAACCTTCAGGGAAGGAGGAATTACCGATCCAAACCCGGTCCTCTATGCCAACATTTCTGATGAGAACGGGATAAACACAGTGGGCAATGGCATAGGCCATGATATAATAGCTTATGTAAATAACCGGGAAGATGTAAAAGTATTAAACGATTACTATGTATCCGACCTTAACAGATACAACAAAGGCACCGTCACTTATCCCTTTTTTAATCTGCCTGAAGGCAAACATACGCTGTATATGAAAGCATGGGATGTTCATAACAATTCCACGGAGGCCTCCCTGGATTTTGAGGTAATTGCAAAAGATCAATTCAAAATCCAGCGATTGATAAATTATCCGAACCCGGTAGTGGATTATACCAGTTTCGTTTTTGAGCACAATCAAAAAAACAAAGCGCTGGAAGTTGAGATCAAAATCTTCAATACCAGTGGAAGACTTGTGAAAACTATAAATAAATCTATTTTTGCGGACGGCTACAAAATAAGCCCCATTCGATGGAATGGTGAATCCTCATATGGGTCGGATCTGCGAAAAGGAATTTACATTTATAAAGTTATGGTCAGGAGCAGCGAAGGGCCTATAGCAGAGCAAAGTAACAAACTATTATTGATTCGATAAGCACATACATTATGAGAAAGATTCAATATATTGCGTTAGTACTTCTATTCATCTCAAATTCTATATTTGCAGGCGACCAAACCACGCATCGCGCCATAAATTGGCAATCTCCTGAGGCTATAGCCCTGGGAGATTCCATTTCATTCAAAAGATTGGTTTTCGAAGGGGCCACTTATGAGGGTAACTTTTCAGCTGTTCCCCAATATTCAGAGCTTCTCTCAGTTGCCGCAAAATCTGAAATAAAAAAAGTAGATTTAATTAACCCTGTTTACGAAAAACTTACGCCTGAAGAACAAAGCATCCTTCAGGGGCAGGAATTCTCTGAAAAAGTTGTTGTAAGGAGTTCCAGGCTCCGGCAGCGAGACAAATATTTCCATAAAGTTTCCTTTGTGCCTATCGTAAAGCGTGAGGGGGCTCTCTATAAAATAACGGCCTTTGACTTATCCTACACAGTTACCAGCTCTGTAGCAAAAGCCCGGCAGGTAAAATCCGGGAGGCAGTCAAGTCCCCTTTCTCAGGGATCGTGGTATAAAATCAGGCTGGCAGAGAATGGCATTTACAAAATCACTTACGAATTTCTCAAAGATAATAATGTTACCCTTGATAATGTTAACCCGGATAAAATCGGAATTTTCGGGAATACGGGAAAAATGCTTCCCGAAATAGTTGGAGAAAATCCTCTCAGGGGACTCACGGAAAACCCGATACAGATCGTTGGTGGCGAAGATGGTAGTTTTGACCCCGGCGATTACATCCTGTTTTTTGGTCATGGACCGGTATACTGGGAATACGAGCCCCTTCAGATAAAATTTCGGCATCATAAAAATTACTACACTGATTATTCCTATTACTTTCTTACCACTGATCAAGGTACCGGATTATCCCCATCGCAAGTAACACCTCCATCAGAAGAAGCATCGGAAACAGTCGAGGTCTTTGATGATTATAAATACCACGAAAATGACGAGGTCAATTTGATTGAATCTGGCAGAGTATGGCTTGGGGAGCAACTTGATAATGCCCGTGAAGAAATCGATTTGCCTGTGTTTGAATTTAAAGGGGTCGTCCCGGATTCCCGGCTGTATTTACAAAGCGACATTGCAGCCCGTTCCACATCCACCTCACGGGTTTATTTGGAAGCTAACGGGGAAGAAATTTACAATCACACCGTATCGCCGCTGGATGTAACCGATCATCGCTATTTCAGGCCAAACAATCACAGAGGGAAGCTGGATGAGTCAGGCGACAATTATACCGTTACAGTGAAATACCCCGCTCCCACATCCTCTTCCTCTGTCTGGATTAATTGGGTGGAGCTATCGGCCCGCTGCAAACTTTCTTATCACAATGAGCAATTACTTTTTAGAGATAAAGAATCACAGGGAGTGGGAAAAGTAGTGGAATTCAGGATAGCGAATGCACTTGCCGATCTAAAAGTTTGGGATGTAACCGAACCGACCAATCCCAAAGTAGTACAGACTTCTTTTAGTGATGGCGCCACGACCTTCAAGGCCGATGCAAACGAAATACGCCAATACGTAGCTTTTGCAGGTCAGGAATACCTCACTCCTGAGTATGTAAACCCCGTTGCACAGCAAAACCTGCATGAGGTGAGCAACGTCGACTTTCTTATTATCAGCCACCCTGATTTTCTGGACCAGGCAAACCGCATCGCCGGCCATCACGAATCTCATGATGGATTTGAAACATTTGTTACTACTCCTCAAAAAATCTACAATGAATTCTCATCAGGAGGACAGGACATTACGGCCCTGAGAAATTTCGCACGGCATCTGTATATCAACTCCGACAGTAGTAAACGTCTGAGGTATATGATGTTATTCGGCAAAGCTTCCTACGACTACAAGGGCATTCTGGATGAAAATACAAACCTTGTGCCTACCTTCCAGGGATATAATTCAAGCAACATCGGTCGATCATATCTTACGGATGACTATTTCGGGTTGCTGAATGAAGGGGAAGGTCATCAAAATCGGAATGACGACGACCTGGAAGGATTACTTGATATAGGGATAGGACGGCTTCCGGCCATGACCCCCGAGGATGCTAAAATCATGGTGGATAAAATTATTCATTACAATGAATCACCCCAAACTTTCGGACAATGGCGAAATTATGTCAGCGTCATTGCCGACGACGAAGACAGTAACATCCACCTGCGTCAGGCTGAGCAATTGGCCCAGATTGTAGATACAGGTCATGCTAAAATCAATCTTCAAAAAATTTATCTGGATGCTTACCGCCAGGAATCGACGCCCGGAGGTGAGCGCTACCCGGAGGTTAATGATGCTATTAAAGCCCGCATGGAAAAAGGCGCACTTATTATGAATTACACCGGCCATGGAGGAGAAACCGGCCTGGCCCATGAAAACATAATCAACGAAGCAGATGTAGTAAACTGGAAGAATTACAATGCACTTCCTCTGTTTATTACAGCTACCTGTGAGTTTAGCCGCTTTGATAAGCCGGAGCTTATATCTGCCGGAGAAAAAACCTTTTTAAATCCTGACGGCGGAAGTATAGGATTACTCTCTACCACGCGCCTGGCATTCTCGCATACCAATTTTATTTTGAACAAGCGTGTCTTTCTGGAAGCATTCACCAGAGACGAGCAAACCGGGGAATACCCGCGCCTGGGAGACCTGGTTATTGCTTCCAAAACGCCCATGGACGATAACCTGTATAACTTTGTGCTTCTGGGCGATCCGGCCATGACCCTGGCTTACCCTGAACAAAAAGTAGTGACTACTTCTATAAGTGGAGCCAATGAAAAAAATACTTCGGATACCCTGAAAGCCCTTAAAAAGGTCACGGTAAAAGGAATTGTGGAAGATTATGGCGGAGAATTGCAAACAGGCTTTAATGGAACGTTGACGCCCACAATCTTTGACAAAGAATATGCGGTGAATACACGGGGAAATGATCCGAGCTCTTATGAAACGAGCTTTCAGCTGCAGGATAATATTCTGTACAAAGGAAAGGTTAGCGTTACAAACGGGGAATTTGAGTTCTCATTTGTTGTGCCAAAAGACATCAACTACAGCTATGGCAAAGGAAAGGTAAGTTACTATGCCCGTAGTGAAAATACCGATGCTGCCGGGGCAGACACCAGCATTGTAATTGGCGGTTCTACGAATCAATGGGATATTGATGACAAGGGCCCTGAGATAGAAGTGTTTCTTAACGACAGCACTTTTAAATCAGGTGATGTGGTAAACACATCCCCTATTCTTAAAGCCAAAATTTTTGACGAAAGCGGCCTCAACACGGTAGGAAACGGTATCGGACATGATCTCTCCGCAAAACTTGCCGGTGCGGTTAATGAGATGATAGTTTTGAATGAGTTTTATACTGCGAATATGGACAGCTACAAAGGGGGAAGTGTAACGTATCCGTTTAACAACCTCGCTGAAGGAGAGCACACATTAACACTGAAAGCTTGGGATGTTTATAATAATTCCTCGGAGAAAACAATAACATTCATAGTCTCCGATGACATTCAACCGTACATTTCATCGGTAAAATGCTATCCCAATCCTTTTGCGGATCAAACTGCGTTTGAATTCACTCATAACCAATATGGCGAGCGACTTGAAGTCATCGTTCAGATATATTCGCTACAGGGTCAGCTTATCAGGGAGCTGGGACCACGTGAAATGGCCGCCAATGGCTACGGCTTCGATCCA
Source organism: uncultured Bacteroidales bacterium (assembly GCA_964345255.1). Taxonomy (GTDB): domain Bacteria; phylum Bacteroidota; class Bacteroidia; order Bacteroidales; family JAIPAH01; genus JAIPAH01. The sequence goes on along the minus strand of CAYFQK010000102.1, from coordinate 2,043 downwards.
ATTAAATGGGATGGAAGAGATGCATACGGCAACAGGACCAGGAAAGGGATGTTCATTTACAATATCATCATTACAACACAAAGCGGAGAGAAAGACAGGGAAAGCGGAAAATTAATTAAAACGAACTAAGGTCTGTTTAGAAAGCAATAAACAAAATTGAACGACGTTAGATTATTTATCATTAAGTATTAGTTTTGCACGAGTTAAAAGACACACAAAAAAAGTTTAGAATGAGGAAAACAGGAAATGCTATCAAGGCCTTATTTTTAAGCGCGATAGCTCTTATGGCGATGACAACAAAGGCTCAGGATGATTTAAACACGATAACCACCGGAGTACCTTTTCTAATGATATCACCTGATGCTCGCGGAGGATCGATGGGAGACGTTGGTGTGGGCACCGAGCCGGATGCCAATTCGATGTTTTGGAACCCCGCAAAGTACGCGTTTATTGAAAAAGAAAACGGACTTTCTATTGGATACAGCCCATGGCTCAGAGAGCTTGTCGACGATATCGGATTATCAAACCTGGTATTCTACAATCGCATTGATGACCAGCAGGTAATAGGAGCTTCATTAAGATATTTTTCTTTAGGTGAGATTCAGTTTACCGACAACAATGGGGACCCGCTTGGGACCTATCAGCCTAATGAGTTTGCCGTAGACGGAACCTACGCCAGAAAACTTTCCGATAAATTATCGCTGGCCGTTGCAGGGCGATTTATTTATTCCAACTTAACGCTGGGGCAGGCTGCCGGAGGACAGGATACCAGACCGGGAACGTCAATCGCCGCTGATATTGGACTCTACTACGAAAATGATATGGATTTTGGACGTACCGACGGGGTATTCTCTTTTGGTGCGAATATCTCCAATATAGGAGCAAAGATATCCTATACCACAGATGTGGAGCAGGACTTTATTCCCACCAACCTCAGACTGGGACCTGCCGTCAAGCTTGAACTGGATAGCTACAATGAAATTACCTTCGGGTTGGATATCAACAAGCTGCTTGTCCCCACTCCTCCCGAATATGATGAGGATAATCAGGATGAAATCATTGCCGGTATGGATAACGATGTATCGGTTATCACCGGAATATTCCAGTCATTCTACGATGCCCCGGGCGGATTCAACGAGGAATTACGCGAAATCTCCTTTGCTTTTGGTACGGAATACTGGTATGATGACACATTCTCTCTTCGTGGCGGATATTTCTATGAGGACCCCACAAAAGGCAACAGAAAATATTTTACGATGGGAGCAGGCCTGAAGTACAATGTATTTGCCCTTGACTTCTCATACCTGATACCTACCGGCCAGAAGAGCCCGCTGGATAACACATTGCGCTTCAGCCTCTTCTTTGATTTTGATGCGTTTACCGGAGGTTAAAAATAGCATTTATAACTGAATAGCGGAGCAGGCAGCGCGATAAAGCTACCTGCTCCTTTTAGTTGAGAAAAAAGTCACGCCATGGATTACAGAATAGGTTTTGGTTACGACGTCCATCGTCTTGAAGAAGGCTTTCCTCTCACACTGGGAGGAATACAAATCGAACATAACAAGGGGGCCAAAGGTCATTCGGATGCTGATGTTTTAATTCACGCCATTTGTGACGCTTTATTGGGAGCCGCAAACCTCAGAGATCTGGGATATCACTTTCCGGATAATGACCCGCAGTTTAAGGATATCGACAGCAAAAAGCTGCTTATCAGGGTTATGAAACTTCTGGACGACAACGGATGGGAGCTTGGGAATATCGACACCACGGTGGTCTTACAAAAGCCACGTCTCACAAACTATATTGAAAGCATGAAAACAAAAATTGCAGAGACAATCGGGGGCAGCCCTTCCCAGGTATCTATAAAGGCCACTACTACAGAAAAAATGGGATTTACCGGTGAAGAAGAAGGAATTGCCGCCTATGCGGTAGCTTTGATCCAGAAAAAAATATAATCTGCTAAAAATTAATCACCGGGGGAAGATTTCTCTTTCCTGGCGTAATATAAAGGTAATGCCATAAGGAGAATGCCAGCAGTGATAG
>CAYFQK010000101.1:1902-10735 GCA_964345255.1 uncultured Bacteroidales bacterium | reverse complement strand
CCCACAATCAAATATTTCGTCTCTCTTCGCTTCATGATTATAAACCAACCGTCATAATCATCAATTGTTTCTTCTCCCACGGGAAATGTCTCCCGGTCTTGTTTCCCAGTTCTTTAAAAAGGACTATTTTTGCTTTGTTTTTAATTGTTCTAAATTAAAATAGCTATGTTTTTATCAACCCTGTTGTTTAAAAACAAACATATATGACAAACTTCTGGAAAAACATAGAAAAACCGGTTATTTCGCTGGCTCCTATGGAGGATGTGACCGATACGGCCTTTCGCGAGCTGGTGATGCGTATCTCCAATCCGAAACATCTGGATGTGTTGTTCACGGAGTTTACTTCCACAGACGGGCTTTGCCATGAAGCAGGCAGAGAGAATGTGATCAAACGGTTCAAGATATCGAATCGCGAGCGTCGATTGCTTGATCAAACCAACACCAAAATTGTCGCCCAGATTTGGGGCACCGACCCGGAGAAGCATTACCGCTCGGCTAAATTTATTGCCGAAGAAATGGATTTTGACGGCATCGACATTAACATGGGCTGCCCGGTCAGAAAGATTGTCAAAAACGGCGCCTGCTCGGCTCTGATTAATACCCCCGAACTGGCCAAAGAAATTATTCAGGCCACCAAAGAAGGCTCAAATCTTCCGGTGAGTGTGAAGACGCGATCAGGGATTAGGGAACATCAGACTGAGACATGGATGAGTCACCTGCTTGAAACCAAACCGGCCGCCATCACGCTGCATGGCCGAACCCAGAAAGATATGTCGGAAGTTCCGGCCGATTGGGAGGAAGTCGGTAAAGCCGTTCGGGTCAGAGATGAAATCCATCCGGATACGCTGATTTTCGGAAACGGCGATCTCCAAAGCCTGGATGAAGCTTACGAAAAAAGCCGGCAGTACAATCTCAACGGAGCAATGATTGCCCGGGGAATTTTCGGCAATCCCTGGATTTTTAATCCGGGATACCAACCCAGTCTGGATGAACGACTGGACACCCTGTTGCTTCACACCCAGCTTTTTGACGATTACTGGCAAAACGACCGGAATTTTGCAGTCCTGCGCCGGTTTTACAAAATCTATGTGCAGGGGTTTCCCGGTGCCTCAAAACTACGAGCCTCGCTAATGCAGACACAAAATAGTGAGGAAGTGCAGGAGGTGATTGAGAGGTTTGGGAAGGAGGTTCCAGCGTGACTTGCCCTGAAATATTTTTCTTAAATATTTATTAAAAGTTGGTATTTATATAAATTGTTATATACATTTGCAAAACAAATAAGTAAAAACTTGAAGCAGAATTATAAAAACATATGGTGGTGGCAATTTCTTTTCACACGAAAAGCGTGAAGTAGATAGCTATGCCTGAAGGAAGCTCATCGTATTCACGTTGAGCTTTTTTTATTTTAAGACAAAAATTTTATAATGATGATAACAAAAAGAAATAACTGGTGGTGGCTTAAATTCTGCACAAATACTGTGAGATAAGGCCTTTACTATGTCAAATACAGAAAAGCCCATCGTTCTCACGGTGGGCTTTTTCTTTTTTAAAAACATACTCAAATGACGAAAATAAAAACACAAACAAAAACAATGCTGGCGGACATAACAACTCCTGTCAGTATTTACATGCAGCTTCGGGATGAATACCCAAATTCTATTCTTTTGGAAAGCTCTGACTTTCATCATGTCGAGAATAGTTTCTCATATATTTGTCTTGAGCCCCGGGCTGATTTTATCGTGAATAATCAGGAAATCTTTCAAAAGACCGGTGATAATCCGCCCACAAGAAAGACGATTGAAAATCCCGGCGAATTGCTTCCTTTACTGGAAAATTTCATTCAATCGTTCGATTTTGAGCAGCCGGAAAATCATGTCAACGGTTTCTTTGGGTACCTGGGATTTGAGGCCGTTCAGTATTTCGATAAGGTGATCTACGATCCGCAGAAGGCTGATGCTGGCATCCCCCTGGTTCGCTACCATCTCTATAAATACATTATTGCCATCAATCATTTTAATGACGGGATGATTATTAGCGAAAACCTCTTTGAAAACGAAGAAAGCGAACTGGATCAGCTTACCTTCATGATAAAGAATAAACCACTGGCTCACTATCCTTTCCGCACAGTGTCAGAAGAAACTTCGAATATCTCAGCAAAGCATTATAAGGAACTGGTAACTAAAGCCAAGGCGCATTGCCAGCGAGGCGATGTTTATCAGCTGGTTCTTTCAAGACGTTTTTATCAACCTTTTAAAGGCGACGAGCTAAACGTATACCGCGCCTTACGCTCTGTAAATCCTTCGCCTTACCTCTTTTATTTCGATTATGGAGATTATAAAATATTTGGCTCCTCGCCTGAAATGCAGCTCAAAACCGAAGGAAATAAGGCCACCATCAATCCCATTGCAGGTACTTTTAAGAGAACCGGGAATGACAGCGATGATGAAAAGCTCGCCAAAGAACTACTTCAAGACGAAAAAGAAAATGCCGAGCACGTGATGCTGGTGGATTTGGCAAGAAATGATTTAAGCAAAAATGCCAGCGAAGTAGAAGTAACTCAACAGAAAGAAATCCAATTCTTTTCGCACGTCATTCATATTGTCTCACATGTTGAAGGTAAGATAAATGAAAACGTCAGTTCTCTGCAGATTTTGGGAGACACCTTCCCGGCAGGGACACTAAGCGGCGCCCCAAAAAACAAAGCCGTCAACTTGATTAACCAATACGAACCTAACGCAAGAGGATTCTATGGTGGAGCCATCGGCTTTATTGGTGTGAACGGAGATATTAACCACGCCATTACCATCCGCTCTATTTTCAGTGAAAAAAATGTACTGCACTATCAGGCCGGAGCGGGGCTTATAAGCGATTCGAATGAGGAAAAAGAGCTGGCCGAGGTAGATAACAAACTTAGAGCATTAAGAAAGTCCATTAAAAAAGCGAATAAAAACATTAAAAAATAGAAATATGAAAGTACTGGTAATAGACAATTACGATTCATTCACCTACAACCTGGTTCATATCCTGAGGCAATTTGGAGACATCGCGGTTGATGTGGTCCGTAACGATGAAATATCCACAGAGGAAGTACTTCCTTACGATAAAATATTGCTTTCTCCCGGGCCGGGGATTCCGGATGAAGCCGGAGTTATGAAAGCAGTAATCGAAAGATATGCTAATAAGAAAAGCATTCTTGGAGTTTGCCTGGGCATGCAGGGTATAGCTGAAGTTTTCCGGGGAAAGCTGTTTAACCTGGAAAGAGTATATCACGGTATCGTCTCCGAGATACAACTCAACAAACCAAAAGACAGATTATTCGTAAATCTCCCGGATACCATCAAAGTAGGAAGGTATCATTCATGGGCAGTGGAAGCTGAATCGCTCCCCGGTGAATTGGAAATCACAGCCACCGATAAAAAAGGAGTTGTTATGGCGATACGACATAAAAATCTTGATGTAAAAGGCGTACAATTTCATCCCGAATCTGTCATGACGCCCTATGGTAAAAATATCGTGGCAAACTGGCTTTATGGTGATGAAAGAAAAATATCTCTTCCACATGCCAACAATGTGGATTACAACATTCACGGAATGAAACAGGGTTATCTGTTTTGCTGAACTAAAACTCATTAAAAATGAAAGACGTATTAGAAAATCTATATAAACAAAAGTACCTCACAGAAGAAGAGTCCCGCAATATTCTGATTCAGTTTGCAAAAGGCTCTTACAATCTTTCGCAGATGGCTTCTTTTCTGACGGTATTTCAGATGCGGAAAATCACCGTTGAGGAAATGGTCGGCTTCCGGGATGCGATGCTCGAACTTTGCGTTCCCATCGATTTTGGAGACTTTAACACTATCGATTTATGCGGTACCGGCGGCGACGGCAAAAACACCTTTAATATTTCGACCCTGGCGTCCTTCGTGGTAGCCGGCGCCGGGGCAAAAGTAATCAAACACGGAAATTACGGCGTGTCGTCATCCTGTGGATCGTCGAATGTGCTGGAGCATTTGGGCTACAAATTTTCGAATGATGCCGATAAACTAAAAACGGATCTCGACAAAACCGGATTTTGTTTCCTTCATGCCCCGCTTTTCCACCCAGCCATGAAAAACGTGGCACCGGTCCGCAAAGACCTCGGCGTGAAAACCTTCTTCAATATGCTGGGGCCGATGGTAAATCCCGGGAACCCGAAGAACCAATTGATTGGCGTATTCAGTCACGAAGTAGCCCGGCTCTACAGCTACATTTATCAGGATCTGGAAAAAAACTACACCATTGTCCACAGCATGGAAGGTTATGATGAGATCACCCTTACCGGAGATGCCAAAGCTGAAACCTCTGAGGGAAGTCAATTAATCACTCCGGAACATTTTGGTTTCGAGAGAATTCACCCTGAAGAAATCCTTGGAGGTGAAGATGTGCCTTCATCTGCGAAAATATTTACAGACATTTTATCAGGGAATGGTTCAGAGGCTCAAAACAAAGTGGTTATCGCCAATGCAGCCATTGCGCTGCACACCCTTTCACCTGAAAAGAGTCTTGACGAATGCATTCAAATTGCAGAAGATTCGCTGTATGGAAAAAAAGCATTACAAGTTTTAAAACAACTAATTGATTTACAATCATGAAAGACGAAAATATTCTGAACAAAATATATGCCCGTAAAAAAACGGAGGTAGAGGAGCGCAAGGCGTTATATCCGGTAAAGCTTCTGGAAAAAAGCATGTACTACTCTACTGATCCTGTTTCTCTGACCCGCTATTTGAAAAGAGAAGATAAGGTGGGAATCATTGCAGAATTTAAAACACAATCCCCGTCAAAAGGGATTATTAATGAAACCGCCGACGCCGGCAAGGTTACCCTGGGGTACATGCAAGGAGGGGCCTCGGCGCTCTCTGTCCTGACTGACAAATATTTTTTCGGAGGATCTTTCGAAAATCTGGGAATAGGCAGAAAGGAAAACTATTGCCCGATACTTCAAAAGGACTTTATCCTGGATCCCTATCAAATAATTGAGGCAAAATCGCATGGTACCGATGCTATTCTTCTGATTGCCGCGATGCTAACAAAAGATGCTATTAAAGAGCTATCGGCTTTTGCCGCCTCGCTTGGGTTAGAGGTGCTTCTGGAAATTCATCAAAAAGCAGAGGTGGATAAAATCAGCGAAGATGTAAACGTAATTGGTATTAACAACCGCAACCTGACAACGTTCGCCGTGGATCAGAACAACTCCCTTGCTTTGGCCCAATATCTTCCGGAAGGGATTCTTAAAATCGCCGAAAGTGGCATTAAAACCCCACAGCAGGCTTATGACCTTCTTAAAAAAGGGTTTGACGGACTACTTATCGGTGAAACCTTCATGAAAACGGATGATCCGTCAAAAACATGCCGGGAATTCATTCTTAAAATCCGGGAACTAAAAAAAACAAAATCCCAGGAGATAGATACACCGGCAATCAGTAGCTTACGTTAAAGAAAAGATATAAAAATTACACTATGAAACTCAAAGTTTGCGGCCTCACGAATGCACAAAATATCCGGGAAATATTAAAGGTTTCCACACCAGATTACCTGGGATTTATCTTTTATGAGCGTTCGTCACGCTACATGCCCGATCGGCTCAAACCTGAGGACGTTCAGGCGCTCCCGGGGGACATCAAAAAAACAGGAGTCTTTGTAAATAGTTCTGTAAATCATATCATTAAAATGGCAAAGGTTTATGGACTCCATGCATTGCAGCTTCATGGAGAGGAAAGTCCTGAAGAGTGTGAACATCTTCAGTCTTTAGGACTCACCATTATCAAAGCTTTCAGAATAGGAGCATCCTTTGACAATTTTCTGCTAAAAAAATATTCACATGTTTGCGATTATTTTCTTTTCGACACAGCAGGACGTCACAAGGGGGGAAACGGCAAAAAATTCAACTGGGACATGCTCAGCTTCTATTCGCTGAACAAGCCCTATTTTCTGAGTGGCGGCATCAAACCTGAAGATGCCTCGCTGGTTGCCGGTATCAAAGACGTGCACCTATTCGGGATTGATGTGAACAGTGGCTTTGAGTCTGAACCCGGCATTAAAGTACCATCAAAAATTCAGGAATTTACTGCACAGCTTAAAAAATACAATCATGCAAAAACATAACTATAGCGTGGATAAAAACGGCTATTACGGGGAATATGGTGGTGCATTCATCCCCGAATTGCTTTATCCAAACATTGAAGAGTTAAGACAAAATTACCTGGAAATCCTCCATGACCCGGGATTTCAGGAAAAATATCATATGCTGTTAAAAGACTATGTAGGGCGGCCGAGCCCCCTTTACCATGCCAGGAATTTATCTGCTTACTATGGAAAAACGGTCTATCTCAAGCGCGAGGACCTGAACCATACGGGAGCGCATAAAATCAACAACACCATCGGACAGATTCTTTTAGCAGAAAAGCTTGGAAAAAGCCGCATCATTGCAGAAACAGGCGCGGGTCAGCACGGTGTAGCCACAGCAACGGTTTGTGCGCTAAACAAGCTGGAGTGCATTATCTACATGGGCGAGACGGATATGAAACGGCAGCAAAGCAATGTGGAACAGATGAAGCTTCTGGGTGCCAAAGTGATTCCCGCAACATCAGGAAACAAAACGCTTAAAGATGCCACTAATGAAGCTATTCGCGACTGGATTAACCATCCGGAAAGTCATTACATCATCGGCTCGGTTGTCGGTCCTCACCCTTATCCCGACCTTGTCACAAGGCTTCAGTCGGTTATAGGAAAAGAACTTAAGCAACAATTTGTTGAGAAAACAGGGCAGCATGCACCTGATCATATCGTTGCCTGCGTTGGGGGAGGAAGTAATGCTGCAGGGATTTTTTATCCGTTTTACGATAGGCCTGAAGTACAACTGCATGCTGTGGAAGCTTCCGGCAAAGGTATCAACAGTGGCATGACCGCCTCCACCCTCAAAAAAGGCAAGCCCGGCATTCTGCATGGCAGCAGGACTATGGTGATGCAGGATGAGCATGGCCAGATAACGGAGCCCTACTCCCTTTCCGCCGGATTAGATTATCCCGGGATTGGGCCAGCCTATCCGCATCTTTTCGAGACGAAAAGGGTGATTTTTTCAGATGCCACCGACAATGAAGCCCTGGAGGCTGCCCGTATCTGCATGCTGGAAGAAGGGATTATTCCTGCGCTGGAATCAGCTCATGCCCTGGCAGCGCTTAAAAAAATTAAAACAAAAAAGGATGACCTGATCGTAGTAAACTTATCTGGCCGGGGGCACAAAGATTTGGAAACCTATAAAACCTATCTGAGCAATGAATAGAATTGACAGACTTTTTGAAACAAAAAAGGAAAATATTTTATCCGTATACTTCACAGCCGGCTATCCTGCAAAAGAAGACACGGCAACAATTATAAAAACCCTGGAAAAAGCCAGGGCAGACCTTATTGAAATCGGCTTTCCGTTCTCCGATCCTCTGGCCGACGGGCCGGTCATCCAGGAGAGTAACAAAGTAGCGCTGGAAAACGGAATGAACCTGCCTGAGCTTTTCAGACAGGTCAAAACCTTACGGAAGGAAACAGAAATCCCATTGATTCTGATGGGTTACCTGAATCCGGTGATGAACATGGGGATGGAAGCGTTTTGCGAAAAATGCAGGGGCGCAGGAATTGATGGTGTCATTCTTCCGGATTTACCGGTTGAGGCCTTTCAGCAATACAAGGCCCTTTTCGATGAAAATAACCTGTACAACATTTTCCTGACCACCCCAAGCACAAGTCAGGAGCGCCTTGAGCACATCCTTAAAGATGCCAGAGGATTTGTGTACATGGTCTCCACCAGTTCCACCACCGGAAAGGCTGGAAGTGCAATGAACCAGCTCAGCCATACGAAAAACATCAAAAAAGTTCGTGAAGATCTTCCGGTTATGGTGGGATTTGGAATCGACAACCGGGATAAATTTCAGCAGGTATGTCAGCATGCCGAGGGAGGAATTATAGGAAGTGCTTTTATTAAAGCGCTGGGAAATACAAACGGTGATCTCCCCACACGAATCAGGTCATTTATAGAATCCATTCGTCCAACAAATACTTGATAATTTTCAAATTCAAAATCCTAAAAAATGATAATACAACTCGCAAAAGATACAAATACTCAAGGCTACGATGAGCTGGCCGGAGTGCTGAAGAAGAACAAATTCCAATTCAGTGAGGTAAACACTCAGCTCGGCAGCTATCTGATCGCGCTGGAAGGAAATGAGATTGATATCCGGAAAATTGGAAACCTTTCGGCAGTAAAAGATGTACATGCTGTGAATGCGAAGCAGCAACTGGTCTCATCCAAATGGAAAACCCAACCCACAGTGATTGATTTGGGCGATGGTATCCAAATCGGAGGTAATGATTTCAGCGTTGTAGCCGGCCCCTGCTCAGTAGAAAATGCAGATCAAATAAAAGAGATGCGGGATTTTCTTTCGGAGCAGCAAATCAGCATCATGCGTGGCGGGGTGTTTAAACCCAGGAGTTCTCCCTACTCTTTCCGGGGAGCTGGGATTGAAGGACTAAAGTACTTCTCTTCGCTTTGTCATGAACACCACATCAAAGTAATCACGGAAGTGATGGAGGCTGAGAAAATCGAAGCAATGTATCCTTATGTGGATGTTTTCCAAGTGGGAGCACGCAATTCCCAAAATTATAATTTGCTGGATGCTTTAGGTAAGGTAGATAAACCGGTGTTACTTAAACGCGGATTGTCCGGGACTTTGGATGAATTGCTTTTCTCAGCAGAATACATCTTTTCGGGAGGTAACGAGCGGATTATCCTTTGCGAGAGAGG
>CAYFQK010000101.1:0-1802 GCA_964345255.1 uncultured Bacteroidales bacterium | reverse complement strand
AATTCCTGAAAGGATTAAACGCGCAGCAATCAATTTAAGTTGGATTTTCCTGGTGATTGTCTTGTCCTGAAACAGGTTTACATGAAAAGAACCCAAAATATTTGCATTTTTAATCAAAAGGAGTGGCATTATGAAAACCATTCAGTTAAACATCCCTGATAACCACGATTTGGATGATCGGGAAGCTAAAATGCTTCTTGCTTCAAGATTATACGAAAAGGGCAAACTTACTCTCATCCAGGCAGCAGAGCTTGTAGGGCTTTCTAAAAGTACTTTCATGGAACTCCTGGCGGATTATGATATAAATTTAATCAACCATCCGGTTTCCGATTTAGATAGCGATATTCAAAATGCGGTGAATCACTTTTTTTAAAAATTAAAATGCGTCCTCAGGCCAACAAGCGAATAATTACTATTGGTTCCTCTTGCATTCCAAACCATCTGAAAATGTGGTGACGTATAAATCCACTTATTAAACTGATATCGGGCATAGATTTCGAACTGGCTTTCAATTTTCATCGTTTCATGAAAAGGAGTGATCTCTCCATAAGCCAGCCCAATGTTTACCCCCTTGTTTTCGAGCTGTTGGATAAAACTAAACCCGGCACTCCAGCTTGAGGAAATTCCGTGATTTTGTGCCAGCGCATCTCTGTTCATCCCGTAGCGGCCAAATATTTTGTATTCCTCAAATGCAGTTCCATCAACACTAATTCCATAACCCTGAGCACTATTTTTTTCCGGGCATTGATAGCCGTAAAACCGAAAGTTTGTCTCCCAGGGAGAGTTTGCAAATAATCTAAACCGCAAGCTGGTGGCCTTGTAGAGATCGGAGACTAATGACGCACCCGCATTATCCATGCTTACCAAGCCAACCTGAAAATAAAAGCGTTTCAAAACGGTAGTTTGAAATCTGACTCCGGGAGAATTTGACGGTGCCACAAAAGCCGCGTTGTTAATAAAAGCACCGGATAAAAACTGTAAGGTCTCGTCATTGGCTATGGCATTATTATCAAAATAGTTCGTCAGGTCTATTTTCCCGGCTGTGATGGTAATAGCTTCATTTAATACCGAAAATTCAGCCCAACCCTCCAGCACATTTAACCGGTCCACACCATCTTCATCCTGGTATGAACCCGCATCACCATTGAGTCCAAGAAACGAGTCATACAAATCATCCGGCCCGTTTCCACCAATAGCTTCCAGATCGATAAAAAGGAGCGTCCCCTTTCCGAAGCTGGTCATGGCATAGATATCAAACGACCCAACCGCGGTAATTTCATCTCTCTGTCCTCTGGGATTACCCTGAAATGAGGAGGTCAATCCGCCATTGAAACGAAGTTGACCGGGTTGCTGGCGTATGGCGCGAAGAAGGTCGTCCACCCGCTTACGTCTTGAGCGTTGATCCTCATTCATCCCACCTTCATCTACTGAATCAGCATCCAGTAAGTCGATAAATTCATCTGCTTTTTTACGATTATCTACCAGGTCTTCTTTCACCTCTTGCAGATTCCGGTTCATCAGCTTGATCTCTTCTTTAAGAGAGTCAATTTCTTCCTGTAGCTCAGTGACATTTTTTATCCGCAATGAATCGCTTTCCTGTGCATCGGCAAAGAAAAAGCAAAATAATAATATAATAATCAGGCCACTTATTTTCATGCTTGTAAAAATAAATAAATCCCTGCTATTTCATATTATTTACATACATCTGATTATAAAATTTTGAAGCCGGTTGATTGCCTAGTCCTTTTGCGTTGTTTCACTTCCCGGAATTCTCTCAAGCTGCTGTAAATCCATCAGTCGCC